>CAJQNS010000190.1 GCA_905479735.1 uncultured Desulfofustis sp.
AGCCCGTGCATTTGCATTTACCTACAGACCACAAGTTGTCGCTGCACCAAATTACCATAAGCAGCAGGTGACCTCAGCTATAACAAATGGTGATAGGTGACTAAGGTCACACCTAATCAATAAAATCGTGGGCTGAATCATTCCGAAATGAGATACGGGATGGCAATAATAGTCGAGCAGTTTCAAGCTCTGGAAATTTCCTGTTTAGGGCGGGTTTTCCAGCGGCGATGCATCCAGAACCATTGATCAGGATAGAGGCGAGTGTAATGTTCCAGGCGAGAGGTGCAGCGCTGGGTGATATCGAGGATGTTTTCTTCTGTCATCCCAGCCTCATAATCGATTTCCACGGGCTCGAAAGCTACATGTATGGTTCCATCATGCTGACGGATCGCAACAAAAAATATAATCGAAGCACCGGTCTTCAGGGCCAGTGCAGCTGGTCCTTTTGCGGTGGAACAGGGGCGCCCGAAAAAGTCGACGAAGATACCGTCTTCGTTCTCATCTTGATCCATAAGCATTCCCATTACACCGTTTTCACGTAAAATTCTGATTACCGCCCTGGTTGACGCACCCTTGGGGATCATTTCGGCGCCACTTGCTTCACGATGCTCATTAACCCTTTTGCCTATATACTTGTTGGACACCTCCGCTACCACAACCCCAAGATGGTATCCATAGGCAGCCACCGCACTGCTGCTGTACTCCCAGTTACCAAAATGCCCTCCGACAATAATAACCCCTCGTTTTTTTTCCAACTCCTGAACCAGTACATCTTCGTCAACCAGTTTGACGATACGGCGAAAATCTTCATTGGAGAGCATTGGAACACAGAGATGTTCAAAAACATTCATACCAAAGTTTTGGTAAGCCCCTCTGGCAATTATCTTTCTTTCTGCAGCTGATTTGTCAGGAAAGGAAAACTCAAGATGGTTGAAGACGATCGATTTACGCACTGGAACGCAAAAATAAATAAAATCGCCAACAAGCCGCCCCAATTGCAGCATTGTCGATCTCGGTAGTCCACGAATGAGAAAACCGATACCCAACAGGATTTTATACTCTAAATAATGTCGTATTTTTTTCATCTGGTTGCGATGACCATCATCTCTTTTTGAATATGGGTTGCCGCAGTGGCCAGGGAACTCTCTTCTTCGGTTGTGGTGGCTGATAAACACACGCTTGCTCAGTTAAGGCCAAGTTGTTGAATCTTAGTACATCCACCTTCAATTTTGACCGAAATCCTAGATTAATTTTACTGTATTTACCAGTTTATAGTTTAATTGAGTTAGCGCCTCGCTCAAATCCTGAGTTGTCGGTTTTTGCTGTTTTTCTCCAATTTCAGATCTTTCAAGGACGATTTTAGCAGAACCTCTAACTTTTGCGACGATTTCAATCTGGCAGAGGAGGGATCTTGAAAAATCAGCTGAGCCCGTTTAATCCTCCGCTACGAAGATGGATATCATTTGTACATTGTTCTTTAATGGTTTAAATCCTAGCACAATAGAAATAGAACCGGGCGACCCGGCAGGAACTATCTATGCACACAGTGACATATTAGGCTACCTTGAAAAATCGCTTTTTCGCCCAAACTCAGCGTTGCGCATGAAAATTATATCCTCGACATATCCACTATATGCCTGCGGCAAAATTTACATTCGCGCCTTGATTATGAACGAAAATTTCAACTTTTCAAGGTAACCATTAGATTGGTAAATATGACAAACAAGGCTCTTCTGTTTAGGATCTACCGAGCACTGCAACCTTATAGATCCAAACTGATAATCTCCATGTTGGCAATGGCCGCCGTGGCAATGTGCACGGGTGTTCAAACCTATATGGTAAAAGATGGCCTTGACAAGATATTCATCGAAAAGAACCCCTTATACCTCTATTCTTTTACGATTATTATCGTCTTAACCTTTGCGATAAAAGGGGCCTTTTACTACACCTACGACGTACTGCTCGAGTGGGTCGGTCTGGCGGTTATTAGGGATTTTCGCTCCCGTATTTTCAAACATATCCATATCCAACCACTAGCCTTCTTCCATACTTACCCGACCGGGACTCTGATTTCCCGTGTTATCTCGGACGTCACTCTCATGCAGCAGGCGATGTCCAGCGCACTTGTTGGGGTTTTAAGAGATTTCTTTACCGTTGTAGTCCTGCTCGGAGTCGTTTTTTATCTGAACTGGAAGCTAGCCTTGTTCTGTTTTGTCGTTTTCCCTTTTGCAGCCTTTCCAATCATTAAATTCGCCAGAGTCTTTCGCCGACTCAGCACCAAAGGGCAAGAGGAGACTGCCAATATTTCGAATATGCTCTACGAGACCATCACCGGCAATAGGATTGTCAAGGCTTTCAACATGCAAGCCTATGAGAATGACCGCTACAACAAACAGCTTACCACCTTGTTCGAAGTGACGGTTCTTGATGCCAAATTTCGCTGTCTCCAGCACCCCTTGATGGAATTTATTGGTGGCGTAGCGATTGCAGCATTTATCTGGTTCGGTGGTAAACTGGTTATTGAAGGAGTGATGACCCCGGGAGAATTTTTTGCTTTGATGACTTCGCTGGTCGTAGCTTATGATCCGGTTAAACGGCTTGGCAAGGTCAACTCGACAATACAACAGGGATTGGCAGCAGCCACCCGGTTGTTTGATATTTTGGATACAGAGCCGAAAATCTCAGACAAACCCGAAGCCAAAATATTACCTGCTTTTCAAGATCGCATCGTTTTCGACAATGTGGGTTTGGTCTACGACGACAATACCGTTGCCTTGAAGGACATTAATCTCACCGTTCCTGCAGGTCAGACCTTGGCCATCGTAGGACACAGCGGAGGGGGGAAGACGACGCTGACCAACCTTGTACCTCGATTTCTCGATGTGACTAGCGGATCTGTCACGATCGACGGGTACGATATCAGAGATGTGACTATGGCTACGCTGCGAGACCAAATCGCCATGGTAACCCAGCAGACTATTCTCTTTAACGATACGGTTAAGAACAATATTGGTTATGGCAGTCTTGGGCGATCTGAGGCTGAGATCGCAGAAGCGGCCGAGGCGGCCCATGCTTTGCAATTCATTCAAGGGTTGCCAGCCGGTTTCGAAACCATCATTGGCGAGGGTGGAGCCAGGCTCTCAGGTGGTGAGTGCCAAAGGATTTCAATTGCCAGAGCATTACTAAAAAATGCTCCGATCTTAATCCTTGACGAAGCGACATCAGCGCTCGACACCGAGTCTGAACGCGAAGTACAAAGTGCTCTTGAAAATCTGATGAAAAATCGAACCACCTTTGTCATAGCGCACCGTCTCTCTACGATCAAAAATGCCGATAGGATTATAGTTATAAACAACGGAAAAATCGTCGAGGATGTCACCCACGAGGAACTCCTCGCCCAGCATGGTGAGTATGACCGCCTATACTCCATGCAGTAATCCAGAAATTATTTAGAATAAGAGGATTCTACTCTAGTACTGATTCACCAACGGGGTGTTAGCTTTGGGCCAGTGGTGAAGGTTCGGTGAGGAGACAATATCGAAAAGCTAATTTTGTCTCCGGTGAGCCTCTTGAAATGGTGGAAAAAGATATCGTAATGAAGCAGAATTCAGATATATCCAGCAGGGTACAAGGTAATCAAATCGAATACCCCCAGGTGTGACGTAAGTACTTGATATTGCATTTTCATAATTGCAAAAAAAAAGACTTGCGGAATCATAAGTCATTCTCTAGTGTAAAATGTCCATTTAGTCCGGATTGGTCTGTCCAGTGCAGTTTCTGTAGATTCCGTTCTAATCACCAGCATCAATTCTTCGGGCAGCCGTTGGATTGCAACCAGTAATTTGAGAGAGAAGAGGAGTATGCTATGAAACGATTGATGACAATACTCATCGCGACAGTTTTCGTTTTCAGCCTGCAGAGTGCGGCTGCTGAACCGGTAAAGATCGGGATGATTACCACCCTGTCGACAAAAGCAGCCTATCTTGGAGAAGATATCAGGGACGGCTTTCAACTGGCAGTAGATCAGGAGGGCGGTAAGCTCGGCGGTGTGGAAGTCGAACTGATGGTTGAGGATGACGGTAGAAAACCGGAAAAGGCCAAACAGATTGCCGAGCGCTACATGAAGAAAGATGGAGTCAAGATTATGACCGGCATCGTTTTCTCCAATGTGGCCATCGCAGTAGTTCCCAAAGTGGTTCGGGATGGAGTTGTTTACCTCAGCGCCAACGCTGGTCCCTCAATGCTGGCCGGAAAAGGCTGCAATGAAAACTATTTCAGTGTTTCCTACCAGAACGACAACATTGATGAAGTTGTCGGTCAGTTTGTCAACGACTCGGAGCACCAGAGTGTCTACCTGATCGCACCCAACTACCCGGCTGGAAAAGATCATCTGGCTGGTTTCAAGCGCTATTTCAAAAAAGAGATCAGTGCTGAGGTCTACACCAAACTTGGCCAGTCCGATTATGCTGCTGAAATAGCCGCCATACGCGCCGCCAAGCCCGATGCAGTTTTCTTCTTTCTACCCGGCGGTATGGGGGTCAGTTTCATAAAGCAGTACGCCCAGGCAGGGCTTTCCGAAGAGATTCCCCTTTATGGCCCCGCCTTCTCTTTTGATGAGCGATTGCTCAAAGCGGTTGGCCCGGTCGCCCTGGGAGTGAAAAATGGCAGTCAGTGGACTCATGATCTTGACAATGAAGCAAACAAACAGTTCGTCGCGGCTTACGAAGAAAAATATGGCCGGACTCCGACCCTCTATGCAAGTCAGGGGTATGATACGGCCCGTCTGATCGGCAGCGCACTCAAAGCGGTTAGTGGAAAAGTGGATGATCTGGACGCTTTCAAGAAAGCATTGAAAGACGCTAATTTTGACTCTGTACGAGGAAGTTTTTCTTTTGGCGCCAACCAGCACCCCATTCAAGATCTCTACATTCGTGAGGTCATTAAAACCGATGACGGGCAGTACACCAACCGTACTATTAAAAAAGTGTTCGAAAATCACGTCGATGCCTATGCATCCGAGTGCAAGATGTAGGCCTGGAGGCGGGGCTGGATTGACCTGATCCAGCCCCGCTCTGAACGTAGTCTATGATTTTATTTATCGAACAGCTTCTCAACGGGCTGCAACTTGGTATTACCCTGTTTCTTATGTCTGCCGGTTTGACGCTGGTATTCGGCATCATGCAGGTGATCAATCTGGCCCATGGTTCCTTTTATATGATCGGGGCCTATGTGGGAGCAACTGTTACGGTATTCACCGGATCCTTCGTTCTCGGGGTCATGGCTGCCCTGGCTGCTGCCGGTATAACGGGCATGGCCGTTGAAATCCTGGTGCTGAGGCAACTATATGACAGGGATCATCTGGATCAGGTATTGGCAACGTTTGGCCTGATTTTTTTCTTCAATGAGATGACTCGGATCATCTGGGGGAAACAACCGCTGTTCATGGACATGCCGGTTTGGCTAAAAGGCAGTATTGAGTTGTTGCCTGGGCTCGTCTATCCCATATATCGGTTGGCTGTGATCGTAGTTGGAATGTCGGTTGCTCTGCTGCTCTGGTATCTGTTTTCCAGAACCCGGCTTGGCATGCAAATCCGGGCTGGTGCCTCTAATCGCGATATGATTGGCGCCCTGGGCGTCAATATAAAACTGCTTTATACGCTCGTATTCGGGCTCGGCACGCTGCTTGCGGGCCTGGCAGGGGTTATGGCCGGACCGATTTTTGCCGTGGAGTCTGGAATGGGAGAATCGATTCTGATCCTCACCTTTGTGGTTATCGTCATCGGCGGGATAGGTTCAGTGCGTGGCGCAGTAGTCGGAGCCTTGATGGTGGGTCTGGTCGATACCCTCGGGCGTGCCTTTCTACCCTCTTTATTCAGGACTTTTCTCTCCTCATCTTACGCTGACAGCGTTGGTGCCTCGCTGGCTTCGATGTCGATTTATATTCTGATGGCCGCCGTGCTCATTTGGAAGCCGCGCGGACTGTTCCCCTCCTACAATTGATCTTCAGATGACCAGCGCTATCCCCAAAACGGTAATTATCATAGCCGGAGCCCTGTTTTTCTGTTCTCTGCCATGGGCGGCAGACTATTTTGGGGAACAATATCTGATATCGTTATTTACCCGGATTCTGATTTACTCACTGGCTGCTGTTAGTCTTGATTTGCTGATCGGTTACGGCGGGCTCATCAGTCTTGGGCACGCCGCCTTTGTCGGCATCGGGGCCTATGTAACTGCTATTTTTTTTCATCACAGTTTTGTTGCTGAACCGATAGCGGGAATCGTTGCCGGCAGTGACAATGCGCTTCTGGTCTGGCCACTGGCGATTATCATTTCAGCCGCTTTTGCGCTGATCATCGGCAGCCTCAGCCTGCGAACCAGTGGCATGCATTTTATCATGATCACGCTGGCCTTCGCCCAGATGCTCTACTATTTTGCTGTCGGCTTGGAAAAATACGGTGGTGACGACGGCTTATCCTTATATTCTAGAAATCAGCTGGTCGGAATGGATTTGAACAATGATGTTCATTTCTATTTTGTCTGCTTGTTTTTTCTTACTCTATTTCTGTTTATCTCTCACCGCCTGGTCAAGTCCCGTTTTGGCCTGGTGCTTCGAGGTGCCGCGAGCAGCAGCAGAAGAATCAAAGCTTTAGGAATCCCTGAACGGCGTTACAAACTTGTCTGTTTCGTCATTGGCGGTGCCGGAGCGGGCTTGGCCGGGGCCTTGCTTGCCAACCAGACGGAATATGTAAGTCCCGGTCTGCTGCACTGGACCTTGTCCGGAGAATTAATGGTTATGGTTCTGCTTGGCGGCCTCGGATCACTTTTTGGTCCTGTGCTTGGGGCAACAGCCTACCTGCTGCTTGAGGAGACCCTGGCCATGTATACTGAACATTGGATGGTTTACTTTGGACCGATATTGATCATGGTCGTTCTTTTTGCCAAACGAGGACTCTTCGGATTTTTGACTCAAAAGGAGTAAGGGGTGGCAGACTACATCCTGCAAGTAAAAGGTCTTTGTAAATCTTTTGGTGCGGTGCAAGCCAGCCAAGATCTGAGCTTCGGTATCCAAAGAGGACATATACATGCCCTGATCGGTCCCAATGGAGCCGGAAAGACGACGGTGTTGAATCTGCTCAGTGGTGAGTTGCAGCCTGACTCAGGGTCGATTCTTCTCAATTCAGAAGAGATAAATAAACTGCCTGTCCATAAAAGGGTCAAAGCAGGACTGGGAAGGTCTTTTCAAATCACCTCCATTTTTAATGACCTGAGCGTTGCCGAGAATATGGCCCTGGCGATACTCGCAGGAAGAGGTCATAATTTCCGTTTCTGGAAAAATGCGATGGCGGTGGACATTGTCCAGCACACCCTGACGGAGGCCCTGGCCAGGGTTGATCTGTCCGGCAGAGCAGAGCAGCAGGCTGGGCGATTGTCCCATGGAGAAAAGCGACAATTGGAGGTGGGAATGGCATTGGTAGGTGGCCCGCAGCTCCTGATGCTTGATGAGCCCATGGCCGGTCAGGGGGCAGGAGGAACCGTGGAACTGCAGAAGTTGATATCTGGTCTCAAGGGAACCACGACGATACTTCTGGTTGAGCATGATATGGATGTGGTTTTTTCTCTGGCCGATCAGATCAGCGTTATCGTTTATGGTCATTGTATTGCCAGCGGCAGTCCCGAGGAAATCCGTCGCAATTCAGAAGTTCAAAATGCCTACCTGGGTGAACACTGATGCTGCAGGTCAGCGACATAACCGCTTTTTACGGGTCCAGCCAGGCCCTGTTTGGGGTGTCTTTGAAGGTGCGCCGGGATGAAGTGGTAACATTGCTGGGCAGAAACGGCATGGGCAAAACCACCACCGTCAAAGCAATCATGGGGTTGGTCGAGACCGGTGGCGGAAAAATAGAGTTTGATGCTAAGAAAATAAATGGGCGACCAAGCTATGAAACGGCCAGGGCCGGAATTGGGTTGGTTCCCGAGGGCAGGCAGATTTTCCCGAATCTGACCGTGAAAGAAAATATCCTCGCCACCGCAGCCAATTACCGGAACCAGGCAGAACCTTATTCGATCGACGATATCATGGTGATTTTCCCTCGACTCAAGGAACGGTTGAATCATTTCGGCAATCAACTGTCAGGTGGCGAACAGCAGATGCTGGCGATAGGGCGGGCTTTGATGATCAATCCAAAGCTGCTCATTCTCGACGAGGCTACCGAAGGGCTCGCTCCTCTGGTCAGAGAGGAAATCTGGAGGGGACTTGCAATTCTCAAAGAAAAAGGATTGGCAATCCTGGTGATCGATAAACACCTTGATTCGCTATTTGCCATCGCCGACAACCATTATATCATGGAGAAGGGAAGGATCGTCTGGGAGGGCAGGACCTCCTCATTGCGAGATGATGCCGAAATTAAATCTCGCTACCTCGGTGTTTAGAGGACAGCGCATGATATTACAGCCAGTCCAGGATTGCGTGGAATGACCGATCAGGCTAAAGCCTATATTTTTGCACTGATATCAGTTTTTCTCTGGTCCACCGTTGCTTCTGTTTTTAAAATCAGCCTGCGCTATCTTTCCCCGGTAGAGTTGCTCTTTTATGCAGCCTGCTTTTCCTGTTTTGTTCTGTTTCTCGTTCTTGCTCTCCAACAGAAACTCTATTTGCTTGTCGAGGCCGATGCAGTTGTCTGGAAGACCTCATTGTTGTTTGGGCTGCTGTCGCCTTTTCTCTATTATCTGGTTCTACTCAAGGCTTACGACCTCCTTCCCGCTCAGCAGGCTCAACCTCTCAACTATACATGGGCAATTACCCTGTCGCTGCTCTCGGTCCCGCTCCTCGGAGATCGTCTGAAGATAGCCGAGATTGGCGCGGTACTGGTGAGCTATCTCGGGGTTTTGGTTATTTCAACCCAGGGTGATGTATTGTCCCTGAAGTTTGAAAATCCCTTTGGTGTTGCCCTGGCCCTGGGCTCGACTTTAATCTGGGCATTTTATTGGATCCTCAACACCAAGGACCGGCGCGACCCGGTGCTGGGCCTATTCCTGAATTTCCTCTGCTCGCTTCCATTTATTGGGTTCTATCTACTTGTTACTGAAGGGTTCAGGGGCATCGACAGGGCAGGTGTGCTGGGAGCGGCATATATCGGCACCTTTGAGATGGGTATTGCCTTCATCTCCTGGTTGATGGCCATGAAGCTCACCAAGTCAACAGCTCGAATTGCCAACCTTATATTCATCTCTCCGTTTCTCTCGCTTTTTCTGATTCACTTTTTCGTCGGCGAGAAAATAATGATATCCTCGGTGGTGGGGCTTATCTTTATTGTCGCTGGTCTCATCATTCAAGGTGTGGCAGGCAGAACGGAACGGGGTGATGACGGATGAGGTTCTCCGACCAGAGTCATTTTACCAGGATGTTTAAATCGATCAGAGGAATTTCCCCGGGAGCATTTGGCAATTTTATTCAAGACGCTCATGATTGATTACCGTTATTGTAAAGCAAAAATGGAGATCATATGAACGATTATGTACACGGGTACTCGAGTTCTGAAACTGAACGTCTCGATGATCAGGCGCAGGTGCTGCGCCGCCTGCTCCATCACGATGTGCGCTTCAGGGAAGGAGCCAAAGTTCTGGAAGCTGGCTGTGGAACAGGTGCCCAGACGGTGATCCTGGCTGGCAACAATCCTGCTGCGCACTTTGTTGCTGTCGATCTATCTGAAGCTTCTTTGAGAGAGGCTGCCGCTTCAGTCTCTGCCCATGGGTTAACCAATGTCTCCCTGGAACGCCAGGATATTTTTGAACTGCGCTACCCCGATAACTATTTTGACCATATCTTTTGCTGCTTTGTGCTGGAACATCTCCCCGATCCGAACCTGGCGCTTCAAGAGTTTAAACGCGTTCTAAAAGCGGGGGGATCGATAACGGTAATTGAAGGAGACCACGGATCCTTTTTCTGCCATCCTCCTTCTGAAGACATAAGTGCTGCCGTCGATTGTCTTGTCGAACTGCAGCGTCAGAAGGGCGGGGATGCGCTGATCGGCAGGAGATTGTTTCCCCTGCTGTCAGCCGCCGGTTTTGCATCGGTACAAGTCAGCCCCCGGACCATCTACGCTGATGATTCCCTGCCGGAGGTCGTCAACGGTTTTTCGAAGAGAACCTTTATCGCCATGGTAGCCGGAATCGAGGACGAAGCCATCGAGCAACAATTGATCTCCACCCAGCGATGGCGGCAGGCAATGGCTGATTTCAACCTGGCGGTTGGCAGCGAAGGAACGTTCTGCTACACTTTTTTTAAGGCTGTCGGGTCAAATAGTGGGTGACGGACGGCTACTTTCAAGGTTATCTGTGCTGAATTGATTTTGCGGCTTTGTAACCAACGAAGTAAAGAAACAGCAATGGAAGAATTATCTAAATCTCAGAAGGCTCGGACAGCGATTGCCAGTTTCAAGACGCTGGTGGACGCCCTTATACTCACCGGTTTTTATCAATCTTCCGGGACCACGGGCGTCAAGCTGGAAGACGCATTACGCCAGTTTAATCCAGAAATTTACGGCTCAATGGCCAACGACCGGATTGTTGAACTCAAGGGATTGGAATATGTCATTGATCGTTTACCCCGAGGCATTGAATCGTCCACCAAAATAGTTCTGACCGCTCAGGAAGATCTTGAATCCACCTCTTTCGAAGAGATATTCCCACTCAAAAGAAGAAGACGGTCGTACCTCGTCTCCGACAAGGAAATGTGTTTTGTCGTCACCCGCGGAACCACCGAAATTTATGACATCATCGCCCATTTAACGTTTCTTAATATCGAGGCTCAAAAAATCAGCCGGCAGGTGAAGTCTGTCAATCAGGTTACCAGGGAATGGCAGCAACTCACCCTGACGGTACAAAGGGGCGAAGACCTTCGGGGAGAGGAACTCGACACTTCCTTGTGGAATCTCTCTAATATTCTAGGTCGCACCTATAAAGAAACCAAGGAGACTTACGAGTATCTACAGCAGAACTGCCAAGAGGGATACAACAGCGGATTGTTCAGGATAGTCCATGCCCTGGGGCAGCGTCTGATCGATGAGCAGGATGGTGCTGTGGCCCCCCTTAACATTTCTTTTACCCCTTCGCTGCAAGGGGTACTGGGGCACCACCAATATGCTGCCGCCTGGGCGGAAGGGCTGGTCCACAGAATTGTTGAGCATGGACTTGAAAATCGTCCGATTCACATAACCAGCGCCAATCTTCATTCAATAAGAAACATTCTTTACGGGCGTGGGGCCGTCGAAAAAACTGGACAGGCTGTACCTGGCGATCTTTACGAAATGGTCCATTTGATTAGAGACCAGGATATCGATGTTGCAGGTTATGGTGCAGATTTTGGTTATATCGAACATGCCGACGACTCAGGTTCCAATATCGACGCCCAGATCATCGATTTGGCCGGACTTGACGTGAGTTGTGTTCATCCGTCGCTACAGTTCGACCTCGATCTCATAACCCAGGAAAAACCGGTTATCGTCGTAATCGACTATGCCTTTGGAACTCAGGCCTATGAAATTATGGATGAGCTGCTGAGTCCGACCACTGTTGACAACACCCAGGTGTCGTTAAAGATCGCCTCGGTTTCGATTATGGGCAAAGCTGGAATTCTGCCCGGCAGCAAAGGCGACATCATGCTAGCCACCGCCCATGTTATGGAGGGAACACCGCATAACTATATCGTCGACAACGATCTTTCAGTCAGCGATTTTGACGATCTGGTGAAAGTCTTCAGCGGTCCGATGCTGACCGTACTGGGTACATCGCTGCAAAACCGAGACGTACTCGAGCGGTTCCACAATTCTTCCTGGAAAGCCGTCGGATTGGAAATGGAGGGGGCCCATTATCAGAGGGCGATCAGTGCAGCGATCATCCAGGGACACATTTCAAAAAACATGAAAGTCCGCTATGCCTATTATGCCTCGGACAATCCGCTAATCAGCGGCCAGACTCTTGCCTCCGGTCCAATGGGAGCGGAAGGGGTGGTTCCAACCTATCTGATTTCCAAAGTGATTCTTGAGAAAATACTGGCTGGAGATGAAAGCAGATAACCGCGCGCCCAGAAGCGAATCGATATTTTATGCTTCACCGCTTATCTTTTTTGCGGCCTGTGGACTGTTGGCGATCATCATAGCCGTTTTCGCGGTAAATAATTATCGGCGCGAAAAAAAGCTAAACGAACTCGTACTGAAACAGGAGGCGACAGCCATACTCAACTTGGTGGCCGCCGGTTCCCGCAGTGCCATGCGGAGAGGATTCATGCGTGGTGATCTCGATGCCGATAACTGGATAGAGTCAATTTCCCAGAGTATAGAAAACAGTTCCGAACATCCCGGTCTTCTTGCCCTCTATCTGGTAGACAGCAAAGGTGTAATCAGAACTCACTCTGATGCAGGCCAGGTCGGCAGACGAATCGACGACCAGACTGGTCAGCTGCTGGGTCGCCAAAAACAGGACAAGCAGCATAAAATAAGTGCTATCGTCAGCCGGCCCGGTGAGGAGGACCCGGTATTCCTTATGGCAATGAGTTTTCTTCCTGCTGGTCTCAATGAAGTAGGCTCGCAAATCAATCGTGGAAGAATGGGAAGGATGCGGTCTGAGCTTCCCATGCCTCCTGAGCACCTTGAGCGAATGCAAGCGTTAGCTAACACCTCCTTAGCACTGGTGGCCGAACTCAGTCTTGAGACCTATCAACAAGCCGTTAAAAAGCAGATTCTTCAAATTGTCATACTCTCGGTAGTTCTGCTGCTGGTTGGAGGCGGTGGTCTTCTGTCACTTGTTCTCATCCAAACCTACAAAGGGTCGCAGAAACGTTTGAGGAGTATACGCACCTTTACCGATACACTGGTGTCCTCCCTGCCGATTGGACTTATCGCAACTTCGTCAGACGGTCGTATCAGAACCTGCAACCCCAGCGCAGTCCAGATGCTCAACCTAAAAACTCAATCATGTTTAGGAATGGCGCTCACCGAGGTTCTCGACCGAAAAATGGTCGACCTGCTGGGGCGGCAAAAAAATGATGAACTCCAGCATTGGGAGATGGTTTCCGTTAATGACTCGGGAGTGGAACAGAGCCTGCACCTCACCAAAGTGAATATCAAGGAAGAAGGGCAGACAACCGGAGGCCTCATGTTGTTGGTTCAGGACTTGAGTCAGATCCGGGAACTGGAGGAACAGCTCCAGAGGGCTGAGCGTGATGCGGTGGTTGGCCGGATGGCCGCCGGGGTGGCTCATGAACTTCGCAACCCTTTGAGTTCAGTAAAAGGATTGGCCCTGCTTCTCAAGTCTAAATTTGGGGAGGATCTTTCTTCTCAACAGACCGCCGATCTGATGGTGGAGCAAGTCGAACGACTCAACCGTTCGATCTCGGAGTTATTGGACTATGCCAGGCCCGGTATGGTGACCAAGACTCCTCTGCATATCGATGAGCTGCTAGCTAAAGCGGTTATGCTGGTGCGCACCGACGCTGAAACACAGAATATTTTGGTAGAGGAAAATTACGGCTGCGGCCCAGCATTAATGGAAGGAGATCAGGACAAGCTGACCCAATTATTTCTGAATCTGTGTTTGAATGGAATTCAGGCCATCGGCGAAGGCGGCAAGCTGTCAATCTCTACAGACTGCTCCGCTGGCGACATAATCATTGAAATAGCTGACAACGGCTGTGGCATCTCTCTGGAAGTGCTCGATAAGGTATTTGAACCTTACTTCACCACCAAGCACGAGGGAACAGGTTTGGGGTTGGCCATGTCAGCCCGAATAATTCACGACCACAACGGTTCTATTTCACTGACAAGTGTGGAAAATGAAGGGACCACCATAACCATAAAATTGCCCGCTCACTTAGACTTTGACTCAGTTTGATTGTCTATCTGGACCTGGTTGTCAAAGGAGTAGCTCTGGTTCTCAGAGCTGAAGACCGATCGCAGTTTACGCCCTAGAAAACGAATTGCCCTCCAGAGTTTGGGGATCAGCCAGACTGCCAGCAGCAGAAAGAGGACAAAGAGGATAAGAAAGAGCAACGGGTAGTGAAGGGCGATGAACAGTCCGCCGACTACCAGAAAATCCTCGAAGAGCGAGGCTGCCCAGTTGCTGAAAGGTTCCGGTGAGGTATTGATAACCACCCGCGAGCCGGCTTTGACCATGTGGCTGGTGGCCGCTACCGTTCCGCCTAGAATTCCAGCCGCAACAACGAGTGCCGGTGAGACGTCTCCTACTGCCGAGGCGGCGAGAATGACGCCGGCCGGAATCCTAATGAACGTATGGATAGTATCCCAGCCGGTGTCGACGCCTGGGGTTTTGTCGGCAAAAAATTCGACCAGAAACATCAGGCCGGCGCAGCCGATAACCAGCGGCGACTGAAGGACGAGAAGCTGGGAGGGGAGGGTGACATTTCCTGTCGCACCTAAAATGCCCAGCACGGCGATGGTGGCGTATAGGTTTATACCGCTGGCCCAAGCGGCACCCATAGTCAAAGCTATGGTCGATATTACCTGCTGGTAGGAATCCATATCTGTTATCCTGTGCTGATGCTTCTAGAGAGTGGATCTAGCCATTCATTCCCTGTTGCCGCTCATGACGGCTTCACTGGAGAGGTATTTGTTAAGAAATTCACATTCGGCAGGGGATAAATCGAACTGAAGCTGAACTTTCTGCAGCAGCTCGATACGACTTTTCTGCGGGTGAGATTCAACCATATCGGAAAAATATTGTACCGCCTTCTTCAATTTATCACGGCCTAGGGGACTGTTTTGACTCATGCCTGGCTCTCCTTGCTTACCGGTTTCAAGACCAAACCCGCCAGCGGCGGAACTCTGGTCAGACAATGATAGGGCGCCCTCGCAAACGGTTCTGCAATTGGTTTCAGAGGAAGATCTGGACAAGCGCCGCTGCCTCCAAACGCAGCCGAATCAGAGCAGAAAAGAAGCTCGTATTCTCTGTACTCAGGTAAACCTATTTTGTAGTTTTCAAGGGTTTGCGGGGTAAAATTTAGAAGACATACAAGATGATCAGCAGGGTTATCGCTCTTCCTTGTGAATGAAATTATAGAGTTATCCTGATCTTCGAGATCCAGCCAGTCGAATCCCCGGTGATCGTAATCAAGTTGCCATAAGGGTGGGTGTTGTTTGTACAGTTCATTGAGTTGTCGGATAAAGTCCTGGGTCTGCCGGTGGTGGTCACCCATGTCGAGCAGATGCCAGTCCAGGCTCTGCTTACAGTACCATTCGGATCTCTGGCCGAATTCACCCCCCATGAACAGCAATTTTTTACCGGGGTGAAGATAGAGATAAAGCAGCAGCAGCCGAAGGTTGGCAAATTTCTGCCAATCATCGCCAGTCATCTTTTCGAGCAGCGACTTTTTGCCGTGCACCACCTCATCGTGCGACAGGGGCAGAATGAAATTTTCCGAATGGGCGTACATCATCGAAAAGGTTAGGGCGTTGTGGTGATATTTGCGGTATAACGGGTCTTTAGCAAAATAACCCAGAATATCGTTCATCCAGCCCATGTTCCATTTGAACCCAAAT
>CAJQNS010000191.1 GCA_905479735.1 uncultured Desulfofustis sp.
GAAACTCCCGCCGGGTCATCTGGGTATGGCAGTATTCATCATACAAATCGTACACTTGGGGATCGATATAGCTCTCGGTCATCGGTGTCCTCCTTCTTGATAGTAAGGTTTCGTAAGAAATGGAAGGGGTCTGGATAACGGGGCCCTGCCACCAATAGAGAAATAACCATCTGCTGACGACTCTGCAAGCGGGTTGACGATGAGTTTACTGCTGGACTTGAGATATGATATAATTGAGAACAGGTTGGATCTTTTTCTTAATGGAAAACCCAGACTGAGAATTCTCCTCGCTCTTTCGAGTGCTGCTTCATCAATTGGCCCCATTCCTCATGAGGTGAAACGCTATGAAAGACATCTTCAAAAGCATATCCAGAATCTCAATTTTAACCATCTGTCTACTCGCAATTTTTTTTCTCAAGATTGGTGTACCAGCAGAAGAGGTGCGTCTTGTCGGCATAATTGGGAAAGGTTCTGAAAAAGCACTAGCTGCACGAGTGGAGTCTCTCAAACAGGGAATGATGCAATACGGTTATATCGAGGGGAAAAATGTCAACTTCGAGTATCGTTTTGCCGATGGCAATTATGAACTCCTACCCGGTTTAGCTGATGAGCTAAAAAATCTGGATGTCGACGTCATTGTTGCAGCGGGCTGCCCGGCTGCAGAAGCTGCAAAGGCAGTGGCCAATTCGGTTCCTGTTGTGGTGTATACCACCAATCCGGTCTTGACTGGTCTAATTAAAAGCTTTGCTCACCCCGGTGGTAACATCACCGGCATGACCCTGATGACCGGCTCAGAGTTTCATAGCAAGAGATTAGAATTGCTGAAACTTATTACCCCCTCAGCCTCGCTTATTGGCGTTCTTTGGAATCCAAAAATCAAATCGCACCAACTTTCTCTTAAAGAAATAACGAACACGGCGACAAATATGGGGCTCTCTATTCTCCCGCTGGAGGCTGAAACACAAGATGACATTGACAGAGCGTTTAGGACAATAAGTAGTGAAAAACCAGACGCTCTTATCAACTTTGGTGACACTATATTTACAGCCAGTCGAAAACAAATTGCTGACTATGCAATCGCCAACCAACTGCCAACTAATTTTAATCATGCAGGTTTCATTAAAGCTGGCATACTTATGTCCTACGGTCCTGATCCGGTAATATTGTTTAATCGTCTGGGTAGTTACGTAGGCAAAATATTGCAAGGGGCCAAGCCTGAAGACTTACCTGTTGAACGACCATCAGAGTTCGATCTAGTTCTTAATTTAGAAACTGCAGAAAAGGTCAACATCACCGTGCCACCCGAAATCCTCCTACAGGCAACGAAAATCATTAAATAAGGTTAATATGATACGCCCAAAGTGCTTTCTGCGAGCTAACTGAGAAAAGCGTCCATGAGCAGCCAGCAGAAAACACGGGCTTCATCCAGTTTAACTTTGGGCAAAGGAAAACGTCATTTAGTTCGAAGTTATTTTCTTGTCTCTTTCTTTCTCGTTGGCTTTGGAATCCTGACAAGTGGTCTTATTGGAACCTATTACCACCTGTCTGATATCCAAGAGCAAGCTTCCCATCTACAACAGGAGATCGCCTCCAGTGCGGCCTACAAAATAGAAAAATTCATAGAGGATATAGAGGGAAGTATGAAGGCGGTAACCTTAAGCCGTGAGATTATCGCAAGCGGGTTATCACCTGACATTGATTTCCAATTAAACAAACTTCTTAAATTGTCGGCTCCTGTGAGTGAAGCGTTCGCAGCAGATGCAAATGGAGTTATTTATAAACACGTATCTAGGGTCAGGACAATAGCATTAAAAAGCAAGCAAAGCATTTCCAGCACAAACGCTTTCCAAAAAGCCATCAAGGGTGAAACCTTCTATGGCAATGTGTTCTTTGTTCAGGATTCAGAACCCTATATGACAATCACTATTCCTATTGAACGATACGTGGGAGAAATCATAGGAGTGCTGCAGGCCCAGGTGAATCTAAGGTTTATCTGGGATTTGGTTTCCTCAATACAATTTGGTGGCGGCGGTCATGCATATATCGTAACACGGTACGGTGATCTGATAGCCCACCCTTCGATCAGTCTAGTACTAAAACGACAAAATCTTTCAGTTTTAGATCAAGTGCAGAAGGGATTTTCCGATAACCCTCAAACCATCAAAAAAACATCAACTTCAGTGACTGCCAATTTGCATGGTGCAAAGGTCTTGAGTTCATTCACTCTGATACCCAAACTTGATTGGTTGGTGATTATTGAACAGCCAATGAGAGAAGCATATCATAACATTTTTGAAGCACTTCTCAGGACTTCCGGTTTGCTCCTTTTTGGAGTGGCTATGACCCTTGTTGCCAGCTTATTAATGATTCGCAGGGTGCTAAAGCCGTTGGAAGTTTTACGACAAGGAGCCGAATCCATCAGCTCTGGCGATTTGAGCTATCGATTCGATGTCAATACGGGTGACGAGTTCGAAATTGTCTCTGAGGAATTTAATAACATGGCCGCCGCGATCCAGGATAGCCATGTAAATCTAGAGGATAAAGTTGAACGAAGAACCAGAGAGATTGCAGAATCGAACCTAAAACTTGAAGAGGCAAGAAAGGATTTAGAAGATTTGAATCACTCCTTGGAAGATAAGGTTCAAAGCCAGGTGCAAGAGTTGGAACGAATAAATCGGATCAAGCATTTCCTGGCACCGCAGGTATCTGAGGCGATATTAAATTCAGATAATATAAATCCCTTTCAAACCCATAGAAAAGAGGTAACGGTCGTTTTTATTGATTTGAGAGGATTCACCGATTTTTCAGACAGTCATGAACCGGAAGAAGTAATGAACGTTCTAAGAGAATATCATGAGGAGATTGGCGCCCTGATCGACAAATATCAAGGAACTTTGGAACACTTTGCCGGGGACGGAATCATGGTTTTCTTTAACGATCCACTCCCGCAAGAGGATCACCTAGAACTGGCGGTTAGCATGAGTGTCGATATTCAACGGAGAGTAGCTGCAATTCGACCGGAATGGCAGAAGAAGGAATACAACCTGGATGTCGGGATCGGCTTGACGACAGGCTTTGCAACACTGGGTATTATTGGATTTGAGGGGCGATTAGAATATGGTGCAATTGGTAATGTGCCTAATCTAGCGGCAAGACTCTCCGGTGAAGCAAAAGGTGGACAAATAGTAATTGATAAAAAGACTTATTCAAGAATTGATCAGCTCATTGAAGTCCAACCTCTGGGAGATTTATCATTAAAAGGATTCTCTCGTCCGATATCTGCATTGAATATTAAAAGCCTAAAAAAGTTGGTCTGATCATTAAATCTCTGGCGAGTCCTAGCCTGGTCCGGGGGCCCTTACCTCACCCGATAAGACGAAACCATTGCTGACTCGATGATTTCGGTCTACAACAAGAATAAAGGAGCAAACCTTTGAAGGAGCTGACATCGTCGATAGAATAACAAGCTATGCTGAACAGGTATGAAAGAATCTGATCTCTATCTGCCTTTGAAGC
>CAJQNS010000192.1 GCA_905479735.1 uncultured Desulfofustis sp.
CTCTGGCTTTGCCTCGTAGTGACCATCTGGCTAGTTAGTGAGATTTGGGTGGGAATTATTCTTCTGGTTCTTGGTGGTCTGGTGACTCTCTATCTTTTGGGTTTGCAGAAAATATAATGAAATAAAAGAGATAAACAGGAAGAAGGTACTGATTTTGGAATTTGATATATCAGAGATGTTTGAGTTGGCAATCTCAACGTTTTTAGCTAACAAGCGATTATCAACGAGCCCGAGCTAAACTTAGAGTAGCGGTGTTAAGCGACTTAATGAATTAACCACTTTTCACTTTCATCTTTTAATAACCGCTCTTCCTCACTGTATACGGTAATAATGTCAGTTGATGGCGCCCCACCAGACTTTTTGATCATGTAACAGAGAAATTTAACAGATTCAGGAAATTCCGATAAGTCGATATCAGCAAACAAGTCCTCGGATTTTTCAATCGGATTAACAAAATCTAATCGGTCTTTTTCGTAAACAGCGGTACGCTTCACAATTCGCCAAGACTCGTTTCTAAATTCCAGTAAATCATAAAATTGAAGCCATGACTGTATATCAAATTCATATCCGTCTAATTTTAATCTAATCAATATGTGTGAGTGACAACGGGAGAATGCCTTGCTCTTATTCACACGAATCCATGGCCCAGAAATTACATGCTTCATATGTGTCCCAGGCTTACGATTTTTGGTCATAGCTTGTGAAGCTGCAATGAATTCATTCGCAGATCCGGATATCCATGAAAGATGAATAGTGGCATCGTTATGAAAACACTCAGCAAGTGTGCTCCAGTCCTCACTATCACGGGCATGCCCCCAGCGAATCAATAAATCGTGAATCTGATGTTCGTTAAACATTTGATCAATTGCAGTATCAGTGTTCATCTTCTCTCTCAATATATGTTAAACGTTTGGTAGACGAGAGTCCTGTTTAAAGCACTTTCAGCGATTGACCTGATGTTCTCACGTCACACCTCTTGACTGAAAATGTTGGATAGGACTAATGACAATTTAATCATTGAAAGGAGGAGATAAACTGAACAGTGTGGTGTCGCTGAATATGTGAGTTTACCGCTGGCAGTCTGAGCTTATCGGATGAAATCAGTTTTGAGGACTATTCCTGTCCATATAGGGGGCGAGGAAATAGTCTCCGCCCATGAAACCCACGCTATCCATAGAGCGTTTCAATCCACTGGATAGCCTCTGTATCATCAACCTTCCCCAGATATCTCTGCGTCGTTGATAGATCAGCATGGCGCAGGATGACTTTGCTGACGATCTCTATGGGTGTATCGGAACGTGAAGCATAGGTCGCCGCATGGCGTCTGAGATCGTGAGGCTTTAACTCAATATCAACCAGCTTGCCGGCTTTTTTCACCATAGACCAGGCAGAGACATACGAAATCTGAAAAATATGGTTGTCGGTACCGATATCATTGGCGTTGACATACTCATTTAACCTTACCAGGATTTTCCGTGGAACATAAACCCGCTCTTCTTGCCTGCCACTTTTCGGGTTTTGGATGGTCAGAAAACCTTCCTGAATATCTTCCGACGTAATTTTTAGAACCTCCCCGATACGCATTCCTCCCTGTGCTATGAGTTCGAGTATCAGCCTGTTTCTTCGGTCTGTGGTCCGGAATATAATTTCATCAACAGTCTCCTTGTCGATGATCATCCATTGATTTGCTTGTGGCCTCTTGAAAATCTTCTTCACCATTGAAGTGTTACAGGGATTGGTAAGGGCTGGCAATGAGCTGTTGATACTGAAGTTGTAGAAAGCAGAAAGGACCGATTAGCGATTCCTTCTGGTCGCTTGTTTGTTGTCCTTGGTTAGGCGTAAAAGAAAATCCAGAACTTCTTCTTGTGAAACACCGGCTAAGTCACGCTTTCCGAACTGGGATGAGAATTTTGCGAGAACGTATTCGCAGGTTTTAACAGTATTTTTTTTTGGAGTTCGCCTGGTGAATACCGTAGATGAAAATCAACTGCTTGCGACACTTTCATAATGCACCTCCTGTGCTTGGGGTTCTAGGCGTGAGTGCCTTGATCAATTATACCCCATGAGGTTTAGTCGCATGAACGGCAGGGGGCTACATGCGCAGGAAGAAGGTAAATGTAGGAGTGGTTTGTTAGTTGTTAGGATTGGCAGAGGATATCATTAACAATTGGTGATCAGGACTAATGTCCTCTTGTACTACTTGATATCATCTATTTTGGGTGGAGGACTTACTGAGGCCCATCCTCCATCGACAACCACAGTCTGACCTGTTATTTGGCTAGATGTATCCGACAACAAGAAGAGTGCAGCATTGGCAATATCTATTGTTGTGGAAACTTTTCCTGTAGGTGTCAATTCTTCCCATGTTGCTTTATAATTCTCATCAGATTGCGTGCGCTCTGTTAATGTAGCTCCCGGAGCAATAGTATTTACTGTAATTTTATGTTCAGCTAATTCTATACTTAAACTTTTCGCTAACATTTCCAAAGCCGCCTTGGTCATTCCATAAGCCGCTAGTTTTGGATGTGCTTGGTGTCCTGTTACCGAAGACATAAAAATGATTCGCCCGCTAGATTTTTGTTTTATAAATTGTTTTGATGCTTCTTGAGCTAGAAAAAACGAACCCTGCAAATTAACAGAAGTTAAGGTTTGAAATTCTTCTAATTTATAATTTATAAAATCTCCAAAGGTGGTAATGCCCGAATTTGCAATAACGAAATCGAGTCTGCCAAATTCTGAAACTGCTTTTTCAACGATGCTTTGAATCACATCAAAATCACCAGAGTTTCCTTTGACAGAAGTACAATTTGCACCCATATTCTCGAGCTCATTGATTGCATTTTCAAGCGCTTTTCCATCTACATCATTAATTACAATAGAAGCTCCTGATTTTACTAGTTGCTTTGCTATTTCAAACCCAATACCAATGGCTGAACCAGTAATTATTGCCACTTTATTTGTATAAGTAAATTGTATCATAATTACGTGTTTAAAGTTAAAAATCATCCATCAATTGGATAATATATTTCAGTTATAAAACTTACTTCATCTGAACAGGGATACTGCTACATTTGATTCGCCAGTTCTTTTTCAAGATTTCGTATCCGTTTTTGAAGTTTTTCGTACGAAGAATTGTAGGCCATTTGCATTCCCCTTTAACATTGCATCAATTGTCTAACGGAAGGCTTTATGATAACGAACTTCAAGCAACGCTACAACTCTATATTGAGTTAGGTGATTTGCTGTGGCTTCGCAGTTAGAGAGAAAGCCAGAAAATTAATATGTTCCCTAAGAAGATTAGGGGGGCCGGGTGTTTCTCTAACTTGACCTAATTCCTGATATGTCTGTGAAGTTACCGTTTGAAAGGGGCGGGTGATTTGCTGACATGATTCTGAAGGGATACAGGGACAGTCTTTAAATTTCATTCCATCCAATAGCTTCAAAATGCCGCTACTAATCTGAACTGTAACCCCGCCACATCGTTCCATTTACTCATTAGTCGTAGTGACTATTTTTTTTTCTATTAACTCCTAATCTCTTGCGCTTCATTCAAGAATCTGAAAGCGACGTCCTGTCGCATAATGAAGGAGGAGGAGAAATGAAAATACTATTAAATTGGTTTTCATTCTTATTGGTAGTTATGGGTCTTGCTGCTATTTCTTCTAGCTCTGCTTTTTCTGCTACATGTCCAATATTGGTATCAGAGATTAAAACAGGTACAAATTACGGAATAATACTGAAGGACACCGAAAGTAGAGGTCTTTCAGGCATGATTACAAAAGTGGACACAAGTAAATGTCTGTTAACATTAAAATATTCAGAGGGGAAATTTGCTGTAGTTGATGGAAATTACATAATAGTGATTTTAGAAAATCCGTAATGATGGGTGTTTCAGCAGATGGAGAGATTGTCCTTGTTCCTGCATAGACTCTGGCACTCTCCTATAGCAGAATCCGGTAGAGATTAGGCACCTCTGCCGGATTCTGCTCTTCAAAGGTTCTTCCAGTGAAGTTACCGTCTGACAAGGGCGAGTGATTTGCTGATAGAAAACTGAAGAGATACAGACATTCAGGAAAAATCTTAAGTCAGGGGTAAATCGTCCGCTTGATATTGAAGTATCTTTCATGCTTCGATTCTTCTGATTCGCTTTTTGGTCAGCAGTATTATAAGTTAGTTTATATCTTTTCACTTTTTCAGTGAGAGCACATGAGCACACACAGGATTGTCACGCTGGCATTGATGGTCACGATAACGTTGGTGATAGTGTATACTGGGAGAAATGTTTTCAGAGGTTTAAAGATACAAGTTGAAGATCACTACGCGGTTTATGAAGAAATAGATGATGTTCGGGTAAACGTTCATACAATCCCCAGAAAGCTGCATGAAGAACTTTAGTCTTTTACTGGTATTCAGGAAGTTCGATTGGAATGCTGTAAATTCAAGACTCTTCCTGTATTCCTAAAGTTCCTATCAGCCAATCCTCCAGCTTATATCAAACGGTAGCTTCGCAGGAAGAGTATTAACTAACCAGAAAAGTGCTAAACTAACATCTTAGAATTGGCATTATTAACGCTGTGGATAATCTGCAAACGGTATAACCGTTGAAGACCCAAAGCCCTTTTCAATAGACCCCGCAAGTTTTCCTTGTCTGGTGTATCCGTCTTGTTAGGCCATTTTGCATGGTTTTACCAATATATCAATACTGGTACCTGAAGTCTCCGCAGACACTGGGCACATGTTCAAGACAAAACGTTTGTTCATTTTTAATGGTTATTGGAAATTTATCATGGATTAAGGTTAATCTTTTCGAAGATATCCGTCAGTCCCTCAATGCTGTATACCGTGTGCCCTGCCAGCTGTATCGCCTTGTTCTCCTTTGCAATTATGTGAACGACGGTTGTCATCGTATATTTTTCCCGAAACTGCCATGCAATTTGAATCTGATAGGCATCGAATTCCTTATAAGTTGATATCGGATTCTGTGAGACAATTTTAATATCACTGCCCACCTGTTTTAGCCCATGGGCATATGTCTCCGCAAATCTCTTTAACTGCATGTTAATATCTTCACCGACCTGAAGTCTTGAAATCAATATCGCCATCGACAGCGCCGCATGGGGAATATCGGCTCTAAAAATCTGGTTGGATTTAAGCACCCGGTTTTGAAATTCTTTAGGATAGTTTAACGTAAAGGCGGGAGAATCCGTTCGAACAAACTTACCGTCTTTAGCATAGCCTCTTGCCTTCAATGCCGCCTCATCCACTTCGACATCAAGCCTTAAGGATTTCACCATAGCTGTTAGATTTTCCATGGATTCATCCTGGTTGTCAGCGGCACCAAAGACAATTAGGCGGTCGTTCTTTTGCGCTGTGACAAAGGCGGATATTAACTCTGATCCTCCGACATTCATTGATATTTCAAAATAATTGGCCTTGCTGCCATCTTTCAGCTCGGTTAACTGTTGATTGCTGACGCTATGAATCAGGCAGTCGGGTATCATCATTGGCAAAGCACGTGAAACATGGCCCACCGTATCCTCCAAAGCTATACCTGAGGGATAAGGGCCAGCAGTTATCCCCAGAGATGGCATGCCCTCGTCGGATGCCCGCATGAAAACAAATGAACCGATTGGTCCAATTTCCTTGGTTAGTTTGTCAGCGTCATAACCAATGGAAAAACCAAATGCTTTGTCCTCATAGTGCCCCAAATTTGGCATTGAAACCGACTTTTCAGCTTGACCAGCCATTGGAGCAGACGCAAAGAATAAAGAAGCTGTTAATACACTAAATAAGATCCAGATCGCTCTTTTTATATCGATTTTCATAACGCCTCCTTTTTCAATCTAACAAGTGATTATTTAGAAACTGAAGAAAACGCTTTAAATAAGGTCATACAGAAAGAAAGGATACTCGACAATAATCAAAGTTCACAGCAGTAACGTGCAGTCACAGATTCAATATTTGCACAGGCAAGACTAAGCTGTTTTCAGCTTGACGGGGTGAAGATGCTTCCTTTGAAGTTAATGTTTGACAGGGGCCAGTGATTTGCTGACATGGTTCTCAAGGGATACAGCAAATATCTCTACCGCATTGACATACCTTTTTCATCTTGGTTGGTTTCAGAATAGTTTCAATCATCGTTTGGGGTAATTGATTTGAAGTTGTTATCACATAAGGGAACCTTGAATAATTGTCTTTTGGCCCAAACTCTGCGTTGCGTGCGAAAATTTTATCCTCGACATATCACCTATATGCCTGCGGTAAAATTCCCACACACGCCTTGATTTTGAACCAAAATATGAATTATTCAAGGTACCCATAAGCTTGAGGCCAATGATGAAAGATTTCTGTATAGAGCAACCCCTCGGATTTGATTTATTGGTTAAGATTGGCGAAGTTTTAGGAATAGCTGGGGTAAATATTGAGGGCCTTTCTATGACAAGCTTCCAAGAGCAAGGTGTAGTTCATTTTGCAGTAGAAGATATTGTTACGGCTGAAAGAGCCCTTGGAAGTGCAGGTTTAAAAATCAAGGAAATTACAGATGTTTTTGTTTTAGATAAAGATCAAAAAGAAGTTACAGGTAAGTCTGGGTCTTTCGGAGAAATTTGCAAAACTCTATCTGACCAAGGGATTCAGATCAATTTCGGATACCCCGCTGAGAATAACCGGTTTATTTTTGGTGTCTCTGATGTAGAAAAAGCTCAAGTATTGTTCAGATAAAATTCACATGTTGAAGATTGATACAATGGTAGTATCAAACATTTCTCAATGTTGAAGTTATTTCCTGTGAAGGCCGGGTTCCGCCTGTCTGGTAAAAGGAGCTTGCAGATGGTAAAGCGCATCTGAAGAGATACAAGAACTATCTCCAGCCCGTCAGGCTTAAACAGCTTAGTCTTGCCAGTGCTGCTATTGAACTATTAACTGCACAATACTGGAGTAACATCTTGCTTGTTGCTGAGTAGCCAATCTATCTGTATAACCTTACGAAAAGTGCGCGTTCTATAGTTTCTATATAATTACCGGTTATGTGTAAATAGAGCCTTTGCTAAAAACAAATATTCGGAAAAAAATAATGCCTGAAAATTTGCGTGAAAAAATGCTTCATGAAATGGAGCATAAGGGAATATTTGAACAAGTGCAAAATTACGCTTTGGCCTATGCCGATACGGTCTATGGTAGAAACGTATTTCCAAATGATGATGCAGTCGCTGACTTGGATAAATTCACAGAAGTATTGCCCCGTTCTACAGGAGAGGCAAAGGCAATATTAAAATTTTTGAATCAGTATGGTTCACCGGCAACAGTTGCACAGACAGGAGGCCGCTATTTTGGTTTCGTTGACGGTGGTGTTCTTCCTGTATCTTTAGCTGCACGAATAATGTCAGATTTCTGGGATCAGAATGCGGCACTTTATGACATGTCTCCACTTGCATCGAAGCTTGAAGAAATCTGTGAGTCATGGCTTAGGGAACTATTCGGTTTGCCCAATAAAGTGGTTGCTGGATTTGTAACTGGCTCTTCTCTTGCTATATTTTGTGGACTCGCTGCAGCTCGATATCGAGTTTTTCTAAATAACAATTGGGATATAAATAAAAAAGGTTTCTATGGTGCGCCTAAAGCAAGAATAATTGCAGGGCAACAGGCACATGGGACGGTGTCTAAAGCGGTTGCTCTTTTAGGGTTCGGACTTGACAATATAGAGTGGGTTGATACAGACTCAGAGGGCAGGATTCTACCATCAAAAGTCCCTGAACTGGATGAGAACACTATACTTATTCTGCAAGCAGGAAACGTATGCTCAGGATCATTTGATCCTTTCGATGAAATTTGTACAAAAGCCAATAAAGCAAAAGCATGGATACATATTGATGGCGCATTCGGTCTATGGGCTGCAGCATCCAGCAATTTTCAGCATCTTACAAGAGGAATTGAGAAAGCAAATTCTTTCTCATTGGATGGGCATAAAACGCTTAATACTCCCTATGATAATGGTATTGTCCTTTGTGATGATAAAGAAGCGCTGACACATGCCTTACATGCTTCAGGGTCATACATTAGGAAAAGTGAAAATAGAGATGGGATGTTTTACACTCCTGAAATGTCCAGAAGAGCTCGATCTATTGAGCTTTGGGCTGCCTTAAAATACTTGGGAAAAGACGGTGTTGATGAGTTGGTCTTGGGTTTTCATCAACGGGCATTGCAATTTGGAGAAGAGCTAAAGGCCGAAGGCTTTCAGGTTCTCAATGATGTTGTTTTTAATCAGGTGGTTGTGGCATGCGATACCGACGTGTTAACAGCACAAACTATGCAAAATATCCAAAAATCTGGTGAGTGTTGGGCAGGTGGCGCTGAGTGGAACGGAAAAGTAGTTATCCGAATAAGTGTTTGTTCATGGGTTACAACTGAGAGTGACATTACACATTCTGTTAGAGCCTTCGTTGCAGCAAGAGAAAAGGCTATGGAAAAATATTGAAACACATAACATAGTGCTACAGCGGACGCAAAAGCCGCTCCGCTGAGCTTAACGTTATGATTGCCAACTCAAATATTTCTAATTTCTTAAATTCCTGAATCAGTACCTTCTTACTGTGAAGGTATGGTTTCCAACCTGTCAAAATATCTCCTAAGGACCTGGAAAGACTAGGTGGAAATAAGTTGCCTTTTTTTTAAACAGATCCGCCCAAATTTTTATGACCCTTTTTAAAGTTTTTCCACTATTGTTTTGAGACAGTACTCAACTAAAACGAACCCTGCATGGTCGTTAAGTAAGCAAAATGCATATTATTAGCAACAGATTTTGGGAATCTCTAAAAGATTCCATTTTTACCCCAAAAGCAGGCGGCGTAGACGCCAAAATAAATGAGGTTAAGCAGCGCCTGCCGATTCCAGTTTTTTGGTTATTAGGTAAAACGCAATCAGGGAAGACTTCCTTAATACGGGCACTGACCTTTAGTGATGCTGCTGAAATCGGCAATGGTTTTCAGGCGTGCACAAGGAGGTCACGGTTTTATGATTTTCCATCGGCGAGCCATCCGATACTGCGGTTTCTCGACACCCGAGGCTTAGGTGAAACAGAGTACAATCCCAGTGAAGATTTAGCCTGGTGTGCTAATCAGGCGCATTTGTTGATAGTTGTGATGCGGGCTTTGGATATGAACCAAGCGGAAGTGGTTGCAGCCGTTTCTACTATTCATAAGCAGCATCCGGAATGGCCTATCATCGTGGTGCAAACTTCTTTGCACGAAGGGTATCCCTCAACTGATTCTGAACACATTCAGCCCTATCCTTATCAACAAGCACCGTTTGCGCCGCAGGTACCGCATGCCTTAGCACAAGCTTTGCTGCA
>CAJQNS010000193.1 GCA_905479735.1 uncultured Desulfofustis sp.
CTGCTCGGCCACAAAATTCTGAAGCGGTCCCTCGGCACAGATCAGCAGTTCTGCCTCCAGCGGATGTCCTATGATCTTGTCGGCCCGGGCTTTTTCCAGTGCCTTGGTGATCTCGGAGCGTACGTTGACCAGATCAGACCACAGTTTTTCGGTCGTTTCATCTAGCACATAAGGTCCGTTCGGGCTTGGAAAATCGGTGAAAAAGATAGATTCGTTAAGATCTGATTTTCCGTCTCGTCCTTTAAGGGCATCCCAAGCCTCGGAGGCAGTAAAGCAGAGAATCGGCGACATGAGCAACAGCACCCCTTCACCAATCTCCTGGAGCACCGTCTGCGCCGAGCGTCTGAGTCTCGAATCGGTGCCGGAGACGTAAAGTCGATCCTTGATGATGTCGAGATAAAAGGCGCTCATGGTCATGGTGCAAAAATAGTTCAAGCCGTGATAGATGGAATGGAATTCATAATTCTCATAGGCCCTGACCACTTTGGATTTGAGCTCCTCGAATCGTGCCAGAGCCCATTTGTCCAGCGGCTCCAGTTCCTCATAGGCAACTGCGTCGAGGCCGGGATCAAAGTCGCTGAGGTTGCCGAGAAAGTATCTGATCGTATTTCTGATCTTACGATAGGCGTCGGTCACCTGGCCTAGGATCTCATCTGAGACCTTGACGTCGTCACGATAATCCTCACTGGCCACCCAGAGGCGCAGAATCTCGGCCCCGTACTTTTCGATTACTTCCTGGGGCGCCACTACATTGCCCACCGATTTGGACATCTTCTTGCCTTTGCCGTCGACCACATAGCCATGGGTCAGAACACCTTCGTACGGGGCGCGTCCCCGGGTGCCCACCGAAGTGAGCAGTGCACTGTGAAACCAGCCACGGTGCTGATCACTACCTTCAAGGTAGAGGTCGGCAGGTGCTCTGAGCTCTTCTCTCTGCTCACAGACTGCCGCATGACTGACTCCCGAATCGAACCAGACGTCGAGAATATCATTCTCTTTAATGAAATCGGCAGCACCACAGCTCTCACATTGCAGCCCCTCGGGTAGAAAATCTTCAATGCCATGGCTGAACCAGGCATCGGCACCTTCTTTATTGAAGCGGACGTCGATATTTTCAATCAACTCTTCGTTTTTGACTATCTCGCCGCATGATTTACAGCTCACTACAGTGATAGGTACTCCCCAGGCCCGTTGCCGCGACAGACACCAGTCGGGCCGATGCTCGATCATTGCATAGATTCGCTGCATGCCCCAGCCCGGTGTCCAGGTAACATTCTTGATGTTGTCGAGCGACTTGGAACGAAGTCCGTTTTTCTCCATGGAGATGAACCACTGGGGAGTGGCCCGGTAAATTACAGGCTCTTTGCAGCGCCAGCAATGTGGATAGCTGTGGTTGATCCTGTCCTGGTGGAGCAGTTCTCCAGAAGCAGACAGGTCTTCACAGATATCACCGTTGACTGCCGGAATCGCTTTACCTTCGTAGACACCCGCATCTTTGGTAAACACACCGATGTCGTCTACCGGGGAGAGAATATCGAGTCCGTATCGCAGACCAGTCAGGTAATCGTCCGCACCATGGCCCGGCGCCGTGTGTACGCAACCGGTTCCGGCCTCGAGAGTGACATAGTCGGCCAATACCATCAGTGAATCACGGTCCATGAATGGATGACGACAGGTGCGATTCTCGAGTTTGGTGGCCGCAAAGGTTGTAACAATCCTGTACTCCTCAATTCCGAACTCTTCCATCACCGCGGAGACAAGTTCCTTGGCCATGATCAGTTTGTCATCGCCTGCCTCAACCAGGGCGTATTCAAAATCCGGGTGAAAGGCAACTGCCAGATTGGCCGGCAAGGTCCACGGGGTTGTGGTCCAGATCACCACCTGCAGGTCGGCGCCAAGCGCCGGATCGATGTCGCTCAAATCGGAGTTAACAGGGAATTTCACATAAATCGAGGGAGAGCTGTGATCGTGGTATTCGACCTCCGCTTCTGCCAGGGCCGTTTCGCAGGTGGAACACCAGTATACCGGTTTCTTGCTCCGCACCACCGCACCGGAAAGCAGGAATTTGTTGAATTCCCTGGCAATGGTTGCCTCATAGTCATAGGTCATGGTCAGATACGGTTTGTCCCAGTCTCCAATCACACCAAGCCGCTTGAATTCCTTTTTCTGAATTTTAATCCATTTCTCAGCATATTTGCGGCAGGCCCGGCGTTTAGAAAGGGTCGGTATGGTCTTTTTCTTGTCGCCGAGTTCCTTATCGACATTGTGTTCGATCGGCAGGCCGTGACAGTCCCAACCGGGGATATAGGGGGCGTTGAATCCAGCCATCCTCCGTGATCGCAGTATGATATCCTTAAGGATTTTGTTGAAAGCAGTACCCAGATGAATGTTTCCATTGGCATATGGAGGCCCGTCATGAAGGACGAACAATGGTCGACCTTCGCTGTGTTGCTGGATTTGACGGTAGAGATCACCCTTTTCCCATTTGTTGAGCACCATCGGCTCATTCTGGGTCAGGTTGGCCTTCATCTTAAACGAGGTTTTGGGCAGGTTAAGCGTCGCCCTGTAATCCATGATTTTCTCCTTTTATCTGGTAATTGCTGCGCAAACGTGTGAAAGTCAACGTTCTGTTCGCAGCACCTGTAACACGCAAAAACGAAACTGATAATATTAACACCAACATCGCAAGATACAAGACTATTATTTTGGGTTTGGAGAATCGTCGCCACCAGCACTTGAAGCCGAGATCCGCATGCTTTCAAATTGACACAAGTAGTGAGCTTTATTACTATTGGCTGGTCTCAGGAGATCTCAAACTTTCCCTCCAAGAAATCAGAAGGTTTTTAATGAGTGATCAAAGTACTAACGCGATGGTTGAACTTATCAAAGTCAGCAAGACCTATCGCCCCAATATTAGGGCTCTGGAAGATGTTTCTATCTCGATCAGAAGCGGCGAGATGGTGTTTATCACCGGCCGCAGCGGCGCCGGCAAGACCACCTTTCTAAAACTGCTGTGCAAAATGGAGCTGCCGACCAAAGGATTGGTTGAGATTGACGGCCTGGATATCAGGAAAATGCAAGGTAAGCGGCTGTCGCTGCTTCGTCAGCAGATCGGCGTTGCCTATCAGGATTTCAAACTGCTGACCGATCGCACGGTGGCTGAAAACATCTCCATCGCCATGGAAGTCTCCTACCTGAAACAGCAGATTGTCAGAAAAAGGGTCCGGGCGCTGCTGGAAGAACTCGATCTCAGCGACAAACACAGCTCCATGACCGGTGATCTTTCTCGTGGCGAGCAGCAGCGCGTGGCCTTGGCCAGGGCAGTGGCCAACTCCCCAAAACTGATCCTGGTGGACGAGCCGACAGGCAACCTCGATGCCACTAGCACGGGCCTGGTGATGGACATGCTGGCCGCCCTCAACAATTCGGGTGCAACCATTTTGATCGCCACCCACGATCACACAATTTACCGGGATGTGGATCACCGGCTGCTGGAGCTGCGCAGCGGACAGATGCACCAGCTCCGTGACGGGGTGATGCAATGAGTTTTATCTTCGCGGTACTCCGCCAGGTATTCAGAAATTTCCGACAGACCTGGGTATCACAGTTAATGACCATGCTCACCGTCAGCCTCTCGGTCTTCATCTTTGCCTTTTTCTATCTGGTTTACAACAATATGCTCAGCATCGGCGACAAGCTTGGCTACGACCTGCGGCTGATCGTCTATCTTGAAGAAGAGCCGATTCCTGAGTTGCAGGAGCAGCTGCGCAGAAAAATCCTGGCCTTCGACGAGGTCGAGGATATACATTTTGTCTCCAAAGCAGAAGCGTTCGAACGGTTCAAAGTGCAGCTCGGTGAAGACCAGGACGTACTCGAGGATATGCCGGAAGATTTCCTGCCACCCTCCATCGAGGTCGTACCACTGAAAAACCTGAGAAGCCTCAATCAAGTAAAACTTTTCTCGGAATACCTAAGCAAACTGCCCGGCACTATTAAAGTGCAATACGGCCAGGACTGGATAGAACGTTTCTATTATTTCACCCGGCTGGTTTCGATCATAGTGGTTCTCAGTGCCGGGCTGCTGATTCTCACCTCGGTCTTCATGGTATCGTATAAAATCAGACTGACGATAATTGGCAGAAAGGCTGAATTGGAGCTCTTAAAACTGGTAGGAGCAACCAACAGTTATATAAGGACCCCTTTTCTGATAGAGGGTATCTTGCACGGCCTGCTGGGCTCCACCCTGGGCCTGACCTCACTTTTGGGGCTGTTCTACTGGATTAAGATGAAATTTTCCGGTCCCGGCATACTAAATATTTTTGAATTTTCTTTTTTTCAGCCTCCGGCCATCGTCATGATTGCAATCGTTTCGATTCTGCTCTGTCTCACCGGAAGCTACACTTCCATGAGAAAATATCTCAGGGCCTAAAGGATCTGTGCGACTGGATTTGAATCTGATGCAAAACTCCCAGCCCAAAAAGACAATCATGTTTGTCCAACGACTTGCTATCTGCCTGGTCCTGGCGCTGCTTTATACTCAGCCACTTCTCCCTCTAGAGATTGCTGCGGCAACTGAAGACCCTGACCAGCAGAAAAAAGAGCAGATCGGCAAGGGTATCAAAAAAACCAAGATAAATATCGGTCGCCTTCAAGAGGGAATAAAGAAACAGGAAGAACAGATCAGAGAGACGAAAAAGGTCGAGCTCACCCTGCTCACCGACTTGCAGGATATCGATAGCAGGTTGACCGAACAGAACCATAAGATCCAAACCCTGAAAGCCCGGATGAAAAAACAGCAGGAAATGGTCTTCGAGAAGAAAGCAGAAATGGCCGAAGCCGCCTCGCTGATGCAGAACATACAGCGGCATGTGACCAAACGTATGCAGGCCTTCTACAGGCTTGGTGAACTTGGCCTGATTCATATCACCTTCTCCAACCAGACCCTGCCTGAACTTCTGAGCTTTCAGGATTCCTTTCTGGCTCTGATCAAATACGACCGGCAGATGATCGACACCTACCGTGGCACCATATCTGAACTCAAACAGGCAATCGACTCACTGAAACTGCAGGAGACGATTTTTGAAGAGATCCTGGTGGAGAACCTGGAAGAGCAGGAAAAACTTGATGGGCTGAAGCTCGAAAAAGAGCAGCTGCTGACCAGAATCCGTACCCAGTCTAAGCTGCATGAACAGGCGGCAGAGGAGATGATTGCCGCTGCAGACAAACTTACTGCTTCACTGCAAGGTCTCAAGGAGGAAGAAAAACAACTTGAGCAGGGATTTCTCTACGATAAGGGCAAGCATCCTCCGCCGATCAAAGGCGTGGTGATCGTCCGGTTCAACGAAGAAACCACAAATTTACTCGGCATAAGCTCAATTTCCAAAGGCATCGCCATAGATGCGCCCTCAGGTTCGACGGTGAAAGCGATCGATGATGGAATAGTCCAGTTTTCCGGATATCTAAGGGGCTATGGGAATACGGTCATTGTTAATCATGGTCATCAGTATTACTCTATTACATCAAGGATGGAACGTCTGCTCGTCAACAAAGGAGAACGGGTAGACAGACAAACGGAAATCGGGATCATGGGAGAGACGGCTACGTTATTGACCCCAGGTCTCTACTTTGAACTGAGAAAGGATACCGATCACCTTGATCCTTTGAAATGGCTTGATACAGCCGGGTTGAAAAAATAATTTGATGAACGCAGTACTTTCAAGAAACAGGCTCACCACGGCAGCACTTTTACTGGTCTGGATCGTTTTCATGCCGATCCTCGGTTTTGCAAAAGCTGATCCCAAACAGGAAGAGTTAACCTACCGTTACCTTGAGACCTTTGCCAATGTGCTCAGTATTCTCCAGGAAAATTATGTCGAGGAAATCGAGGCAAAAGAAGCGATAGAGGGCGCGATAAATGGATTGCTGCTGTCTCTCGATCCCCACTCCGCCTATCTGAAACCTGAGAATTACCGTGAGTTTCGCAACGAAACCGACGGCTCTTTTACCGGTATCGGTATCAAAATCACCATGGAGGACGGGGTAATTACCGTCATCTCCCCGATTGCCGATACTCCCGCAGACAAGGCCGGAATCAAGGCTCATGACAAAATCGTGAAGATCGATGGCGAGCCGACCAAGGGCAAGACCCCTTTTGATGCCGTCAAAATTATGCGTGGCCCAAAGGGGACCGAAGTAACCCTGTCGATTTACCGTGATGGTTGGGAATCGAGCCGGGATTTCACCCTGCGCCGTAGCGAAATTCCACTGGTATCAGTCAAATCACTGCTGCTTAAACCCGGGTTTGGCTACCTGCGGATCTCTAATTTTCAGCGCAACACCACCAATGAAATCAGACAACAGCTGGGACAGTTGCAGGAAAAATCACCGCTGCAAGGTTTGATCCTTGATCTGCGCAACAATCCGGGTGGACTTCTAGATCAGGCGGTAACTGTTTCCGATTTATTTCTCGAACAGGGATTGATAGTCTATACCCGCGGCAGGAACAAAGACCAGGACCTGACCTTTGAGGCCAAAGCCGACACGACGCTGACTCGTTTCCCTCTTGTCCTGCTGGTTAATGAAGGGACGGCATCCGCCTCTGAAATCGTGGCCGGGGCCGTACAGGACCATCGGCGCGGCGTAATAGTGGGCACCCAGACTTTTGGCAAGGGCTCGGTCCAGTCCATCATACCGCTCAACGATGGGGCTGGACTGAAGATGACGACAGCTCACTATTACACCCCAACCGGGCGCTCTATTCAGGTTACAGGGATTACTCCAGACGTCACCGTGAAAGCTCGCGACTCCGTTTCAGCTGTGACAGACGCACCAAACTCTTCCAAGTCGACCAGAGAGGCAGATCTCGAGAATCATTTCTCTGAGCAGACGGAGGACAAGAAAGATAGGTCCGAAACGGAAGCACTATCAGCCGAGGCACGTCAACGGTTAGACAGCGACAATCAACTCCAGGCGGCTTTTGATATCCTCACCAGTCTTGCACTTTACGCTTCCTACGATGCTGATACCGATGCGCCGGTCAGCAACTGAGATATCTTTGGAAAAATGATCCAAGCGCTCCAGCAATTAGCCGAACAACGCATAGCCAAGGCCATCGAAGACGGTACCCTGAAAGTCGATGGCTGGAAGAATAAACCGCTGCCGCTCGATGACGACTCTTTCGTCCCGGACGATCTGAAAATGGCCTATAAAATTCTAAAAAACAGCGGCTATGTACCGCCGGAAGTAGAGCTTAGAAAAGAAGTGCAGAAACTTGAAGATCTGATAATCAAAACCGAGGACAGTCATCAGCGAGTCAAACAGATGAAGAAGTTAGACCTGTTGATGAGAAAGATTGACCTCCAGCGCTCCAGGCCATCATCCATTGAGCATGACGACGCCTACTACCAAAAGATCGTCGAGAAGATCGATTGCTCCAAGCAGGGTTCTTCCAGCGGCTACAAATAATTGGGGACACAATACTTAAGGTGTCCCTTTGGAAAGATCTCCTTCGGATAAACCTTCATTTTGGGACACCTTAGGTATTGTGTCCCCACATTTTGGGCAGCGAATTTAAGACACCATGCCTAAAGCCCCAGTTCTTTAAGAAACCGCTGATCCCGCGACCAATGCTTGCGGATTTTCACCCAGAGATGCAGGGCGACCCGGCAATCCAGCATCTCCTCGATGTCTTTTCGCGCCGCCGTACCGATCTGCTTGATTTTGTCTCCCCGTTTACCGATAATAATGCCTTTCTGTGACTTCCGTTCCAGGTAGATCGAGGCATGGATCTCCACCAGTTTCCGCTCCTCATCCTCTTTGAAAGACTCGATCAGTACTGCCGAGGAGTAGGGAATCTCCTGGCCGGTCAACAAGAATACTTTTTCCCTTATTATCTCTGCGCTTAAAAAACGCTCGGTGGCATCGGTCGGCACATCGTCGGGAAAGTACCGAAACCCCTGCGGCATCACGCCCACAAGCTCCTCCACCAATCGTTCGAGGCCATCCCCTTTGAGGGCCGAGACAGGGATTACCCCTTTGAAGGGATAAAGTTTCGAGTAAAAATCGATAATCGGTAGAAGCCCGTCCTTATCAATCAGATCTACTTTGTTGAGCAGCAGAAAAGCCGGGCTTTCGACCTCTTCAAGATAAGTTTTGTACTCCTCCCCTCTGGCTCCGTTCTGTTCCGGACTCCAGGCCCGGGAAGCGTCAACCATGAAGACCACGGCTTCAACTCCGTGAAGTGAGTCGAGCGCCACCTGCACCATTTCCTTGTTGAGGAGCACCGTCGAACGGTGCAAGCCCGGAGTGTCAAGCAAAACGATCTGATAGCCATCACCGTTGAGAACGCCGGCGATACGGTTTCTGGTGGTCTGCGGTTTGGGAGTGACAATGGAAATTTTCTGACCGAGAAGACTGTTGAGCAGGGTTGATTTGCCGGCATTAGGGGGGCCGGCCAGCGCTACCACGCCGGATTTTATTATTTCGGAATCGAGCAAATCCATGGATCAGTCGTTTTGGTCAGTTTATTTTACATTCATCGAGATATGTGTGGAGAAAAGTAGAAAATACACTATATTTTTAACTTTGAGGATAAAAAGGATCTGTTTCCCATTCGTTTTGCACGGAGGAGATGGAATACCGTTAGGAATTTTACCGGGCCCACGGGTTTTCGGTCTACTACATGTCTTTTATCAGCGTTAGTTCAGGTAAACTCATTGAGTATCTGGATAACGGGAAATTTATCTGTGGCTACGTCACCGACAGTCAGCCGAGAAGGATACGGCTTGTCAACCAGAACGGTCGCGAGCTGAATCTGCCGGTTTCCCGTATCGTCCATTGCTCATCCTGCATTTACAGCGGTGACTCCGACCGTGACAGTCTGGTCAAACTGTTGCGCAGCACCACCGAAAAACGCCATAGCCTTATGGAGCGGGTGGATCTGGAGATGTTGTGGGAATTGACCTGCAACGAAAACACCGACACTTTCGAACCGGACTTTCTCGCTGAACTCACCTTTGGCCGTTCCGCCGATGACGATATCGTCTCTGCGTTTTTGCGCTCGGTATTCAATGACAAACTGTTTTTTAAATACCGCGCAGGAAAGATCAAGGTCCATTCTCCGGAAAAGGTAGATCAGCTCCGCCTCATGTTAGAGAAGGAGGCTTTGAAGGAAGAGCTGATCAGCACCGGTGCTGAATTGCTGGGCCGAATTGACCGCGGCGAAATCAGCGAGTCAGATTTCAGCGAGCTGGACGAACAGGTAATCAGTGCCCTGCAGAATTATTACCTGCACGGCTCAGAGGCCCAAGAGGCTGATCTGGCCAGGAAAATTCTGCAGAAGTCAGGATTCACCAGACCACACGACAGCCATCACCTGTGTGTCAAGGCCGGCGTCTGGAACCCCAATCAAAACCTGCCGCTCTTGCGGGCCAATCTTCCTGTTTCCTTCTCGACCCAGGCACGGCACCGGGCCGAAGCCATCCTTCAATGCGGTAACGCTTCACTGTTCGACGATCCTGATCGCCGCGATCTCACCCATTTAAAACCGCTGACCATCGACGGGGTCACCACCCTCGATTTTGACGATGCCTTGACGGTGGAGGAGCAGGACGGCAATTATCTTATCGGTATCCACATCTCTGATGTGGCCCACTACGTGCGCCCCGGCGACTCCTTGTTCCAGGAAGCGATGAATCGAGGAACCTCGATCTACTTCCCAGAAGGTCAGGTACCGATGCTGCCGCGTCACATTTCCCAGGGAATGTGCAGCCTCATCCAGGGGGAGATCAGGGCCGCCTACAGTCACATGATCCTCCTGTCTCCCGATGCGGAAGTGCTGCGGGTACGAATCATCCCATCGATTATCCGTGTTGCCAGGCGGCTGACCTATGAGGATGCCGACCGGATGATCCAGTCGGACCCGGAACTCAAGATTCTCAACCAAATGAGGATAAAGCTGCGCGAACGGCGCCTGCGCTCGGGGGCCTTGCTGCTTCCCTTTCCTGACGTCAACATCCATATAGATAACAACTCAAAAGTCAGCGTCTCTCTTGGCAAAACAGACACTCCGGCAAGAACGGTCGTTTCCGAAATGATGATTCTGGCCAATACCGAGAGCGCCCGTTTTGTCTCCGACCGTATGGCACCCGGGTTGTTCAGATCCCAAGGGAAAATATCCAGGCGGGTAGTACAAGGCGACGATGATGACCTCTATCTCAATAGCCTGCAGCGCAAGAATCTGCCGCGCAGTGAACTCTCCACCGAAGCCAAAGCCCACAGCGGCCTCGGTGTCAGTTTCTACACCACGGTCACCTCGCCCATCAGAAGGTTGCTCGATCTGGTCATGCAGCACCAGATCAACAATCTGATTCGCCGAAAGAGCCTCTGCTTTACGCTGGAGATGTGCAAGGACTTCACTTCGGTAATCAACCGAACCCTCGCCACTGCCAACAATGTCAAGCAGCAGCGCCATCGTTACTGGCTATTGAAGTATCTGGAGGAGAGAAAGAACAGCTATATGGAGGCGATGGTCATCGACAGCGGCCCCAAACGTGTCAATCTGGTGCTGGTTGACATCCTCATGGATATCGACCTGCCTGCCACCCGGGTACCTGCCCCAGAACCAGGTACTCAGGTCCGGGTCAGACCGGTCAAGGTCGATCCTCTCGACAACAGCGTCCGCTTTGACTGGTGATCAACAGCCCTCCACCGCCGCACCTTTGCGGACCGACTTGATCTTCACCTGATCACCGGAAGCAAACTGAGAAGTGTCTCGTTCACAGTCGAGCACCATCTTCTTTGCCTCCGCCTCTACAACGCGGCATTTGTTGCTTGCTGCTATTACACTGCCACCAGCAAAAATCAAACAGATCAATAGAATCGATGCACTGGTTAATTTTTTCATACCATCCTCCTTTGGTTCAGTTGTATTTACGGTTATTGTCCAGAACAATAGAGGATATCCGAGGTCAATAATAGCCGACATCGACTGACATCTACCCGATGTGCGGCAGGCCGTTAGTGTCCATCTCGAAACGAGAGATTTTTCCTTAAATTGAGGCGCACGAAGAATTTCACCGCAACCATAGGGGTACTATTCTGAGGATATAATTCTGAGCGCAACGACGAGTAAATGCAAAAGATCGGTTATCGGGTTGACGCTAGGTAATGGCAAAAACCTATAATTCGGATACGATATAGGCCATGGGAGACAACACTTATCCAGCCGGGCCAGCCATGGTCAAAATAGATGGCTCCCGAATCAGGGCCATACGAGAGGAAAAAGGGCTCACCCAACTCTATGTAGCTACTGCTGTTGAAGTGACCACCGACACGGTTTCCCGTTGGGAAAACAAAAGATACCCAACAATTAAAAAAGAAAACGGACTAAAACTCGCAGAAGCACTGGAAGTAGAACTAAGTGAAATTCTAGATTCTACCGAAACCTCACCTCCATTGGCTGACGAAGGCATCACTGCCGCAGCAGATCCGACCGAGCCCCCCTCACCCACCGTACCTGAGGTTAAAGATTTAGAGTCCCTCGCCTGGTATAGAAAGCCAGGCCACCTGAGTATCCTCATCATCCTCCTGGCATTGATTGGTACTGCCTGGTTCGCCCTGCGAC
>CAJQNS010000194.1 GCA_905479735.1 uncultured Desulfofustis sp.
TTGGAAAAACTCTGTGTGGAGACGGCCAGCGGCAGATACCGAGCCAAGGCGGTGCGGCTCGACCAGGAGGATTTTATACCCTGGAAGCGGGGTTTTTCCCTCTAAACGTTTCAAAGGTCCTCAGTCTCCCTGATCTTTGCCGATGTGCAGCGGAGAAGGAGGAATAAATAGGCTTGATCTAATCATACGATGATAGTATGATTCCGCACCACTCATATCAACGGAATGGATCACCATGCCTTTACTCAGCAATGAACGCCTGTCCAAAACGGTGGCGGATGACCTTCAGCGTAAGATCATCAGCAATAAGCTTGAAGTAGGGGACCAGCTGCCCACCGAACCCAAACTCATGGAAGAATACGGCGTCAGCCGGACGGTGATACGCGAGGCTGCCGCCTGTCTGGTCAGCCGCGGAGTGGTCGATGTGCGTCCCCGTCGGGGCATGACCGTTCGCCCACCGGATGGAAAAGGTCTGGCCGAATCGCTTATTGCCCAGCTCCAGATGAGTAAGGTCTCACTGCCCCAGCTCCTCCAGGTACGTACGGTCCTTGAGACTGCCATAGTTAAATTGGCCGCCGAACAGCGAAGTGCCCAAGATTTGGAGAGACTACGCCACAACCTCAAGCTAATGAAGGCTGAGGATCTCGATCGGCATCAGGCCATAAAGGTCGACCTCGAGTTTCATGATCTGCTGGCCGCGGCTACCCACAACCCCTTTTTTAATCTGGTCAGCCGCCCGATTACCGAACTTCTCTATTCGATTTATATAAACAAATCCGGCTATATGTCGTTTCGGTCGCTGACCTCGTCGGAACACACATCAATAGTCCATGCAATAGAAGGAAAAGACTCTGAAGGCGCCGCTGCATCAATGCAGAAGCATCTTGACAGGGTCGGTACAACTGTTGAAGAGCTGCTCGCAGAAAATGACGGGGAGATAGGCTGAGCCCCCGGTCAGGAATGGAGATGATTGCCTGAACAGGCCTGAGCGGCCTCATCAAACTCTAACAAAGAGAAAGAACCATGTTCAAAATCAGAAAAAGCGACTGCACTCACTGCAGGTTGTGTATGCTGGCCTGCACCGCCGCCCATGAACCGGGCCTTCAGAGCGTCAAACAAGCAAGGATTCACATCGAGGATGATTGGCCGGAGATAGGGGGGATTGAAGTCTGCATGGCCTGTAAGGAACAACTCTGCATCATGACCTGCCCAGAAGATGCGCTGACCTGGAACGGCCATGTCGTTCTGGACGAGGATAGGTGCATCAAGTGTCATGAATGTGTGGGAGCCTGTCCGTATAAGGGAATTATGATCCACCCTTCATCGAATTATCCACTCTACTGCGATAAGTGCGAAGGGCAGTTTTCATGTGTAAACGTCTGTCCCACCGGGGCAATAAAAAGGAGATAACCGACCATGTGGAAAGGATACGCAGGGAAAATCCTCGAGGTCGATCTTAGTTCGGGGAAAATTGATCGGGCTGCATTGGACATGGACACAGCCGAAAAATATATCGGCGGCAAGGGCTTTGGCATTCATACCTTGTTTCACCGGCTTCCGGCCGGAGCCGAGCCGCTCTCAGCCGACAATATACTGGTCTTCGCCACCGGGCCGCTGACCGGCTCGGCAGCACCGGCAAGCGGCCGGCTGGAGTTATGCACCAAGAGCCCGGCCACCGGTCTCTGGCTCGATTCCAACGCCGGCGGCAGTTTTGGACCGGAACTCAAATATGCGGGTTACGATGCGTTGATAATCACCGGCGCCGCCAAGGTTCCGGTACTCCTGCTGATCGAGGATGAGGAAGTAGCCATCGTCGAGGCTGATGAGTATTGGGGGCTCGATACCATCGCCACCCACAAGAAACTTAAAGAGCACTATTCGACGGATCACCGGATCGCCTGTATCGGCCAGAACGGTGAGCTCCTGTCGCCCCTGGCAAATGTGCAGACTGAATACCGCTCCTTCGGCCGCGGCGGGGCCGGGGCGGTGATGGGGTCGAAAAATCTTAAGGCTGTGGTGGTCAATGGCTCCGGCGGCCTGAAAACCGCCGACAACGGTGAGTTTTCCAGGATGGTCAGGGAATCGGTCAACGAACTGGCCAACTCTCCCGATACCGGGGCCGCCAAACCTGAGTTCGGCACCAACGTCATCCTCTCTCTGATGGATCACACCGGCATTCACCCGACCATGAATTTTCATCGATCGACCCTGGATGAGCGGCCCATCGATGAGCATGATGTCCGCAAGTTCTATAAACGAAACCGGGCCTGTTTTTCCTGCACCATCCGCTGCTCCAAGGTGGCACGGGTAGAGGAAGGACCTTTCCAGGGGGCCTATACGGAAGGGCCCGAGTATGAGACCGTCTGGTCGTTTGGCTCCCACTGCGGCAACACAGATGTGGCTTCGATCATCGAGGCCGAACATCTCTGCGACGCCTACGGTATGGACGCTATTTCGGTGGGCAATGTGGTCGGTTTTCTGATCGACTGTTTTGAAAAAGGATTGCTGACCACCGATGACACCCAGGGCCTTGAGCTGCGCTGGGGCAATAGCGAGGCAATCGTTGCCGCAACAAAGCTGATCGGACTGCGCCAGGGTCCCGGCGATGCCTGGTCAAGAGGGGTCGCTTACCTGGAAGACACCATTGCTGGTGCTCGCGGTCTCGGCGCCCAGGTCAAGGGGCTTGAGCTGCCGGCCTACGATCCGCGGGCTTCGAAGGGCATGGCCCTGGCCTACGCCACCAGTGACAGGGGGGGCTGCCATCTGCGCTCCTGGCCGATCGGAGAGGAGATCATGAATATGACCAACCCGCTTGGCCTGCATACCACCGAATTCAAGCCTGAGGTGGTGAAGAGCCAGCAGGATCTCTTCTGCCTGGTAAACTGCAGCGGACTCTGTCTTTTTGCCGCCTTCACCCTGACCCTTGAGCAGATTGCTCCGCTGTTTTCCTCTTTGACGGGTATTGAATCTCTGGGGAATGCCGAAAAGCTGCTGGAGGCCGGGGAACGGGTCAACAACCTGGTCCGGCTTTTCAACCTGCGCGAAGGATTGACGGCCGAGCAGGATACCCTGCCGGCTCGCTTTATAACCGAGCCACTGCCTGATGGGCCGCGCTGCGGGGCGACCGTCGATGTCAGCGAAATGGTGCAGACCTACTATAAACTGCGCGGCTGGAGCGACGACGGTAAACCGACCAGGGAACTGCTCGACCGACTCGAAATAGCAACCGAATCCTAATAACTCAGATCATTCACAATAGAGGAGACAAGCCAAAATGTTTCGTCCAGAAGGAATCTACCCCGCCCTGTTAACCCCATTCGAAGAAGATCAACGGGTCAATGAACCGGAACTCAGGAAGCTGCTCGATTTCGGCATTGACAGGGGGCTCGACGGCATCTTTCCCATCAGCTCGGTGGGTGAGGGCATCCACATGGATTTTGACGAGAAATGCAGGTGCATGGACATTGTCGTTGACCAGGTCAACGGCAGAGTACCGGTGATCCCGGGAGTGGTGGCCTCGGCTCCGGCCGAATGCGTCAAATTGGCTCAATTTGCGGCCTCCATCGGCTGCGCCGCGGTTCTTGTCACCCCACCTTACTTTTACAAGCCCGCAGGGGCCATGGTGGAGCGCTTTTTCGAAACCATCATCGAAGAGTGCGGCCTGCCGGTCATTCTCTACAATATCCCCCTGTTCACCTCACCGCTCGACTATGACATGGTAAAACGGCTGGTCCGCTATCCCAATGTTGTCGGTATGAAGGATTCAAGCGGTTCAATGGTCGACTTCATGCACTTCATGGACAAGATCGCCATCGCCGGCGAGGACATCTCCATGCTCACTGGCCGTGAGGAGACGCTGCTCTCCTGCCTTTTAATGGGGGCAAATGGCTGCATGACTGCAACGGCCGGCATCTTTCCGGAAATCATGGTAGGCATTTATCGGTCCTGGAAAGAGGGTGATCTGGAGACGGCGCTGAAACTGCAGAAAATGATTCTGGTGGTGATCAGAACCATGTTTGCCGCCCCGTTCCCGATTGGCTTCAAGCTGGCCCTGGAGTTGCGTGGTATCAAGATGGGACCGCCTCTGATGCCGCCGTCGGCTGCCGACACCTATCAGATCAATACGGTGAAGTCACGGCTCAAGATGCTGATGGAACCGATGATCGAGGAGTATTGCCAGGAACTGGAGGTCGCCTGACGTAAACGATGAGTTAAGGGAAAATCACTCGTTTAGACAGCAATGATAGGTTTGCTCAGGATGGTGCCGGGCTGGTAATATCTTGGCTCCCCTGAACTCATGCCTGAATAGTCAGGGCACCCATAGATTCAAATATTGTGAATCAGATAGCCTCCATCCACCGGGATCGACACCCCGGTGACAAAGCCAGCCGCGCTGTCGCTGGCCAGAAAGACGGTGGCGCCCGCCAATTCCTTGACATCGCCGAAGCGGTCGTAAGGCGTATGGGCGATAACCGCTTTCCCGCGTTCGGTGTATTCGCCGGTCTCCTGATCCACCAGCAGGGCACGGTTCTGCTTCCCTAAAAAGAATCCCGGGGCGATGGCATTGACCCTGATGGAGTGCTTGGCGAACTCGTTGGCCGAGGCCATGGTCAGATTCAGCGTTGCCGATTTGGCAGCATCGTAGGCCCAGACACCCGAAAGCGGGTTGTATGAGGCCATCGAGGTCAGATTGATTATCGAGCCTTTGATCTTGTGTTCTATCCAGTATTTACCAAATACTTTTGTGGGGACCATCAAGCCGGCCACCAGATTCATGTGCAGGACCTTCTCGAACAGTTCCATGTCCTGCTCGATCAGCGGATATTTGCCAATGTTGCCGCCGACCCCGTTGATCAGAATATCCGGGCTGTGAAATGATGAAATCGTCTCCTGCAGTGCCTGGTCGACCTCGGATTCCTGGCCGGTATCGACCCGCAAACCGGCCACCCGTCCTTCACTGCCGGGAACCTGATTCATCGTCTCCAGGGCACTGTCCACCGACTCCTGGGAGCGGCTCCAGATCATCACGTTGGCTCCAGCTTTGAGCAGCGCCTCCGACATCACGGTACCGATCACCCCTGCACCCCCCGAGACCACGGCTGTCTTGCCGTGCAGTCCGAACATTTCATCAAGATAACCCATGCTGTACTCCACAAATAAAGAGGTTATAGAATTGTAACTCTGCCGCCGCCTCAGCGAGCACCGAACGATGCACCGGCCCCCTCTGGCCACTCTGATAGCGGAACCGTTCCGTCAATCTACGCCGAGTTCTAGCGGTAGATCAATGTGGGGAGCCACATCGAGAAAGTAGGTACAAAAGTGATCAGTGCAAGCACCACCAGCAGTGGAAATAAAAACGGCAGTGTCGCCGCGGAGCAGCGTTCAAAACTGATTCCGGCAACCCGGGAGAGGACATAGAGCACCATCCCCACCGGCGGGGTCAGCAGGCCGATCATCAGATTAAGGACCATGATCACGCCGAAATGGACCGGGTCGACGCCGACCCCTTCAGCGATCGGCAGCAGCACCGGCACCAGAATCGTAATCGCCGCCACTGTTTCCATAAAGCAGCCGACGATGAACAGGACCACGTTGAGCATCAGCAGAATGAGCAGCGGATTCTGGGTCATGCCCATTAAAATGTCGGCGAACTGCTCGGTAACCCGGTTGCTGGTGAGAATCCAGGCAAAGATCGAGGCTGCGGCAACGATAAATAATATTATCGCCGAGGTCTCGATAGTGTCCATACTGACATGAAATAACCGCTTTGGCGTCAGAGTCCGGTAGACGAAGACCCCGAGAATAAGCGCGTAGACACTTGCCGAAATAGCCGCTTCGGTCGGTGTAAAGGCACCGGTAAGGATACCGCCGACGATGATAATCGGCGTCATCAACGACAGAAAAGCGCGTTTGAAGGTGGTGCCGAGCAGCCGGATGGAAAAACGCTTGTCGCGTGGATAATTTCTCCGCTTCGCATACCAGGCAACCATCAGCATCAGCGCGATGGCCATAAGGATACCGGGTATAAAGCCGGCGGTGAAGAGCTGACCGACCGAGGCCGAAGCCATGACGCCGTAGACGACCATCGGCAGGCTTGGCGGGATGATCGGTCCGATTGTCGATGAGGCGGCAGTAACGGCGACCGCAAAATCGTCATCGTAGCCGGCGTCGCGCATGGCCTTTATCTCGATGGTACCAAGCCCGCCGGCGTCGGCCACGGCTGCTCCGGACATACCGGCAAAAAGAACCGAAGCGATGATGTTCATGCCCCAATCCACCGCGCAGCCAGCCGATGCAGGCGGTAGCGAAAGCGAAGATACGATTGGTGATACCGGCGGAATTCATTAGATTCCCGGCCAGAATGAAAAAGGGAATGGCCAGCAGCGGAAAACTGTCCACTCCGTTGACCATCCGGTGGATGACGACGAAGTCGGGAACCGAGCCGGACATCAGCACCCAGACCATTGAACTGCCGGCCAGTGCAATACCGACCGGTACCCCAATAATC
>CAJQNS010000195.1 GCA_905479735.1 uncultured Desulfofustis sp.
TAGGTGAAGTCGATAAGTTTGGCCAGCGCTTTCTTTTTCAAAGTCTGGTTGACTACCTCAAAAGGTATCTTTTCGGGCAGCAACTCACCTATAATGATCCGGCCCATGGTGGTATCCACCATCTTACCGTCCCTGCGCACCTTGATCCTGGCCTGCAGATCGACCTCGCCATGATCGTAAGCAATCCGCGCCTCACTGACATCGGCAAACATCTTGCCCTCGCCCGGCACATTGATCCGCTCCCTGGTCATGTAGTAGAGACCGAGAATGATATCCTGGGACGGAATGATTATCGGTTCGCCGTTGGCTGGTGACAAAATGTTGTTGGTAGACATCATCAATACCCGGGCCTCGACCTGGGCTTCTACAGAGAGCGGTACGTGCACCGCCATCTGATCGCCGTCGAAGTCGGCGTTAAAAGCAGAACAGACAAGCGGATGCAGTTGGATCGCTTTGCCTTCGATGAGTACCGCCTCAAAAGACTGCATGCCAAGACGATGCAGGGTCGGGGCACGGTTGAGGATAACCGGATATTCAGTAACCACCTCGTCCAGTACGTCCCAGACCTCCTTGACACCTTTCTCCACCATCTTTCTGGCACTCTTTATGGTGGTCACATAGCCACGACGCTCGAGCTTGTTGTAGATGAAAGGTTTGAACAGTTCCAGCGCCATTTTCTTGGGCAGACCGCACTGATGGAGTCTGAGATTGGGGCCGACGACAATGACGGATCGGCCGGAATAGTCGACCCGCTTACCGAGCAGATTCTGGCGGAAACGCCCCTGTTTGCCCTTGAGCATATCAGCCAGAGATTTCAACGGCCGCTTGTTGGCACCGGTAATGACACGGCCACGGCGGCCGTTGTCAAACAGCACATCCACGGCTTCCTGCAGCATGCGCTTTTCGTTGCGGATGATGATATCAGGCGCATCCAGTTCCAACAGTCGTTTGAGACGGTTGTTCCGGTTGATCACCCGGCGGTAAAGATCGTTCAGATCGGAAGTCGCGAAGCGGCCACCCTCCAGAGGTACCAGCGGCCTCAGATCGGGAGGCAAGACGGGGATTACCTCGAGGATCATCCATTCGGGCTGATTGCCGGACTCGATAAAAGCTTCGATGACCTGTAGACGCTTCCCCAGCTTCAGGCGCTTGGTCTGGGAGCCGGTGGTTCCCATTTCAGCTCGTAGTTCCTTGGACAGCTCGACGAGTTCCTGAGAGCCCAGCAACTCGCGGATTGCCTCGGCGCCAATCCCCACTTTGAACTGACCCGGGTATTCCTCTCGAGCCTTGCGGTATTTCTCTTCAGTCAGCAGGGTCCCCTTGGGAATATCTTCGGTTTCGGAATCGACCACCGCGTATTGCTCAAAGTAGAGAATCCGTTCGAGCTGTTTGAGGGTCATGTCCAGCACGGCACCGATCTTGGACGGCAGACTCTTGAGAAACCAGATGTGCGCCACCGGAGCGGCCAGCTTTATATGGCCGAGCCTTTCACGGCGTACCTTGGACTGGATAACTTCGACGCCGCATTTTTCGCAAACCACTCCGCGGTGCTTCATGCGCTTATACTTACCGCAGTTACATTCAAAATCCTTAACCGGGCCAAAAATCTTGGCGCAGAACAACCCGTCCCGCTCAGGTTTGAAGGTACGGTAGTTGATGGTCTCCGGTTTCTTTACCTCACCGTGCGACCAATCGAGAATTTTCTCCGGCGAAGCAAGAGAAATCTTCACCGCTTTGAATTTGGCAGGAGCCTTCGGCTTTTGAAAAAAATTGAATAACTCTTCCACGAGTTCACCTCTGCTTCAAATTTTTATGCCCGGAAATTTTGCCCGGGTCTTGAAGAGCTGGTAGTATCTTGAGAAATAGGGATAATCAGCCCAGCTATTCCTCAATGAGCTCCATATTCAGACACAGTCCCTGCAGTTCCTTGACCAGTACATGGAAGGATTCGGGCAGGCCGGTTGATAGGAAGTTGTCTCCCTTGACGATACGCTCATACATCTGGGTCCGTCCATCTACATCATCGGACTTGGCGGTCAAAAATTCTTTCAACGTATAGGCAGCCCCATAGGCCTCCATCGCCCAAACCTCCATCTCACCGAGACGCTGACCGCCGAATTGGGCCTTGCCGCCCAGCGGCTGCTGGGTTACCAGCGAGTAAGGTCCGGTGGAACGGGCGTGAATCTTGTTGTCAACCAGATGATGCAATTTCAGCATGTACATGGCACCGACAGTGACCAGATTGGCAAACGGCTCACCACTCAAGCCGTCGTAAAGCTGCACCTGGCCGATCTCATCTGCGCCTGCCTCGTTCAGCAGCGCCCTGATTTCAGCCTCCTCGGCCCCGTCGAATACCGGGGACGCCATATGCAGACCAGTCTGATGATCACGGGCCCATTCAATCAGTTCTTCATCGCTGAGGCCCTTGGTTATGCTGGCAAATTCCTCTTTCGAATAGATATTCTTGAGCTTAGCCTTGATCTCCGCTGCCGCCTGCCGGTTGGCCATCTCACTGAGCTGATCTCCGAATTTTTTGGCGGCATAGCCAAGATGCACCTCCAATACCTGGCCGACGTTCATACGCGACGGTACGCCCAGCGGATTCAGCACGATATCAACGGTAGTGCCATCGGCAAAATAAGGCATATCCTCTTCAGGCAGCAGACAGGAGACCACTCCTTTGTTGCCGTGGCGACCTGCCATCTTGTCGCCGACCGAGAGTTTGCGCTTGGTAGCCACATATACCTTAACCATCTTGACCACGCCCGGGGGCAGGTCGTCGCCTTTTTTCAAGCGCTCGATGATACCGTCATAACGTTCACTGATAAGGCCGGCCTGGCGCTCATAGCGGCCGTAAATATCTTCTATCTTGTCAAGATACTTGGCACGCTGGGAGAAATCGAGCGAGCGCAGGCCGTGGAAGCCGACTTGCTCAGCCAGCTCTGCGGAGAATTTTTTACCAAGTTTGACAAGAATCGTTCCGTCCTTTGCGGTCACATCTTCTTTAACGGTTTTCTTATCAACAATCTTGCCAATTTCACGGCAGACACCGCGTTTGAGACTGGCGAGCTCGTCGAGCTTGTCCTGGTTGAGCCTTTCAATCTCGACATCTTCGATCATCAGAGAACGCTCGTCCTTGTCGACCCCTTTGCGCGAGAACACTTTGGCGTCGATAACTACCCCCTCGACTCCGGGGGGAACACGAAGCGAAGAGTCTTTCACGTCCTGAGCTTTTTCCCCGAAGATTGCCCGCAGCAACTTCTCTTCCGGTGAAAGGACTGTTTCGCCCTTAGGGGTAACCTTGCCAACCAGCGTATCACCTGCCCCGACCTCGGCACCAATCCGGACTATTCCGGACTCGTCCAGGTTGCGCAGAGTCTCCTCGCTCACATTAGGAATGTCACGGGTAATTTCTTCCTTACCGAGCTTGGTGTCCCGGGCCATGGTCTCGAACACCTCAATGTGAAGTGAGGTGAATGCGTCCTGCTTGAGCAGCCGTTCGTTGATCAGAATCGAATCCTCGAAATTGAATCCGCGCCAGGGCATAAAAGCGATTGTGACGTTTTTACCAAGAGCCAGTTCGCCCTTGTCGCAAGATGGTCCATCAGCCAGCACGGTGCCGGAATGGACACGGGTTCCCGGTTTGACCAGCGGTTTCTGGTTGAAGCAGGTATTTTGATTGGATTTTTTATACTTCTCGAGACGGTAGACCGCGACACCGGTTTCAGAGCCATCGACACCGGGCTCGTCGTAGGTGACGACAACACGGTTGGCATCGACTTCCTCGACCACACCGTCACCGGCTGCCAGTAGACAGGCACCGGAATCCTTTGCCACATAGCTCTCCATTCCGGTGCCCACGAGTGGAGCGGCGGTGCGCATCAACGGCACGGCCTGACGCTGCATGTTGGAGCCCATAAGCGCGCGGTTGGCATCGTCGTTTTCCAGAAAGGGAATCAATGAAGCAGCGACGCTGACCAGCTGATTGGGGGCGATATCCATGTAAGTGATGCTGTCTGCACCGGTGGTGATAACCTCACCGTCTTCCCTGGCAATCAGGGTATCCGGGATGATGCGATTTTTCTTATCCAACGCTGTAAGAGCCGGGGCTATATAGTTGTTCTGCTCCTGGAGCGCGCTCAGATAACTGATGTCCTTATCATAGACAATCCTGTCTCCGACCTTACGGTAGGGGGTTTCGATAAACCCGTAGGGGTTAACCCGGGCAAAGGTGGCCAGTGAGACGATGAGCCCAATGTTGGGTCCCTCTGGAGTTTCCACCGGACAAATCCTGCCGTAGTGGGTGGGATGGACGTCACGAACCTCAAAACCAGCCCGCTCACGCGAAAGCCCCCCCGGTCCCAAAGCCGAAAGCCGCCGTTTATGGGTAACTTCCGAAAGAGGATTAGTCTGGTCCATAAACTGCGAAAGCTGGCTGGTACCAAAAAACTCTTTGATTGCCGCTGAGATCGGTTTTGGGTTGACCAGGTCGTGGGGCATCAACGTCTCGACATCCTGCAGGGTCATGCGCTCCTTAATGGCCCGTTCCATACGGACCAATCCCATCCGGTATTGATTCTCCACCAGTTCGCCAACAGTCCTAACCCTTCGATTGCCCAGGTGATCGATGTCGTCAACAGTTCCCTGGCTGTCTTTGAGACGGACCAGATACTTGACCGCTTCAACGATGTCTTCTTTGGTCAGGGCCCGCTGAGAAATGTCCACATCGAGGCCGAGCCTGGCATTAATCTTATAGCGGCCGACCTCGGAAAGATCATAAAGTTCAGGATTGAAAAACAGGTTCTGAAAAAAGTTTTCCGCTACTTCAGGGGTCGGAGGGCTCGACGGCCGAAGTCGGCGATAGATCTCCAACAGGGCTTCCTGGGTTGAGGCAACCTTGTCAACAGCCAAGGTTTTCCTGAATGACTCGGAATATTTTACACCATCGATCCCGAGAACCTTGAATTCCTTGATTTTGGCTTCGTTGAGAGTCTCGAGCAGCGATTCGGTGATTTCAGTGTTGTACATGACCAGCGGCTGCTCTTCGGCCGGGTCGGCAATATCGTGACAAATCACTTTGCCGATAAGGGCTTCGGGTGAAATCTTCATGAACTCGATACCCGCCGCCTCAATCTTACGACACATGGCCCGGGAAATTTTCCGCCCTTTCTTACCGATCAATTCGCCGTCTTTGGGGTTGATAAGATCGAATTCGAGTCTGGTCCCGAAAGCAGTCTCCTCACCAAAGCTGATCAGATACTGATTCTTCTGCTTTTTGATCGTGGAGATCGGATAAAAGTGTTCGAGAAGCTCGGGGCCGGTATAGCCGAGAGCTTTGAGCAAGGTGGTAACGGGGAATTTCCGCCGCCGGTCGATACGCACGTGGAGGACATCTTTGATGTCAAACTCCAGATCGATCCAGGAGCCCCGAACCGGAATGATACGTGCAGAATAGAGTAATTTACCGCTGGAATGACTCTTGCCCTGATCATGAGTGTAGAAAAGTCCGGGAGATCGCTGAAGCTGGGAAACGATTACCCGCTCTGTACCGTTGATAACGAATACGCCATCAGCGGTCATCAGCGGTAAAGAGCCGAAGAACACCTCCTGCTCCTTGATATCCCTGATTGACTGGACCCCGGTCTCTTCGTCAACCTCGAAGGTGATCAATCGAACCACGATCTTCAAAGGAATTTCATGCGTCATGCCGCGTTGCTGACATTCCTGAACCGTATATTTAGGTTCTCCGAACTTATATCTGACAAATTCCAGAGAACAAACGCCATTGAAATCATTGATCGGAAAAATTTCCTTTAAAATGGACTGGAGCCCGATGTCTTCACGCTGATCGGGATCGGAAGCCATCTGCAAAAAATGTTCGTAAGACTTTCTCTGCATTGAGATCAGATGCGGTGGTTCCAGAATGCTGGTTGCACTGGCAAATTGCTTTCTGATTCTTTCCATGATTTTCCTCGAGGTTGCTAAAACCCTGAATTTATCGATCTGTTATATTAATCCGCTGCGTATCGGCGGCCGAATCTGCGTATCCTATGATACGGCCTGGAGCGGCTATCTCTGAAAGAAAAGGCTGAGCCCTGCAAGACGTCAAATTGTGTTTAAACGTCCAGAACAATCGTTAAGCATCGCCCTTTCTACCGTCAAATATCGATCGATCTTTAACGGTGCTACCCCAAATCTCTAAATATCTGTTATTATTTGTTTTTTGGGGCCATTTTAAAAAAAACTGCCAAAACGCGACACGCCGCGCATAAAAGCGCAGCGTGTCATAACCGTGACGGTTCAATGTTCGAACCATCCGATATATAAAAGAACTATTTGATTTCGACTGATCCGCCGACACCTTCGATCTTGGCCTTAATCTCTTCAGCCTCATCCTTGGTAACGCCTTCCTTGACCGGCTGGGGAGCTCCCTCAACCAGTTCCTTGGCCTCTTTCAGACCGAGGCTGGTGATGGCGCGAACCTCTTTAATGACCTTGATTTTCTGGTCTCCGGCACCGGCCAGAATTACATCGAACTCAGTCTGCTCCTCGGCAGGTGCCCCACCCGCATCACCTGCGGGACCGGCGGCGGCAACTGCAACCGGAGCGGCGGCGGAAACGCCGAATTTCTCTTCCAGTTCCTTGATGAGCTCAGAAAGCTCGAGAACGCTCATATTGGCAATGAATTCAATTACGTCTTCTTTTGTTACAGCCATTTTATTTTCCTCTTTTCCTTTGCTAGATAATCTTGATGTTAGAATTTCTCAGACCCTAGTCAGGCCTGTTCCTTCTGATCCTTAACTGCCTGCAGACCGTAAAGCAGGTTCTGCGGTACCGCCGAAAGCACCCTGACAAAAGCGGTTGGAACACCGTTCATCACCGACAACAGCTGGCCGAGCAAGACTTCCTTGGCCGGAAGCTTTGACAAGGCAACCAGATCGTCGACAGTGATTTTTTCTCCCTCGAGAACAGCGGACCGAAGCTGAAATTTATCATAAGTTTCAGCGCACTTTGCCAGTACCTTGGCCGGAGCAACCGGATCATCATAGGATACGACAATGGCTGTTGTCCCGGTGAAATCCTCAGTAAGAGATTCACAGGACGTATCGGTAACTGCCCTTCTCAGAAGAGTGTTTTTGGCGATGCGGATTTCAGAGCTTGACTGCCGAAGATCACGACGAATCTTCTCGAGGTCTGAAACCGTCAAACCGCAATAGTCCGCAACGACAGAAAACTTGGCCCGACTGAACGAATCGTTCAATTCGGCGACTATTGCTGCTTTCTCATCTCGGTTCAAATTACCCTCCTACATTTGGTTTGATTACGTTTTTCGAAACAGCAGTTACCACGTGATACTTCTAGGCGCTAATTGCGCCTTGGTCTCGGCAGGTCGGTTATACCGATTAAACTTTCGTGCCTGCTGTCTTCGACAAATTAATTGCCGCTTAGGGCGGCTATCAATTCTTCCCTAGCCTGTTAACTACCTTATTTGACCCTGGTCCTGACATCCAAAGTATCTACCTTGAATCCCGGGCCCATGGTTGAAGACACTGAAATTGAACGCAGGTAAACGCCCTTGCTGGTGGAGGGCTTGAGTTGCACAAGTCGCTCGATGAAAGCAAGTGCGTTCTCGTAAAGCTTTTGATCTCCAAACGACACCTTGCCGATTCCGGCGTGGACGATACCGGCCTTGTCGACCCTGAAATCGACCTTGCCGCCTTTGATCTCTTTGACTACGTCGGCAATATCAAAGGTGACCGTGCCCAATTTGGCATTGGGCATCAAGTTGCGAGGTCCAAGAATACGCCCGATCTTACCGACGGTTCCCATCATATCAGGAGTAGCAACGGTTTTATCGAATTCGAGCCAGCCACCCTGGATTTTTTCCACCAGGTCGTCGGAGCCAACAAAATCGGCGCCGGCTTCTTTGGCCTCAGCCTCTTTAGGCCCTTTGGCAAAAACCAGAACACGGGTCACTTTTCCGGTGCCGTGCGGTAACACGACTGAAGAACGGACCATCTGATCAGCATGGCGTGGATCAACACCCAGCTTGGCGGCTATATCGACTGTTTCGTCGAAGGAAACATAAGAAGAAGCGACTACCTGCTTCATCACTTCATCTATGGTCCTGGCAATGGTCCGGTCGACCCCTTCTACCTTATTTCTGTATTTCTTTCCATGTTTCGGCATGACAGCCTCCTACTGCACTTGTCTCCCTGATCAGGGAGTCAGAGGTACGTAGTAAAATTGATGTTTTGCTCAATCAACTACCGTAAGACCGGCGCTTCGGGCCGAACCTTCGATAATTTTCATTGCACTTTCAATGTCGTAGGCATTGAGATCGGGCATCTTGATCTCGGCAATTTCCCTGATCTTGTCACGGCTGATTTCAGCAACACGCTCGGTTTTTGGATTACCCGAACCTTTCTGAACATTTGCCGCCTTGAACAGCAGAACCGCCGCCGGCGGTGTTTTAGTGATATAGCTGAATGAACGATCCTGATAGACGGTGATGACTACGGGAATAATCGTATCGCCCATCGACTGGGTTTTGGCATTGAAAGCCTTGCAGAATTCCATGATGTTGACACCGTGCTGACCAAGAGCCGGACCGACTGGCGGAGACGGATTGGCCTTTCCGGCCGGAATCTGAAGCTTGATGTATGCCATTACTTTCTTGGCCATTTTTCTACTCCAACAATAGTGACGTAAATACTACCAACGACAAATTATCTAAATGTATCAGGTATTTGAAACCTGAACGAATTCCAATTCTACCGGCGTTTCCCTGCCGAAGATGGAGACCATGACCCGGACCCTTCCTTTGTCTGGAAAAACCTCGTCAACCACACCCTGAAAATTAGCAAAGGGGCCATCGACGACCCGGACAACCTCACCTATATAAAAGACAACCTTGGGTCTGGGCCGCTCGGATCCATCTTGGATTCTGCCGATGATTTTTCCGGCATCCTCGTCGGACAGCGGAACAGGGTTGCGGTCATCGCCGACAAAGCCTACCACCCTAGGCATGTTCTGATGGATGATATGCCAGGTAGTGTCATTGAGTTCCATGCTAACCAGCATATATCCGGGAAAGAATCGCCTCGATGAGGTCTTACGCGAACCTTTAATCATCTCAACCACCTGCTCGGTTGGGATCAGTATTTCACCGAAGTACTCCTCAAGCCCTTCTTTGCTGATTCG
>CAJQNS010000196.1 GCA_905479735.1 uncultured Desulfofustis sp.
CGCCTTGTTTGTCAAAACCTTTGAAGACGTGCGACGAATCTGTTTTCCAGATGTAAAATAAGGCGGGGATATGAAGCCGGACGGGATTTGAACCCGTTCGGCTTTTGGCTTTAGCTATCCGGTCCATTGAAGAGACCGGTATGGTTCATTAATTGTTTTTCAGCACCACATAACGACTGTTCTGACCAACCCGAACACGCAACAGAACGCGCTCTGAGGCGCCGCTCTGCTCCATGACCTGTCGCAGTTCTTCAAGGCTGGTTACCCTCACCTTTTGCACTTCTTCGATCAGAAAACCGGATTTGAGGCCGATCTCCGCTGCCGGGCTGCCCGGCTCGACTTCGCTGATTACCAGTCCCTGCCTCCCTTTATAGCCAAGCTGCTCGGCAAGATCGGCGGTCAGTTCCTGGACTACCAGTCCAAACGGGGAGAGGGGATTTTGATCGGAGCTTCCCTGGGCAGCGATGCCGAAATCATCCGGCTGCTCACCAATTTTAACTTTCAGCTCAACCGGCTTTCCGTCTCGGACAATATCGAGGACCACCGTGGTTCCAGGAATGGTCTGAGCTATACGATTGCGCAGATCTTGGGTGTCCTGAAGATCAATGCCATCGAGTTTGACAAGGACATCCTGGCTTTTGACGCCGGCCTTGCTGGCCGGGGTATCATCCTGGACATCGGTGATCAGCACACCACCGGCCTTGTCAAGGCCAAATGATTCTGCCAGGGCCTCGTCCACATCCTGGATTCCGACGCCAAGATAACCTCTGGTTACTTTACCGTTGTCCATCAGCTGCTCGTTGATGAACTTGGCCATATTGATCGGAATCGCGAAGCCGATACCCATGTAGCCGCCGGTTCTGCTGTAAAGGGCCGAATTTATGCCTACCACTTGACCGTGAATGTTGAGCAGCGGTCCTCCGGAATTGCCGGGATTGATGGCCGCGTCGGTCTGGATGAAATTCTCGTATTCGTTGATGCCGACCCGGCTTCTTCCTGTGGCGCTCACCACGCCAACCGTGACGGTCTGGCTCAGGCCAAATGGATTGCCGATGGCTATTACCCATTCGCCAACTTCCAACGCCGCACTGTCACCCAGTTCGACCACCGGCAGATCGTGATCAACATCGATCTTGATCAGGGCCACATCAGATTTGGGATCGGTACCGATCAGCGTGGCTTCGACCTCAGAGTTGTCATTCAGGGTGACGGTTATCTTATCTGCCTTTTCAACCACGTGATTGTTGGTGAGTATGTGACCTTCCCGGTCTATGATGAAGCCCGAACCGGCGCCCTGCTGCTGTCGTTTGCGTTGCTGAGGATCCTGAAAGCGATACTCGGGACCGAAGAACTTTTCAAAAAAAGGATGATTAAAAAACTGTTCGTATTCAGAATTGGTTTCTACCGTGCTGGTAACGGCAATATGGACAACCGCTGGTTTGACGTCTTTGACCACTCTGGAAAAGGCTCTTGCCGAGCGGTCGAGCAGTTCAATATCCTTCGAGTTTTCTGCCCGGGCCAAAAAGGGGGCCAAGAACAGAATTGAGACTGCGATCAGAATCGCTCGCAGGTGGATTTGTCTGGTTTTCATCACTATGGAGCTCCTTAATTTTTTATAGCTTTAATCTATGCACTCTGCCCTAGACTGTAAGCGGCTAAAGGAAAGGGTCAAGATGTATCGGCAAATATTACTGAAATGTAATGAGTGGCAGGGAAAGCAATGCAGCAGTGCCAGCGAGAGGGGGGGCGACCGGGATCAAGCTGGGACCCCGGTCGGGACGGTTGCGGGTCAGGAGCGGATCATTTCGGCAATCTGGAAGGATACCTCAAGGCTCTGTTCCGCGTTGAGCCTTGGATCGCAGGTAGTCTCGTAATTGATATCGAGATCTTTGTCCTCGATATCTCTGGCCCCGCCGATACATTCCGTCACATTCTCACCGGTGAGTTCGAAATGTACTCCTCCGGGAACGGTATCTTCAGCCCAGTGGGTTTCGAAAAAGCTGGTGACTTCAGAAAGAATATCTGAAAAACTCCTGGTTTTACGTCCTCCTGCGGCGGTAATTGTATTGGCGTGCATCGGATCACAGCTCCAAACGATATGGCGTCCTTCGCGCTTCATTTCCCTGAGCAGCGGGGGCAGCATCTTCTCTATCCTGTCTTTTCCAAATCTGGTAATCAAAGTCAGGCGGCCGGGTTCGTTTTCCGGATTGAGAACTTCGACGAGTTGTTTGATATTGTCGAGATCATAATCCGGGCCAACTTTGACGCCAATGGGATTGAGCACGCCACGCAGAAATTCGACGTGGGCGCCGTCAATCTGTCGAGTCCGCTCTCCGATCCAGAGAAGGTGGGCGGAACAGTCGTAACAGTCTCCAGTGGTGGAATCGATCCGGGTCAGGGCTTGTTCGTAGCTGAGCAGCAGCGCTTCATGGGAGGTGAAGACCTGAGCCTGATTGATCTGCGGTGTATCCATTGAAATGCCAATGGTCTCCATGAAACGGATGGCCTGATCGATTTGTCCGGCCATACGCTCATAGGTGAGGCCCATCGGAGATTGCAAGACAAACTCCTGGTTCCAGGCCTGCACCCGATGCAGAGCAGCAAATCCCCCCCGGGTAAAGGCCCGAAGCAGGTTCAGGGTCGAGGCCGCCATGTTGTAGCCCTTGAGCATCCGTTTTGGGTTTGGCAGCCTGGCCTCCAGCGAGGGTTCAGCGGCGTTCACCATGTCGCCACGATAGGATGGCAGCGTCAGATCACCGATAGTTTCAGTATCAGACGAGCGGGGCTTGGCAAACTGGCCGGCAATTCGGCCAACCTTAATGACTGGTACACCGCCTGCATAGGTAAGCGTAACTGCCATCTGCAGCAGAACCTTGAGCGTTTCTCTGATCCTGGGTGCGGTGACATGGGAGAAGTTTTCAGAACAATCGCCGCCCTGGAGCAGAAAAGCGTCACCAGTAACCGCCTTGGCGAGCAATGCCTTGAGAGATCTGATTTCACCTGCAAACACTAGAGGGGGCAGGGTTTTCAGCTCGTTGAGAACCTTGTTGACGGCAGCTTCATCGGGCCAGTTTGGCTGCTGATGTGCGGTGAACTCTTTCCAGCTCGATTTACTCCAGTTGTTGGTTTCTGACGTCATAAGGGTGACTCCTGATTAAATTATATTCCTATGCAACAGCGTTCCAGGTCGAAGGCGTTGAGAATCCGTTTTTCCCGCAGCCGTTTCTCCTGGTCCTGGGGCGGCAGAAAAATCAGAGAGGGAAGCATCTCAAGAGCCTGCTGTCGATCTGGAATAGCCTGCATGCCCTGCTCGAGCACTTTGGTTGAGATAGTGTCGAGCAGCAGCGCATCCCTGCCATTGGTTACCACCGCAAGCGGAATTCTGTAGTCCTCGTTGAGTACTCTGGCAGCAGCCAGAGCCGAACGTTCACGGCTCACCAGTGACCCGGGGCCGTAGCGGATAATCATGATCTGCTTGTGGTTCAATTCTACGGTCAGATCGATGGTCGAGGTGACGAAATTACGGGTGAACAGAGTTTCGATGCATAACCTCGGCAGTAATTCTTCCCGCTTATAGCCTCGTTCTTCGACCATGAGTCGACTGATCTGCTGCCGAATGCGCTCATCATCGGTATCGACCAGCTCTTCGCCGGTGAGGAAGTCGTTCAGGGTACCGTATACCAGATGATGAGACGGG
>CAJQNS010000197.1 GCA_905479735.1 uncultured Desulfofustis sp.
GAGCCTTTTGCAAAACTAAGATTTTCGTTCAAAATCAAGGCATGCGAGAAATTTTACCACAGGCATATGATTGATATTCCGAGGATAAAATTTCGAGCATAACGCAGAGTTTGGGCGAAAAGATCGTTTTGCAAATGGCTCTACAGACAATGCGATAAAAACCAACCATGGCAACAATAAGGGTGGATGCCTGGATGCTACTCATCATACTTCCTCTTTCATTTTGGTATGCAATGTCCCCCCACATTTGGGAATACGAGTCGACAAATTATCTGTAATTGTTTGATTTAATTTATTATTTTAGGGTGGTTTTAGTAAAATAACTTGCTTCCTTAACCCAAATCATCCTAAGTCTTGCTAATCGTAGAGATATATTCAATCAGTTTTTTCCGGCGAAAGTGTCGCAATTGAGGGCACTGGTGGGTGGTCTTCGCATAGAAAAAATCGGGGTTTTGTGATTCTGTCAGTTTATTCTTGACTACTTACAAGGAATGAATTTATTAGAAAAAAATGTCAACTATTCCGGCTTGTTTCTTTTCCTAAAAACAACACAATACGATATATCACTGACAGTAGTATAACCCTTTAGAATAAAACCAAAAGAGGACACTATAGTAATGGCCGACTTAGAGGAGATTCAAAAAGAGCTAGAGACCGTCGATACCACAAAGATTTTCTTTGTCGACTTCAATGGTAGAATCATGAATTTACCAGTTAATCCGGATAACATAGAATCCATCCTCGAAAACGGCATCGGTTTTGACGGCAGTTCCATTGCAGGTTACGGGACGGTCGACAGTAGTGATCGGCTCCTGTTTCCGGACCCTGACAGTTTCAAAGTGCTAAAGTTCTCAGATGAAAATGTCGGATTTATCATTGCCAGTGTATACAATGAAAAAGATAAACCATCCCAGACGGACCCGAGAGCCATATTGAAAAGAACTTTGGCTGACGCGGAACGTGAATTCGGTCTCCAATTTCTTGTCGGTCCGGAACATGAATTTTTCCTGCTAAATAATGGTAAAAAAAAGAAAAACCTGCATACAGATCAGGGCCTCTACTTTCAATCAAGTCCCCACGATAAAGGAGAAGCTGTCAGAAACAGAATAGTTAAAATCCTGAAAGACTGCGGAATTGCATTCGAAAAAGCTCATCATGAAGTTACTCCATCCCAGCATGAAATAAACCTCGAACCCGCCGATCCTCTTAATAGTGCCGACCGAACTGTCCTTTTTAATTATGTCACCCAGGAAACTGCTGCCGATTTCGGATATCGAGCCACATTCATGCCTAAACCCTTTGATGGGTATAATCGGAATGCTCTTCACCTGCATCTTTCGGGTCAGGATCTTGACGGCAACAATGTTTTCTATGACAAAGACGCTGATTTTAACCTGGGAACTATTGCCAGGCAGTTTATAGGTGGTATCGTGAAATATGCCAGGGAAACATCAATTATTATGGCCTCCACCTACAACTCATACAAGGCATATGTGAGCGAAAGGGAAGCACCCATTATCTGTAACTGGGGTCTTAAAAATAGAAGTACCATGGTCAGGATCCCATACTGTCCAGATCCTCAGAGCACCAGGCTTGAACTCAGGAGTCCGGATCCGGCTGGGAATGTGTACCTTCAGATCGCCATTTTGATTGCCATGGGCATCGAAGGAATTAGAAATAAAATTGACTGTGGAGAACATGCGGTAGGTAATATCTGCGGTGATGGCTTATCAGCAAAAGTATGGGATAAACGATTTCTGCCCAAGAGCATGTTCGAGGCATTGGTGGAGGCCGAAAGGAGCTCTTTTCTACAGCAAGCTCTCGGGGATGAAACCTACCACAACTTCATGTCGTTAAAGATCCGTGAGTGGGAGGAGCATAGAACCCACGTCACCAATCGTGAAATTTCAATGTACCTCGATAGATAAGATTTACAATTTCCCCTTAATAGAGAAGGAAAAGATACATGGAAGAATGGATTGAACAACTTAAAAATTCTGTCAATACACTGGAAAGATTATCAGAGTTTATCAATGTCACTCCAGAAGAAAAGGAGGCTATTGAGACGTTGAATACTAAATGGGGAACATCGCCCTATTTCGCCTCTCTGATGGATCGAGACGACCCGAAATGCCCTATTCGTAGGCAGGTACTCCCTTCGTTACAGGAGACCGTTAATAAATACGGAATCGAAAACTACCTCATTTGGAAGGAAAACAGAGACACAGAAGAAATTCGTCCCGACAGTATTGCAAGACAATACCACGACAGAGTGGCCTTTACTGTGACAGATGTCTGTGTCAACTATTGCCGTCACTGCTTCAGAAATGAGCTCGTGGTCAACAGAGACCTTCAACTCCGCATGGATGTAGATGAAGGGCTAGAGTGGATTCGTCAACATAAAGAAATTCGGGATGTATTGGTGACCGGTGGGGACCCGTTTGTTCTTTCTGATGAAAAAATTGATTATATAATTAAAAAATTACGGGAAATTCCCCATCTTCAGATGATTCGATTTGGCACGCGGTCACCAATCGTCTTACCCCATCGAATCACCCCCGGCTTAAAAAAGATACTGAGCCCTTTCCACAAAATCCCAATCTGGGTTAATACCCAATGCAATCACCCCAATGAAATCACAGAAAAAACAGCTCAAGCTGTGTTTGATCTTCTTACCTGCGGTATCAATGTCGGCAATCAGGCGGTACTGCTAAAAGGAATTAATGATGATCCAGAAACATTCCGGGAACTGCATCAGAAATTACTCCGGGTACGAATTCGTCCCTACTACGTGTTTTACTGTGAACCGGCGCCGGGCATTGATCATTTCAGGACTACTGTGGAAAAAGGGGCAGAACTCATCCGGGATGCCATACGTGGACATACAACGGGTCTTGCTCAGCCAATGTATGTGATTGCTACGAACATCGGCAAAATTCCGTTGATGCCAGATTATTATATCAAAGGAAAAAATGAGAAAGAGTATACCCTGATGAATTATAAGGGGGAGACAACAAAATGGCCAAACATGCCGGAATAGCTATCAACAACCTATCACTTTCAACAAGCCCCAAGTATCTGAGATGGTGTGCTTGAAGGCAGCTTTAGATTTCTGTTTATACTTTTATTGGTTCTGATGTTCTATTCGTAAACCCCACAATGGTGCCGACCGGATAGATGACGCTTAGATGGTGGTTTAAGAAACGGAGTCTGGCGGATATTGTTTCATGTCTGAGGACTCGAGGATCTCGTAATCATTGCCGAACAGCTTAACGATTCTCATAGCCAGGACATAGTCGACCGGTCCTCCGGAAACGGGAATCGGCTCGAGCTGGGCCTGTTCGAACAGGTTGCGGACCGCACTGCCACCGTCGATGAGTACACCATTTGCGATCTTAAATTCGCCTGATATAAATTTTATCCGAATCATCTGGACACCCTCGACACTCGTCTGGTTCTCAAGATGGGGGTAATCGCGCCTCTCGCCTTGGGTATGGATGGTTTCTCCACTAGCGGATGGATCGGCAACGGCCAGCCAAGCTATCCACAGCCTCGGCTAGGGTACGTTTGATATGCCGCTCATGACAAAGAACCCCGGTTCTCTATCGGTCGTTTTATTGTCAATCGTTCAGTAGTCATCGGCTGATCCGACACAGGTCGCCCTGGCAATCAATTCCAGCCGTGTAGATGGGCCTTCCTTCTTTAGGCTACCTTGCATGATAACATATAGCGATCTGGGGATGTATTCTCTAAAGACATCGTAGTGTTCTTTTGCACTAACGAAACACAGAACGCGAATCTGGTATTCCTCTGTTTTGTTCAAATACTTCATTGTCTAATTGCTGGAGTGATAAGATTGCCGCAAGATTTCCGATCATTTTTTCTGTACATCCCAGTTGGAAAAATATCCCTTGGCAATATTTAATATAAAGCAAAATAGGGAAACTTGAGACTCTTCCTGAAATACCCTCGCGCTCGAATTTCTCTCTGAACCCAACCTCGCCAGTGGAATCCTCTCATTAGGCGCATTTAACCCTATCCCATTCCATACATATTGAGTTGAGGTGCTGGTCAATTTGTAAATCATTCCAACTGGCAATCTTCAAACATTGACCTTTAGAATTATTCAGGCGACGCATTAGTTCCAAAAATAGTGTGACGATTGCTCACCACCTAACGATTTATTGGCACATACGACAACTTGATATTCCGGGTCGATAGTTTATATGTTTTATTATGGTGTAAGGATATATTTAGATCGTTGGCTCTTTTATATCGCTACAATTAGTCGATCTTTCCTGCCTAATGCGTTCAGGGAGGGTTACGATGAAATGTTCCAAATGCGATTTTGAAAATTCCGCTGAAGCCATATTTTGTGGCAAATGTGGCAGCAAAATTGAACGCCTCTGCCCCGAATGTAAATCTCCCAATCCAGCAAGTCACGACTTCTGTAATAAATGTGGAAAGACATTAACTGCTGGCCAGCAATCCCCAGAACCAATTCCCGAAACACTCTCAGATGATGATAAATTAGCAAAGATCCAGAAGTATCTTCCCAAAGGGATTACAGAGAAAATACTTGCTCAAAAAGGCAGAATAGATGGTGAGCGAAAACAAGTAACAGTGATGTTTTGTGATTTGGTTGGCTTTACTTCTATGTCTGAAAAATTAGACCCGGAAGAAATCTACCCTATCGTAGATAAGGTCCAAGAAATACTGATTCACAAGGTGCATGACTACGAAGGTATCGTAAATAAAATGATTGGTGATGGAATCATGGCCCTGTTTGGTGCTCCAATCGCTTTAGAAGACGCACCACAAAGGGCTATCCGTTCAGCTTTCTCAATCCACCGAGAAATAACCAAATACAGCGAGACACTCAAAGAATTTCAAAAGGACCTACCAAACCTGCAAATGAGAATTGGCATCCACACAGGACCGGTAGTTGTCGGGACAATTGGCAACGACCTCAGGGTAGAGTTTACTGCTGTGGGAAATACAGTCAATCTGGCATCCAGGATGGAATCCCTCGCAGCTCCAGGCACTACATATGTATCGGAGGATACATTCAAATTGGCTGAGGGTCTTTTTCGATTTGAATATCAAGGTGAAAAACATATAAAAGGTGTTTCAGACCCAGTATCTGTGTATCGGCCGATTGTTCCCAGGACAAGGCGAACACGATTCGATGTCAGTACCGAAAAAGGGCTGACACCTTTTATAGGTAGGGAACGTGAACTGGAACTCCTGCTAGACGGATTTGAAAGAGTAAAAGCTGGTCGTGGACAAGCCTTCTCTATCGTGTCTGAAGCTGGTGTTGGTAAATCAAGATTCTTGTACGAGTTGAGAAAGGCATTGGCCAATGCTGACGTCACGTTTATTGAAGGCAGATGCCTCTCTTACAGTAGCGGAGTGGCATACCATCCGCTCATAGACATTTTAAAAGCAAACTTCGATGTACTCAGAGATGATGATGATCCGGTAATTATACAAAAGGTTACCAAGGGACTGAAGATTCTCAACATGGATGAGCCTTCAACACTCCCATATCTTCTGGAGCTTTTATCCGTTAAAGACATTGCGAGCGACAAAACTTCCATCAGTCCCAAAGGGAAGAAAGATCGGATCATGTCGATTTACAGAGAAATTGCGAGTAAAGGTTCCGAGATAAGGCCCTTGATCCTGGTATTTGAAGATCTGCATTGGGTTGACGAAAGTTCAGAAGAAGTATTGAAATATGTACTAGAGGGCATACTCGGGACAAGAGTCTTATTGCTGTTTACCTATCGACCTGAATTTGTCCATACCTGGGGGGGTAAATCATATCATAGCCAAGTAAATCTTAATCGGCTCTCAAATAGAGAAAGTCTTACTATGGTAACAAACCTTTTGGGTACTGATCAAATTGAGAGTGCATTGGAAGAGTTTATACTTGAAAAAACAGATGGTATTCCATTTTTTATCGAAGAACTTCTCAAGTCTCTTAAAGATCTCAATATCATAGAAAGAAAAGATGAAGTCTATCATATTGCCAAGGACATTCAGACTGTAACAATACCTGCAACGATTGAAGACGTTATCATGGCACGAGTGGATTCTTTACCTGAAGATGTCAAAAACGTTCTTCAGATTAGCTCGGTCATTGGCAGAGAGTTCAGGCACAAACTGATAAACAAACTGATTCCTCTATCAGAACAGGAGTTGCTGTCTCATCTCTCGGCATTAAAAAACTCTGAGCTTGTGTATGAAAGAGGGGTTTATCCCCACTCAACCTATGTATTCAAGCATGCCCTCACTCAAGAAGTGGCTTATAACAGTTTACTGGCAAGGAAAAGAAAACAAATCCACAAAAAGATAGGAACTGCCATTGAAGAGCTCTACCAGGATAGAATTGAAGAACATTACGAGTTGCTGGCTTACCACTATATTCGTAGTGACGAGGATGGAAAGGCATTAGATTTCCTAGAGTTCGCCAACAAGAAAGCTTCTATGCTCAGTGCAATGGAAGAAGCTAAAGCATCTTTTCAAGATGCTCTGAAGCTTCTTGATCAACTACCTGAGTCACAAGAAAATCAGCAGAGAAGCATCTCCCTGATAGTAAATCAGGGTGCTGTTTTTATATTGCTGCTGAAACTACCAGAATATTACACGCTTCTGAGTCGTTTTGAACCGATGGCCATCGAACTGGAAAATCAATCCTTATTGGGAGCTTTCTATAGCCGGATGGGACTTTGTGAGTTTGGGCTTGGTCGTTTTGATCAGGCGATTAAAACGTTAACGAAAGCAGCAACACTTTGTGAAGAAGCAGATAATCCTGAAGATGCCGGATTTGCCTATACCTGGTTGGCGTGGAGTCTTCTATATAAGGGAGATTTTGAGCGGTTATTTACAACCGGGGCTAATTTATTACGCATGATGAACCGAAAGTTTAACCTTCACTGGTATGCTTGGGGTGTTTGTGCCATATCAAGAGCAAATACCTGTCTTGGCCGATGGGATGAAGCTATCGAGGAAGCTTTAAAGGTGATAAAGCTTGCCGAGTCATATTCCGATAATAGTATGATATGCTGTGCAGGACGTGAGCTTTCGTTCGCTTATACTTCTAAAGGTGATTTACCTAAGGCTATTGAATATGGAGAGTTAATCTCTCAAAAGGCCATGACACCCGCTGACAAAGCATATGCACAAAGATCTTTGGGGTGGTCTTTGTGTCGGGCTGGCAGAACGAAACAGGGTATTGATCTTATGGTCGAGGCATTACCGCTTTTTCAAGCTGGAAAATGGTTGCCAGGTATCATTCCGATGGCATGTACAATTGGCGAAGCATATTTGCTCGCTGGAGATCACGAGAATGCCCGGCAGATGCTCGAAGAGGGAATTGAAACCTTAGAGTTATGCGGTACTCAGTTTTATTTGGGTTGTGCCCATCGTCTATTAGGAGAAGTGTCATTAAAAGAGGATGTTCATCTAGCGGCTTCTCATCTTGAGAAAAGCATGGAAATCTTGCAGGAAATCAAAGCTGAAAACGAACTTGCCTTTGCTTACGCATGTTATGGGCGTCTTCACAAGTCTGAAGGTCGATCCAAGCAGGCAATAGGGTATATGACAAAAGCTCTTGAAATCTTTGAGCGAATCGACACTCTAATAGAGCCAGAGAAGATCTTAGAGGAATTAGCTGATTGGGAGAGATAATAAACCACCTGTGTAGATATTTTCTGATTGCCTGGGAGGCTAAGTCATATTTTCTGCAGCCGAAGATATCCATTGGCAAGATTAGAGTTTTAGAAAATTTGGCGCTCGAGGGTAATCAGTTATGATATTAGCTCTTTAATCAGGCTAATCTGTTCAAATTGAGCCCGGTCTTCATCCATTCTGTTTATGATTCTAATAAGTTGTAGTAGTTCAGATTAGATCTGACAGATACCAGTTTTGACCAGGTGTCTGTCAGTTCAGGTTCAATTCAGGTTTTTATCCTGCCATAACTTCTTCTCCTGCCTGATAATTTTCCAACCAGGATCACCATTGAAGGACTCCCAAGGTCCACCTCCCTCGAGTAGCTTAAACTCAAGAACTCCGTCGGAATTGCATGACGAACTCCTGTCTCTCGGTGCCTGATCAGGTGCCGGAAGTATCTCTGCTTGTATTCTAGATAGGCCTCCTTGACCTTCTCGAACTGCCGCTTCTCATGTTCATGCAGCGCTGGCAGGAACATTCTCACAGAGTGTTTGAAGTGATTGATGATCTTTTCTGAACTGAAGTGGTACAAATACACAGGAATAAGTTTTATTTTCTTCTTCACTCTCAAGGCTAATATTTCCCGATAAAAGTTCATTTCTTCCCCACCACAATGTTACGTTTACTTGTTAGTATCAATGATTATGCCTGCAGAATAATATCTCATAAAATGCCGCTTCCTGAATATGCAACCTCGTTATTGGTCAAGTATCTCATAAAAGAAGATATTGGCCGTAAAAATGTAAAAAAGGAGGATGACATGAAAGAGAATACGAAAATGCAACGGCGTAAGTTTCTTCGTACTGTCGCTATAGGGGGCGTTGCGACTGCTGCAACCCTGACCTCCATGTCCCCAAGCAAGGTATTTTCCCAAAGCAAAGAGGAATGGCGGGTGATTAACAACTGGGGGCAAGAACCTGATGACCACATGAAGTTGTTTGCGAAGATGGTTTCAGAGGGGACCGATGGGCGCATAACAATAAATTATTTCGGTCCTGGGAAAATCGTCCCATTTCCGAAAACGATAGACGCCGTTGCTGATGGTACAGTAGAGATGGGGACAGGGCAGCCGACTTTTTGGGCAAAGAAAGTGCCGGCCATGCAATTCCTACATAATACCCCTTTCGGGCTGACGGGCCAGGAGCAGAACGCATGGTTTGCGTTCGGTGGAGGACAGGAGCTTGCCGATAAAGTCTACGCCGAAGTCGGCTGTAAGTTTTTCCCATTCGGCAATACCGATTGCCAGATGGGCGGCTGGTTCAATAAAGAGATCAATTCGATCGGCGACTTTAAGGGCCTCAAGATTAGGATCGGCGGATTCGCGGGGGAGACCTTGAAAGCAGCTGGTGCAGAAGTGGTTTCGGTGCCAATGAGCAAGCTCACGCAGGCGTTGAAAGACGGTGAGATTGAGGCCGTAGAATTCGCCGGACCAAATATAGATATGAACCGCGGTTTCCATAAGCTGACTAAATATTACTACTATCCTGCTTGGCACGAACCGTCGGGAGCCTTTGATCTGTTCATCAACAAGGCCAAGTGGGACGCTCTGCCTTCCGATGTCAAGGCAGTCATCACGGCAGCGGCGGGGGCGGTTAACAGCCACAAACTCTGCTATCGTATGGCTACCAACTGCGCTGCCCTGGCAAAGCTCACAGATGAGTACGGCGTACAACTCAAACAATTTTCTGACGAGTTACTCAAAGAATTGGCACTTCTTTCTGATGAGGTGGTTAGGGAGCAGGCATCAAAGGACAAACTCAGTGAAGAAATATTGAACAGTATAATTGAATTCCGAAAGAACGCAGCCGGTTTGGCTGCAGTACAACTGCAACCATATCTCGCGGCACGGTCCGCAATTTTATGATGCCAGCCAAGATCTCTAATTAGGCTGAGACTCAGGAGGCAGAGTCAGGAATGGCTCTGCCATTGTCATTCCTACAGAGGAGATAATTCCTGTTTCTCTTCAATTGGTCGCCGTTCATTGCGAGCGGCTCATTGTTGTCCGGCACCGATCATGTTATGAGTTCATCCTCAACACTATGACGGTGGAGGACTCGGCGGAATCATGAACTTCAAGAGAAATTTGCGACCGTGTATGTCAACGACATTCAATTTCTATCTATCCGAACAACTTTGGGAGTTGAATCATGTTTATTCCGCTTGGTGACGATAATTCCGACCGGAAGATCCGACCAATCGTCAATTATGCCTTTATCGGCCTCAACCTGTTCGTATTTTTCTTTCTGCAGGGGATGGGAACAAACCTGTCGTTCACCTATTCGCTCTCTACAGTTCCTCAGGAAATACTCACGGGTGTGGACATTGTCACCCGGGAAACCGTTTTCACAGATCAGGGTTCCGGCGAACGTTTCCTGGTTCCAGGACTAGGGGTAACCCCGATCTCGGTATATCTGACACTACTGATCTCCATGTTCATGCACGGCGGTCTTATGCATTTGCTGGGCAACATGCTCTATCTCCACATTTTTGGTGATAACCTAGAAAACTTGATGGGGCACTTGCGCTATCTCATCTTCTATCTCACTTGCGGTATTCTCGCCTCACTGGCACATGTCTTTACCAGTGCTGCTCTGGGTGCAAACCTGCTCATTCCCAGTCTGGGGGCATCTGGTGCGATTTCCGGTGTTCTTGGCGGTTATTTCCTGCTCTTTCCCAGACGGCGAGTGCGCGTGATGATTTTCTATTTCATCAGCGAAGTACCGGCTCTGATCGCCATCGGGGTGTGGTTCGTATTCCAGTTGATCAACTCATTGAGCATGTTCGGGGGTGGTGATGGTGGTGGAGTGGCCTACGGAGCCCACATCGGAGGTTTTATTGCGGGGCTAGTCCTTGTCAAATTTTTTCTGCTCAACAAATAGATGCCTGGAAAATCGTAACTCCCTTAACCAAATGATCAGTCACTCTTATTCAACACAATGTCTTCTACACCGCCAGCGAGGGTCTGTAAAAAACCCTCTTTGCTGCCAATCTCTTTCACGAGATCGAGGTTTTTAATCCCGCCGAGCTAGGCCTTCGGGAAAGGTACACTATCTAGCCAATTACCCTTCCAAAATTGTCTTAGTTGATCCTATTGGACTTAATTTCGGCTGGCAATTATCACTCCCCTACATTGCCGCCAAGTGAGGATACTTCCTGTGAACCTACTAATTTTTAGGTGATGAGCAGTTCAGTTTTACCTATGCATCTCTGCCTGAACCTTCACAGGATTAGTCTTTAGCAGATAGTTGTCTATAAAAGCTGAGGTTGGCAGGAATTACTTTTCTGATATTAAGAGTTAGTTTTTCGCTGTCTCAGAGATATACTCTCAGGCTTCGATAGCTGCTTCGAGGCCTTGATCAGCGGCTTTTTTGAACCATTTGGCAGCTTTGAGAGGGGACAGCCATTTGATCTTATCACCAATTAACCTGTTTAGTTCTTCAGGCTTATTATTGATATATTCCTGAATCCATTTGAGGCTACCCTTCTTGCCAATTTCTTGAGTATTTCTCATATATAGAAGTGGACCCCATTCTTATTGCTCTATAATTTGAATCTCGTTCCAATGTTAAACCGTTTTTATCTTTTATTATGGTCAAGATTCATGCAACAAATATTGACCTTGTGGTAAAGTCTAAAAGTCAATATCGATAGAAACAAACATAGCTTTTTTATTCCGGTTGTGCATTGTTCGGCGGATCAAAAGTTATTCGTTTCAAGCCTGATGGATATTGAGATAATATTTTTTTATATGTACCGTCTTTTTTCATTGCTTCAAGAGTATGCTGCCATTCATTTACAATTTTATCGTCTGTATCTTTTGAAAATACCAAATACACATATGCCTTTTTAACTGTCAAAGTTTCTTCAATTTCATTAGGATCGATAACAGTATCATTGGCGGTTTTAAAAACAATATGGCCAGTGCTAATCCATAGGTCTATGCGCCCTAGCATTAGCATCTCCAAATTTCTCACGTTCGCATCTTTACCAAACAAGCTGCTGAGATTAGTGAATCCTAAACGCTTTAGTAACTTTTCCCGAACATCATCCCCTATACAACCTATTGCGCCCACTTTTTTTGCGTCACCCAAAGTATTAATAGTGATGTCGCTGCCTTTTTTTTTGAAAAAGCTAAATTTTGTGACGTTCAGCGGACCGACCCATTTGAACAAATTTTCACGTTCAAAGGTTCGTACCATTGAAAACAAAACTACATTAGGCCTATGTAGCACTTCACGATAACCTCTTTTCCAAGGGACTATTTTTATAGTAAAATTCAAATTCAGCCGTTGCATAATTTCTCGTACTATATCCGTATTGAAACCTTTTATTTGTCCATTGCTGTCGAGATAATTGTTTTCACCTGAATTTTCCGTCAAAATGGTAAGATCATAGCAAAATGCCGTGCTGAATAAAACAGTGGTTAATGATAGCGACAGCAAAGCACAACAAACTATAAGCCTACTCATTGTGAAATCCCCTTTGATAGAAACGGTCATTTCGTCCCTCCAATATCCATGATAAGGAAAAATGGCGTTTATCTTGCGGCAATATTGACACCATCGCCATACACATCGTCGTCTTTCACTATGACATCTCCCAAATTTATTCCAATACGAAATTGCAGAGGGAAATTCTTCTCCTCAATCTTTTTCTGCCAAGCAATGGCGCACTCAACGCTATCAACTGCACTGGAGAACTCGACAAGGAATCCATCCCCTAGCCGTTTGAAAATCCGGCCATTATGTTCTTTGACCGTCGGCTCAATTATTTCTGCATCACAAGTACTTAATGCATTGAGAGTTGCCGCCTCGTCTTCACCCATTAGGCGTGAATAACCGACAACATCGGCGCAGAGGATCGCAGAAAGTTTCCGCTTGACTCGTTCTTTGGCCATTTGATTCCCCACTTAGTAAAGGTTTCAGAGCCGAACTCAGCGTATTAAGGAAATAAATACGGTTAGATTATATAAACTTAATCATCGCACCTAACCGGTAAATGTAACAGTGTGGTTGTGCTAAATTCTAAAGCTTGCTGTTGGCTGTCTCTACATAATCAACAGGAATTTTTGGCGCAGATGTTTCCTGTGAAAGTCGGGTTTCTTCCCCTCTCTAGGAAACGGAGCTTGCTAAGGTTGGGGCTACTCTACTTTATTCCACCACCACGTAGTTCCATTTACATGCTAGGGTCGGTGGTTAGTTTATCATTATGAACATTTGGTAGGCGATCAATAACCAACCCAGTCATGTCTTCAATTCACCTCTTTGCAATGGAGGTGGTTATGAACAAAAAAGGTATCTCACTAATTTTCCTGCCATTCTTACTCTTCTTGATCTTAGCTTTTCGCTACACAGGATTTGCCAGCGAACTTTTCGAACAAATTGTACATGATTTAGCAGATATACCTGAATTGGATAGTGCTGCTCATAGATCTCATCTAGAAGTACCGCTTGATAAGTTCCGAGATGAGACTAGTAAGTACCCGAATATGGGTGCTGAACTAAAAGCCTTACAACAGTTTAACCTGGCGAACTTTTATTACAGTGGAGAAGGAGTAGAAAGAGATTTCAAAGCAGCTGCAAAACTATATAAGGAGGTCGCAGAACAAGGACATCCCGAAGCGCAAGTCATGATTGGGTTCATGTACGCTGAAGGCGAAGGCGTGCAACAGAATTACAAGCGGGCAGCAAAGTGGTACCTGAAGGCACTAAAGCAGGAGTATGTATTAGCTTATACTTACCTGGGAGTATTGTATTTCGAAGGCAAGGGAGTACCGAGAAACTATGAGAAAGCCTTACAACTTTTTATAAAAGCTGCTGAACAGGGGGCTGCTGATGCCCAGAACTACTTGGGGAAAATGTATCACGAAAGTAAAGGTGTTGGTCGAGATTATGAACAGGCAGTTAAATGGTACACAAAGGCAGCTGAACAAGGTTTTGCGGTAGCTCAACATAATTTGGGTCTCATGTATTTTCAGGGCAAAGGCCTCACAAAGAACTACGAAGAAGCTGTCAAGTGGTTTCGACAAGGAGCCGAGGGAGGATATGCCCAAGCACAATACAATCTTGGGACGGCATACGAATTGGGTTTTGGAGTGCCATCTCAAGATCTTAAAGCAGCGGCACAATGGTATACTTTGGCAGCCCATCAGGGCGATACTCATGCCCAATACAGGCTGGGGCTTTTGTATGACCAAGGAAAAGGCGTTGAGCAGAACTACATGCAAGCAGAAGAATGGTACAGAAAGGCCGCTGAGCAAGGTCATAAACAATCGCAGTTCAGCCTGGGATCAATGTGCGAAAATGGTGACGGCTCAGCACATGATCACAAAGAAGCGGTTAAGTGGTATTTGAGAGCCGCACAACAGGGGTGTGCAAAATCACAGTACAACCTGGGACGAATGTACTATGAAGGTAGAGGCCTAACCCAGGACTATAAAGAAGCAATCAGATGGTGGAGAAAAGCTGCAGACCAAGAATGCTTTAAATCGCAATATAATCTAGGGGTATTATACGATTTTGGCAGAGGAATGCCGCAAAACAAAGCTGAAGCTGTGAAGTGGTATCTAAAAGCAGCTGAACAGGGATATGGCAATGCTCAATTTAATTTGGGCGTGATTTTTTCAGGAGCCGAAGGTAGCGAACATCTGCAAGATTATCACGAAGCATTCAAATGGTATAAAACGGCAGCTACACAAGGTCTTCCTTTAGCTCAGAACAATTTAGGATTGATGTACGAAAAGGGGCTTGGTGTCGCTAAGAACCCCGAAGAAGCCCTGAGATGGTATACGAGAGCTGCTGATCAAGGTTACGCCATAGCTCAAAATAATATAGCTTTCATGTATATTCATGGAAAAGGGATTTCACAAAATTTCGAGGTAGCAGCTGAGTGGTTTAAGAGGGCTGCCGACCAAGGAGATGTTGATGCCTATTACTATTTAGGAAATTGCTATTACCATGGCACAGGCGTTTCTCGAAATGCGCGATTAGCTGTTTCGTGGTTTCATAAAGCCGCAAGGAGAGGACACAATCATGCCATTGGTTTTTTTAGGAACTTTGCGGAGGTAGGTTATGCTGAATCTCAGCTGATTATGGGTTTGCTCTATTATGAGGGTCAAGGAGTACTCCAAGACTACAAGGAAGCTTTAAAATGGTTCAGAAAGGCTTCTTCGAAGGGGCATAACGATGCGCAGCATTATCTTGGGATAATTTGCAATGAAGAACCCAAGATTTGTGAATTTTAAATTGACCCGAGTTTTTAAGATAATTTCTGTATCTACAATTTCCCCCCAGCAGAGCACCCCATCACCACAAACTGAAGAAAGGTGAAAAGAATCTTTATAGAGGAAAGGCCGGCAAAGGTGCCTAAATTCACAGGGATTTCCGCCTAGTAGTTGTCACAGTCTATTAAGAAACAATGACTATCTCTCCACTTAATGAAATATCTCATCTAGTATTTCCCCAACCATTTCGTCAGCTGGCTTCCGTTCAAGTGATGGATGATGTGATTCGCCGGAAGCTATCAGCGAGATAGTATCAGGATCTTTAAAAGATATAATAAGATCTGAAAGGTAATACTCATTATCCCATACCCATTTAGCCTCATAGTTCACCTCAACATCAGACGTCTCAGGCATTTGTATGGCAGGTCCAACTTCAACATTAAATCCTCGAGATTTTAGGTCATCAGAAATTGCCTCTTTTACACCACGCCTATCGTCAAAACTTGGTACAATATAAAAGTTCTGGTATTCATTGACTGATACATCTGGGCTTACTTCTGAGGTGATTTTTGCACATCCAGAGAAGAACAAAATCAGGGCTGAGCATAACAACAGGTTTATTCCTTTAATTTTCATAACCTTACCCCCAAAAAAGCTAATTCGATAAAGTGGAGAGAAACATCCTACACTCCGGTTTGTTTTTTCGATGTCAATTTGGCTCCATTATTTGATTGTTCTCCTGATGAACAATTACTTTCCATCACGTTTTACGAGATGGAAAGTTTGTGGATATTTATGTGTTTGCAGGAGCAAAGAATGCGAAACACAGAAATTAGGATACAAATATGGGACAGTCGAATCATCTCTACCTCCCCTACTCTGTGGTTAAACGAAAGCACCTTTTAAAAATCATTAGAGAGATCGAATATAGAGATTGTTTCGTGTAAAAATAACCACCCTCCCTAACAAGTAAATGGAACTCTGTGGTGGTTGGAATATCCAAGATTTTCACCGGCAGTCTGAAATTATCGACTAACCTAAATTTGAAGACTCTTCCTGGTATGTCTGTTTATCATCATATGCAAGAAGGGCTATCTGAGCATTCAGTAGGCGAGAGAATAATTGTGCAGATTCATGATAGATAGCTCCTGCATCGATTATTTCATTTCAAATATAGTTGAAAATTAGGCTAAAATTAAATTGAGCCATATATAAAGATGAGATGAACAGCATTACGATCATGAATGGTTTCTCGAATTGATGCTTCGAAACGTCTTTTCTGGTGCTTTAAACCTATGAACAAAGTATCTGCATGTAATATTGATCGGCTATCAAGTGTAATCACCACCCAACGCTGGTGGATTGTGCTGGTGGTTATCCTGCTTACCTCATGTGCGCCACAAATCTCATCCGAAATCAGCCATAACCAGATTACTCTGTCGGGGATTGATCTCAGAAATGGGGGAATTGCATTTGTTACTCCATCTACAGTAACTGGCCAGGAGGAGGAAAAGCAGGCAGTGGCTTTTGTTTTCGCCTCGACCCTGATCGAACAAAGGCCCGATTTGCAAATTATCCCATTGCCAAATACGCTCAGCTTGATCAACAAGGCTGAATTGGCAGATGATTACAAAGAGATGTACAAGGAGTATCGGGACACTGGTATTTTTAGCAAAGACACTCTTGAAAAAATTGCAGAGGCCAGCGGAGTGCGTTATGTGGCGCAATTAAAACTTGCAGGTTTCACCCAGCGATCTAGGAATCGATTCGGAGTGTTTGGTCTACGAATGATCCAGACCAATAGTGCAACAGTTAGAATCTTCTTCCAGCTTTGGGACTCAAGCAATGGGGCAATTTCATGGGAATCGGTGGCAGAACTGAGTTGGGCTGAAGAAAAAATACTGGAAGACCCGGTAACTCTGCAGACCATAATGGTTCGGGCAGCAAAAGATATCGCAGAAAACCTCCCGCGATAAATGATTCAGCTTTATTTATGGGTGTCCCCGAAGTATTGCAGAATTAAACGTTTCGAGGAAATCTATTGCCGCTGGATCAAAATATTGGTCCAAGGTAACCTACCCCTTGTTTTGTCTACCAGCGGGTTCAACTTGTTCCTGAGAGGGTAGACCTGCCTGTTTTAGTGGAATTGTTCGGGAATGGGCTAAATATACATTAAGCATTACCAAAGAACACCTCTCGAAAGTGCAACATATCTCCAACTTGAGGTGCCTACTGTGGAGTTACGGGGACGCACGTTATCGCAGTGGCAGAGGCTGGTATTGGCAATGTTAACCATTTAAGAAAACCTGCAACTTTGGACTGTTCCTGAGCATATGCGAATCGAAGCAAATGCGCCTTACGAGAGGGTTCATCTGGCAAGGTTAGATTTTTAGAAAAATTGGAGCGCGAGGGTGCTCAGGAAGAGCCTTAACCCAACAGTTAGCTGTTGATCTAGAGATTGTTAACACCAATATTTGCAAAGATAAAGTCAGGCGAAATAACTCAATTTTCATACTATCGTGAAACGGTAAAGGGTCCGGATCTGTATTCCTGCATCCTGGCTCATCCAAAGTCTATCTTATGTTTTTGGGTCTCTTTACTTTTGTGGTAATATTCCAAGTACTGCGGAGTTGGTGCCTTCTGAGTTAATATAGTTATTTAAAATAATATGAGTAAACCTTGGTCAGCTCAGGTTGAAAGTTCGATGACTACTGGAAACTTTGGCCAAACTCCGACCTCAATGTCGAAAAGTTATAATCAAAGGGTTCGGCTTCTCCGGTTTACTCGCTATCCGTGACCGGCTGACAGGGTCCACTGAAGACTTCGAGCCACACTCTAATCGGTTCACTTGACCCGGGAGCTACTGCGGCATTTAAAGAGGAAGGATAAGCACTCTTCACGCGAGAAAGTGGTAATTTGCTCAAACAAGCTGGTTTCTAGCCGTTTCAAAAGATACGTGAGGCATTAATTGTGCCAGGAGAAATAGCACACATCATTGAATTGGCGGGGGTAGTTCTGGTTGTGTCAAGTGCCTTAGTAATTGTGGTTGGGTTGCTTGTAGCCTTGGGAACCTATCTTTATCAAATTCACCATCTGTCTCTGGAGGAGGGTTATAGCCAACTCAAATCACGATTGGCGCAAGTGTTAATGCTTGCACTTGAAATCCTGGTCGTGGCTGACGTAGTTGAAACGGTCACCACTGATGTTTCGTTCGAGTCACTGGCTGCCTTGGGATTGTTGATAATTGTAAGGACATGGCTAAGTTGGACACTTGAACTAGAAGTCGAGGGTAGATGGCCCTGGCAACCAAGAATGGAGGAGTAAGCAATGCCGCCCCTACTTGTCACAATCCTCGATCATGTCAGCTTGCTTATTGAACTTGTAGGTGTTGGCGTTTTGATTTCTGGAGCCCTATTTAGCATCGTGCGTTACTTCTACCACTCTCGTGTTCTAGTAAGAACCGCTCGAACCAAAGAGTTTAAACGAGGCTTGGGCAGATCAGTTGTGATTGGGCTTGAAGTATTAGTGGCCGCCACCATCGTCAAAACGATGATTGTAAAACCCTCGCTGGCATCAATCGGCCTTTTAGCAGGAATTATCGCTATACGCACTTTGATTTCCTGGTCAATGGTGCTAGAAATTGAGGGCCATTGGCCATGGCACTCCAAACCCCGAATGCAGGATGCTTCACAGAAGGGTGCTTGTGACAATTTGAATCGGTGAAGACCGTAAAAAGTTCCGAGAGCTCAATGATGGTCGTGCCGTCTAGCCAATACTCTGATATTAGTAAGCCAAGGATTATCAGAACGTACACTCTATCAATATTACACCTCCTTGAAGTCGAGTATCCTTTCTTTCTGTATAACCTTATTTAAAGCGTTTTCTTCAGTTTCTAAATAACCACCTGTTAGGTTGAAAAAGGAGGCGTTATGAAAATCGGTATAAAAAGAGCAACCTGAATCGTATTTTGTGTATTGACAGTTTCTTTATTCTTTGCGTCTGCTCCAATGGCCGGTCAAGCTGAAAAGTCGGTTTAAGTGCCAAATTTGGAGCACTATGAGGACAAAGTAATTGGTTTTTCCATTGATTATGACGCTGACAAACTAACAAAGGAAATTGGACCAATCGGTTCATTTGTTTTCAGGCGGACATTCGGCGAGGGCATGCCATCCCAGGGAATAACTGCCGGGCCTTATTCATCAGGTATAGCTTTGAAGGATACGGCGAGCCATGCTAAGCGTGCGTTGCTACAGATGATACCCGATTGCCTGATTCATAATGTCAGCAATCAACAGTTAATCGAACTGAAAGATGGCAGCAAAGCCAATTGTTTTGAAATAGTAATGAATGTCGGAGGGTTAGAGCTGATATCCGCCTTTGTTACAGCACAAAAGAACGATCGCCTAATTGTCTTTGGTGCCGCAGACAAACAGGTTGAATCCATGGAAGATCTAACAGCTATGGTGAAATTCTTAAGGCTTGATGTCGAAATGGATGAGGCGGCTTTGAAGGCAAGAGGCTATGCTCAAGACGGTAAGTTTGTTCGAACGGATTCTCCTGCCTTTACATTAAACAATCCTAAAGCGTTTCAAAACCGGGTGCTTGAACTCAAAACAGAGATACCGATAAACAGGTAAAGAAATATGATAAGTGTCGCATTATTGGCTATAAGCCATTGCTTCAAGGACTCCAACACTGCGTCTCTTTGGCGTCCTGTCCAGAAGTAGACCAGCAGAGGCATGGATACCCAGATCATCGCAGTTATTGAGATCATCCCTGAGGCAATCAGCGATTGATTATAGGTCATATCGCTCCGGAGAAGGATGTGAATTATCAATAACAGCAGCAGGACATTTTTCAGTTTAAACAACTCTGTCTTCACGGTTGATTTGATAATGGGAAAAGTGGTTACTTCGACGGACTGCTACACCGCGGGAGCGCTTTTCTGAGCGATTACCAACTTCAATTTTTTGATGCCTAAACCAATAAATACAAGTCCCAGAACGATGTGCATCCATCCCGAGAATTTTTCAGGAAGGGTGTAGTTAACAAATACTCCAAAGATTTCGAGCAATAACGCTTTCCATATGACAGCTGCGCTCAGCGCCAGGAAACAAGCAATCCCCCAGGTTATAATAAAAATCATAGAGTGGACGACCGGCTTTCCGGCAAGTAGTAGACGTGTCCCCTTTATTACGGGGAAGGGCAGGGCCATTGCCGCGGTCAACGGAATAATCTGAGAAAAATAGTATCCGGCATAGTCTGCACCAGCCCTTGACGATAAGATTATCTATTCAAATGCTGTTTACAGGCAACAACACTCCTAGAGTTAGAGGTCACCTGGATCACAAAACCGGGCCGAGCATGGCAATGGTGTTGTTCCAGAGTCGGTGCTGCCAACTCCAGTCTTCCACCATTTGCGGAGTCAGTTTTCTGGATTGTGCCAGATACTGTTCCTGCCTCTCACGCATGTCTGCAGTCAATGAGTGATCGTAAAACAGGATATTGTTTTCATAGTTGAGCTCAAAACTGCGGCGGTCCATGTTTGCAGAACCGATCAGGGTTATCTGCCCGTCAATGGTCAGAGACTTGGTGTGCAGCAGCCCCCCCTCGTATTCATGGATCTCGACACCCGAGCTCAGAAGCTCATCGTAATAACTTCGGCTTGCCGCACCGACAATCCATGAGTCATTTCTGGCCGGGAAAATGATAGTTGTCTTAACCCCACGGCGGGCACAGGCGCACAAGGCTGCCTGCATCGGATCGTCCGGGACATAGTAGGGGGTGGAAATCACCAATTCACTTCGGGCAGCGTATATGAGTGTTTCAAAGATTTCGGGCATGGCCGAATAACGAACGGTCGGTCCCGTGCCAATAACCTGCGCCGGAAAACCAGGCTCCACTGCAGAAATCGGTTCATTCAACAGGTGACTGATATCTTCACCGGTTTCCGCTTCCCAGTCGCTGGCAAAAAGATACTGATTCTGTCTAACGATAGGTCCCTCGAAGCGCATCAAGGCATCCACCCAGGGGGCGTATTTGGCCTTTACCAGAAACTCGGGATCGGCACAGTTCTGACTGCCGCAATAGGTGATTTTATTATCGATAACCACTATCTTCCGGTGATTTCTCAAATCAACACGGCCTTCCAGGGGTTTCAGCAATATGTTGCCAATGGGCAGGGCCTTTCCCAGCTTGATCCCGGCCGCTTCCATCGACTTCCAGTGCTCGGAACCAATCATCGCCCGGGAACCCAGATCATCCGCCATGGCACGACAGACCACACCACGGGAAGCCGCCCTTTTCAAGGCCTCTACCACTTTCATCCCATTGTTGTCAGACAGCCAGATATAGAACAGGAGGTGCACATGTTCTTGCGCGCCATCAATGTCTGCCACGATTGAGTCGATTCCCACATTAGAGTCCTTCATCAGCTTGGCCCGATTGCCGCCGACCGGCTTAAAGCCGTTGACGGTTTCCCCGGCTTTGAAGAGATGAGCACAACGTTTCGGCACATCGACCTGGATATTTGTGTCGTCTGTTCTATGGGGGATATCTGCAGGATCGGGCAAGCGTGAAATCACCTCTTTCATTCGCAAGACGCGCTTTTTACCTATATTGGTTTCTCCCAGCAGAAGATAGGCGATAACTCCTAATAGAGGCACGGCGAGAACAACCACAATCCAGGCGATTCTGGAGGCTGCCTGGCGATTAGGCCGGAGCAGTATCCTTAAGATGGTCCCCCCAAGAAGAAGGATTTGCAGGACGAAAAGTATTACTGCAGACAGCGTGACTGGATGCATCTGGTAACCTCCGTTCTCTTATTGTCATTACCAATGGGTCCCCCCATCGCCCAAGTCATATCTCAACCTTTGATTGTGCTTCCCATGCCTGGCAATGCGAAAAGTATAGCAATCGGCACATTTATTCTATCAATCTCACCTTCGCTGATTTTCAACCAAGTTAAGGTTGCTAGTGCAAGTCTGTTGTTTCTATAATGTGAACCGTTTTCTTGAGGCTAATCTACGGGTGTCCTGGATATCAATCAAACCAACCGCCTTTGCGAAACAACCTCAGCATTACGATGGCAACAAGAACCATTGATCCCAGTGCCAACGGATACCCCAAGGCAAACCCCAATTCAGGCATCTTTTCAAAGTTCATTCCCCAGATACCTGCCAGGAGTGTGATCGGCATAAAGATCGCTGATAAAATGGTGAGCATGTTCAGGCGATGGTTGGTCTTATTTTGAACATTTGAGTCAAACTCAGAGTGCAAGTACTCAATTCTTGTTCTTATTAGGGTCAGGGATCGATCAACCGCCTGCATATTACCCAAGGCACAATTTAAATATTCTTCCGCCTCTTTATGGCTGAAAAAGCCCTTATCAAAAGTGTTTAATGGGGTGAGGCAAGGCAGGCTATCGTAAGTTAAGGCCTCATTCACTAACAGATCAGATCGCAGATTCATTATCTCATCGATTTCGACATTGTAGGGATCTCTGTCCATTTTCTCTTCAAGACTGGTAACTGCGTTTCTCAATTCCGTAACTCCCTGCATGGTCCTCAAGGTCATGCCGATCATCATAGCAGATACTAACCCTGCAATACTGCGACCATGAAGCCAACTTGCGGATTCTGATAACAAGTCAGAATGTTGCGATTGGTAAAAAGCTTTAGGATGCAGGGTAATAAGAATATTTTTCATACAAAGAAAGGGAACAAATACTACTTCACTTGAGTCTGAGGCAAGAGGGACATAAGGAGTGATAAATAAGAGCTCCTTCTTCAGTGGATAGAAGCCGGAACGATTATGTGGGGTGGTCAGAAGATGACGGGAAAGCGCACTGACGCCAAGTTCGTCCAGCCATTTCTCCATGTCTTCCTCTGCCTGGCAGTCCCCCAAATTAAGCCAAATTATTGCCTCACCGTTCTTCGCTGCTGCTACCGCCAGGTCAGCTGGATATGGTTTAAGATTAAGTTGTTCATCGATTTCCAGACAGTTGATATTCATGACCACCTTTCTGTTGAGAATCCAAGACAAGTAGAGAAACGATTAACAGCATGCTCATCGTTCTGCAGTATAGAGAAATCTGCAAAGGCTTTGCAATCTTCAGCCCAGGATTAGTTCTTTCTATTTAATTACCAAAACTCATATAACCAGTGCACCTCTTTATCTGTATTTACTATACGCACCAACAACATGACTGGAGTGTAACGAACCTATGCGGATCAGTACTCTCAAGTAAAATCTTCGGCAGCAATCCATTCCATGAATTATTCTGGATACAATTTCTTCTGACTTGAAATCACTTCCAGCTTCACCTGAAAATCCGTTTTAATCTTAGAATTTAATTCGGTAACAAAATCTGACAGCGGTGGAATTTCCCCAGAACCTGTTATGACGAGAGCGATGTGATTTTTCATAACCTTGAGCTTTATGAGATCAAAACCGGTTTGGTCGAGCCATTTCTGGGCAATCTCTTGAGCCCTGTACTCAAGATTACTTTCCCGGGCAACTTTGTAAGAAGTTACCCCCAATTGAGATGTCACAAGCAAGGTACCAATAATAATGAAAACAAATGCTTTTCGGCGGATGTTTGTTTTCACTTCGTCAATTGAGGCTGCACTGAGTCCCAGGGCAATGAACGTAGCTCCCCCAGCCAATAAGATTGACAGAAAATTGGTAATAAATAACAATAGTGATCCCGAAGCTTCTCCCGTATGCCCCTGAGACAGTGCAATTCCTGTAACAGATAACGGTGGGACGAGAGAAATGGATATAGCAACACCTGGCAGTGAATCAGCTACATCATCCCGGCTCACGGCAAAAGCTCCTGCTACACCTGAAGCCAGCGCTATCGCGAGGTCAACAAGGCTGGGTGAAACACGAGCTGTTATCTGTGAATTATTTGTGAAAGAGATAACGCCGGGATGAATAGCTCCGCATATAAAGGCTACAAATATCACCCCAGCAACACCTACGATGACGACTAGACAAGAGTTGCCCGCCCGATTCAAGTCACCCATTACCAGCGCTGCAGCAGTTGCGACGATAGGCGTCATCAGAGGAGCGATAATCATCGCTCCTATTACTGTAGCAGTCGAGTCACCGAGAACGCCATAGGCTGCGATGACAGTGGAAAGAAACAAGAGCACGCCAAATCTTTCTAAAGCAAGGCGACGTTTGGCTCCCTCCCAAAAAAGTTTGCCTTCTAATTGGGGTATATCCCTGCGCGTAAATTTGTTGTCTTCAACAATTTTCTTTATGATCGCCATATGCTTTCCTCCAAAGTATCCCACACTGGCTCAAAGCCCTGAACTGTTTTGGCTGCATTTGCCAACGGCAGTTGGTGATCCAGCATTTCTGAGGCTTTACATCCCGGGGGTATCTGCCACATTGGGGAGTTTCGATCTATCCTCTCACCTTTCAGACACGCGTTACGTTTGTTTCTTCTAAGAGGAGATATGTTAAAATTCCACTACCAGATAAAGTCAGAATAACAGCAAGTCACACAGCCTCGACGCAGGGTTGCGCTGGAGCACAAAGTGGAATTCTGACGATGATTGATCCTGAAACGAGTACTAACAGGATGAAGAAAATTATTGTTAGAGTCGGAACATTTTAGATCGGTTGCCCGCCGCTATCCCGCTATCCATTCAAGACACGACTGAATAATTGTCATTTTACAGCACCGGAGCCATAAGATCAGCACCTCTGGCTTTAAAACGATCCCACGCCGACTGTTCTTCCAGGTTATAGTCAAGCAGTTCGGTCGAATGAGACAGGTCATCCAACAGCATGCGCTCGAGTTCTCCGGCAAAACCTTTATCGGCGATTGCCCCGGTAACTTCAAAATTCAGACGGAACGAGCGGTTGTCAAAATTCACCGTGCCAACAATTGCCAGCCGGTCATCGATCAGCATTACCTTCTGGTGCATGAAGCCCTTGTTGTAGAAGAAGATTTTTGCTCCAAGCTCTTTCAGTTCGCTAAGGTAGACATTTGATGCCTGGCGTACGAACCAGTTGTCGTTTAGCTCCGGGGTGAGGATCCGGACCTCGAGACCTTTTAGCAAGGCCAGCCGCAGAGCCACCATGGTGGCTTCATCCGGAATGAAATAAGGGGTGGCGATCCAGATGCGTTCTCGCGCCAGGTTCAAGACGGTGGTGAAAAAGAGGCTGGCTGTCTCCAGCTTATCTGCCGGGCCGGAGGCCAGAATCAGGGCATTCTGGCTGCTGTCGGGGGCCGGTTGAGGAGTCCATGACAGACCGGTCAGGATCTCATGATTGGCCCAATGCCAGTCGGTTAAAAAAGAGGACTGAGCGGCCAGAGCCACAGGCCCCTGAATGTGTAGATGGGTATCCCGCCATGGTGAAAGCTTCGGGTCTTCGCCCAGGTAGTCGTCACCAACATTGAGGCCGCCGACCCAGGTTGATTTACCGTCAACGACAACAATTTTGCGGTGATTGCGGAAGTTGAGCTGGAATTTGTTACGCGGTCCCTGACGGGTATTGAATGGCAGAATCTGAATACCCTCGGTGGAAAAATCTTCAAGCCAATCTGGTTTCAAGCCGCTGCTGCCCAGTTCGTCATAGAGGACATATACCGCTACACCCTCCTTCGCTTTGCGGATGAGCTGATCTTTAAAACGATTACCAATACCATCTGAGCGAAAAATATAGAACTGGAACAGTACGTAAGACTCCGCCTTTTCAATCCCTGCAGCGATACTGTTATAGGTGGCCTGTCCGTCCACCAGCAACTCTACTTTGTTGCCGCGTAAAAACTGATATCGTGCCAGTTTCTTAACCGCCTCATATTCCGGAAACGTTTGAGGAGCTTCCACCTTGTAGGGCTGTAATTCTCTAGTAAACTGGTCGATCTCATCCTGTATCTCTGCAGAAATATCCTGGTGTGCGTCGACGTAACCGTTGAATTTACTGCGTCCGAGCACCCAGTAGGCAGGCACGGCAACGATGGGCAGGGCGTTGAGACTGACCACCCAGGCAATGGCGCCCTGCGGGGTACGCGTTTGCAGTATCGCATGAACCGAACTGATCAG
>CAJQNS010000198.1 GCA_905479735.1 uncultured Desulfofustis sp.
GCTAATATAATCATCTGCTCGTGTAATGGAGGAGTAATATGGTGGTCAAGATTCCCGTCTCCTGGGGAGAGCTGTTTGACAAACTGACAATTCTGGAGATAAAGCAGGCCCGGATCGACAACCAACAGAAACTGGCCAACATCAACAAGGAACTGGAGGCCCTCCGCCAGGTCTGCAGCGACCATCAGCTTCCCGAGGAATCTCTGCAGGAGGTGATCGATGATTTGCGGCGGACAAATGAATCACTCTGGGAGATAGAAGACGACATCCGCAGCTGTGAGCGCAACAAGGATTTCTCCGATGCATTTGTCAAACTGGCCCGTGCGGTCTATAAAACCAATGATAGAAGAGCCGAGATCAAGCTCAGGATTAACCAGCTGCTTGGCTCGGAGTTGATTGAGGAGAAATCTTACGAAGCGTACTAATGGCCGAAATTCTTATCATCAAGCTCAGCGCCCTGGGCGATCTCGTCCAGGCCGACGGTGCTATCCGAGACATTCGAAACTTTCATCCGGAGGCCCGCCTTACCTTGATGACGACCCCATCTTATCACCGCTATATGGAGCGCTGTCCGTGGGTTGACGAGGTTTTTCTAGATCCCCGGGCTTCCCGGTTGCACCTACCACAGATGCTTGCACTCCGGAAAAGACTCAAACAGAAACGATTCGACCGGGTTTATGATTTGCAGCAGGTGGGTAGAACCCGCTTTTATTATCGCTACCTTTTCCCACCTACCTGGTGGCTCGGTGATGCGCCGGGCTGTAATCTGTTCCTGGAGCGGCCAGATGATGTCTGTGCCGCCGATCATTTTCATAATCATCTGCAGCTGGCGGAAATTCCCACCAGCCACACGCTGCACTGCGATGTTTCCTGGCTTGCCGATGAGGTTGATGAGCTGTTGGACCGACACGGTATAAATCCTGGCTTCGTGCTGTTGATACCCGGTGCGTCAGCGACCCATGATGTCAAGCGCTGGCCGGGGTTTGGCCAACTGGCCGAACGGCTGATCAGAAACGGCCGGCAACCGGTCACTGTTCCCGGCCCGGCGGAAATGGAGCAGTGCCGCTCGATACCTGGAAAAATGTTGGTCTCAAACGACGGTTATCTCGACTATTTCGCTTTGGCAGGTGTCGCCCGACAGGCAGCTTTTGTGGTTGGCAACGATACCGGCCCGACCCATATTGCCGCCCATCTTGGCGGCCGGGGACTGGCTTTATACGGCGGCCACACGCCTCCACAGACAACCGGAATACAGCACACTCGATTCGACTGGTTGGAAGTGGCAGATCTGGCAGATCTTACACTTGAACGAGTCTGGGCTAAAGTAACGTCTGCTATCGGAGGAGATTATGAGTAACAGCAACTGCGACCATATTCAATTAGCCGGCTACGAAGAATTGCCGCCTGAGGAAATGCTGCTAAGGGCCCAATCCTTTTATGAGCTGATGAAGTCGAGGCGTTCTGTCAGGTCATTTTCCCGTCGTCCGGTGGAACGTAAAGTTATCGAATTGTGCCTTCAGACGGCCGGCAGGGCACCGAGCGGTGCCAACCAGCAACCCTGGAAATTCGTGGTGGTTTCCGATCCTGAGGTAAAACGTCGAATCCGGCAGGCGGCTGAAAATGAGGAGCGGGCCTTTTATGAGAGCAGAGCTTCGGACCAATGGCTCGCGGCTCTGAAGCCGTTGGGAACTGATGCCGAGAAACCCTTTCTAGAAAATGCCCCTTATCTAATAGTGGTGTTTTGTGAAAATTATCGGCTGGATAAAAACGGAAAAAAGATCAAACATTACTACGTTCGTGATTCGGTCGGGATAGCCATCGGCATACTGATCACCGCTCTGCACCATGCTGGTCTGGCCTGTTTGACCCATACGCCAAGCCCGATGCAGTTTCTCAGGAAGATACTCAAGCGCCCCGAAAATGAAACGGCAGTGATGATTCTTGTTGCGGGCTACCCTGCTAAGGGTGCGATGGTGCCGAATCTTGGGAAAAAGAGGCTGGAAGAAATAGCCCTGTTCGTTTGAACCGGCGACCTCCTGGAGCTTTTAATAGGTTTCTTTTCCTGATTCCTTTGCTTTGGGATATTCCAGCCATGAAGGAACTTGTTTAGGTCTCCAGCGCTTACCGTATATGAGGTTGTCAACAGCAGGAAACCAGCGTCTGGCGACCAGAGATCTTTCCAGCATGGTTCGTACAAGTTTATGTGAGAATGTATCGGGGCGGCTGAAAGGGCAGACTGCCATGCAGATTGAGCAGTCTGTCCCTATTTTACTCCAATACTCAAAGCAGCTGTCTTCATCGAGTTTCCACCTTCGAATACCGTTTGTGATCGTTTTTTCCCCTACAGGGATTGATCGTGACGGACAGGTATCGGAACATTTCTTACAGCGTTGGCAGAACTCATCAATTCCCAATGATACTGGCTTGTCAGGGACCAGTTCCATATCAGTGAGCGCTGCAAATACACGAACCCTGGCCCCGAATCGAGGAGCGATCAGATAGCCCTGCCGGCCGACTTCTCCCAACCCTGCGTCCACAGCAAGAGGAACAAGCACGGTATCATAGTTTCTGGTATTCTGAGCAATTCCCCGGTACCCCATATGGGCAAACCAGCGGCCCATCACCGTTGACAGATAGGCCCCTTTGGCATAGTCGTTGGCACTTTCGGCGACCGACGGGCTGTGCGGAGCAGCACTGACATGATCCCAGTTCATTTCGGTCAGCAGGACCACGGCGTAGGCGGGAAAATCGTCCAATGGTTCGCCCCATTCGTTATAGTTCCCATAGTGGATCTCCCCTCGGTGGGAGTATACCCACAGTGGATTTACTTTGCAGATACCGACCATGTCGGCGCCGATATGCAGGCCGAATTGTTTGACCAGTTCAGTGGCCTGAACCGGGTCCATGCGCTTACGTTCCTCCCCCTCAACCGGGGACGACTTTGCACTTCGACCGAGAATGTCAGGGATATCAAATGCGGCGTGAATCATCGCATTCAATGGTTGATATGAATTGTCAATCGATCCCAGTTTACCGAGCAGTCCTTTTGCTCGGCGCTGGGCGTCCGCTTCTTCCTGGTCCGGATGCTCAGCGTAATAGTTGCGGTAGTAGGGTTCCTTATCCGGCGATAGTCTGACCCTGGCGAAGACCGCGTCACGCTCGTCAAACCGTTTTACCTCTCCCGTCAGATGACCGGCTGTTCCCGCCAAAGCCTCCCGGTTTGCCCGCGCTGGTATGAGCAGTGACAGTGCCAGACAGATGAGCAGGCCGACAACAATGTCCGGTATAAAGCGAAGAGGTGGGCTCCAGAGGATCACAGGGACCAGGACCACAAAGAAGATAAGGATGGCTGCGGCCACCTTGGTAGCCCTTTGTTCGTTTTCGCGGAAACATTCCCTGAGAAATAGTGCACTCAGGACAAGGACACCAAGATTGAAAAGAAGAAGAACGAGGTTGTGCATGGGAGGCCTCTGGTTTAATTCATTGAGTTGGGCAGGAAGGTCACAATTTGGGGAAAAATGATGAGGATAACGATACAAACCAGCATGGCCCCCCAAAAAGGAATTACTCCTTTGAACATGGTGTTCATAGGGATGTCCCGTGCAACTCCGTGGAGTACGAATACGTTGACACCAACCGGCGGGGTAATGAGACTCATCTCCATGGTCAAGGTAATGATGATGCCGAACCAGACCGGGTCGAATCCCAACTGAATAATGATCGGAAAGACAATTGGAACGGCCAGCACCATAATTGAAAGCCCCTCCATAAAACAACCGAGAATGATGAAGACCCCTATGATCAGTGATAGAACCACATAGCGATTCAGATTCATGTCAACCACTGTATGGGCAAGCTGATCGGGAATCTGACTCAGAGTGAGAAAATATTGAAAGATCATGGCTCCAATCAAGATGGCGAAAATCATTGCCGTGGCAGAGGTTGTGTCTTTCAGGGAGCCAACGAAATTTGACCAGTTCAGTCGTTTTTTCAGTGCCATAAGCACAAAGGCCCCAAATGCTCCGGCACCAGCTGCCTCGGTTGGCGTCAGCCAGCCGGTGTATAAACCTCCTATGACCGCAATAAAGAGTGCAAAGGGACCCAGGGTGGATTTCAAGGCGATAAGTTTTTCGGCTGGCGCAAATTTCGGTCCAGGGGCTCCAATCTCCGGTCTGATGCGCACCAGGATATAGATGGTAAGAATAAATAAGAGGGTGAGCACGATTCCAGGAATGATACCAGCTATAAAAAGAGCGCTGATGCTCTGTTCGGTCAGAATTCCGTATAAGATCAACACTGAACTCGGTGGAATCAGGATTCCCAGGGTTCCCCCCGCGGCTATGCAGCCTGTGGCCAAGGCATCCGAGTACTTTAGTTTTTGCATCTCAGGCAGGGCGATGGTGCCAAACATGGCAGCCGTTGCCAGTGAAGATCCTGAAATGGCGGCAAAACAGGCACAGGCGCCAACGGTTGCCATGGACAGTCCGCCGGGTAGATAACCGATCCAGCGGTAGAGCATTGCATATATCTCAGAGCCCAATCGGGCATGGTTGGCAAATTGACCCATCAGCAGAAATAGAGGGATAACACTTAAGGTATAATGGGCGGCGGTTTTGTAGGGTTCTATTCCGAGGACAGCGAGGCCGGATTCAAATGAATTGAGAGTCCAGAAACCCAGAAATCCGACCAGGGCCATGGCGAAGCCTATCTGCATCCTGAGGGCGAGCAGGATGAACAGGAAGATGATGCCTAGGATTCCAATCCAGATCGGGTCCACAGGGCCAACACCTCAGACAGGCAGGAAATTGTTTTAGTCAGCAGGATCAAAGCCAGCAGTGCAGATCCAAAAGCGGCAATAAAGACAAAAGGATAAATCGGTATGGCCAGGTCGATCGATACTTCCTGCCACTCTCTGATTTCGATCCCATGCCTGAAGGTCGAGAAGGCAACCAGGCAGAAAAGAATGAAACTGAGAGACTGGGTAAGGGTATCGGTAAGAACTTGTACTTTAGGGCTGCACCTGCCCATGATCAGATCAATCTTGATATGACCGTCCTGTACCTGGCATTGAGCCAATGAGCAGAACACCACGATGGCCATCATCATCTCGGTCATTTCTCCGCAGCCAATGATGGTCATGTTGGTAAACTTTCTCAGCAGAACGTCGACCATGGTCATGACCATCATCACAAAGAGTACAGCCCAGGAAATCCGGTCCAGGCCGGCAGCGAGACGCAGCAATCCTCCCTTGAGTCCTGAAATTGGTTTAATCACCTCTCGATCTGACATTTACAAGCGGGTGCCGTTACTTGGCGGCTGCCTCAACCACATCGTCGAGAATCTGCCGGGCATTCATGTTTTTTTCATTTTTTGCCACCCAGTCATCACGCATACCCATCGTTCCTTCCCTCAGTTTGGCTTTCTCTTCATCGCTGAAGGTGTGGAAGGTGATGCCATTGGTGATGGCCATCTTGAAATTTTCCAGATCTTCGTAATCAAATGCCCGAGCCGCAGCGATGCCGAAACTGGGAGGTGTTGCCTGGTCAATAGCTTTTTGGGCATCCTCTGGCAGGGAGTCCCACTTCTTTTTGTTCATCAGCACGACCATCAGAGCTCCGGAGTAATTGAGTTCGGTCATATGCTTGACAACACCAATAAGTTTGTAGCGATTAAGGGCTGAGTAGGCGGTAAAAGCGCCATCGACCACCCCCTTCTGGAGCATGATGTTGAGTTCATCCACCGTCTTGCCAACCGGGTTGCCACCCAGCATTTTCACACCTTCGGTTTCGACCGCGTTGCCGGTGCGAATTTTCAATCCTTTGAAATCTGCGGCTGAAGCAATCGGCTGTTTGACCGTAAAGACCTGGCTCATCGGCGCGGCGGTGAACCAGAGCACCTTGAACTGTTGGTAATCCTCGGCAAAATCTTTTTCGAACAGCTCATAGATTACTTCAGTCTGCTGAACGGCATCGGCAAACAGAAAGGGCAGGTCGAACACGCTACTACGCTGAAAACGGCCCCTGACGTAGGCGGGAATAACAAAGCCTATATCGGTTATGCCGTTGCTTATGGAGTCAACCATGGTTTTGGGATTGCCCAGGGTACCGCCGGGGAAAATTTTCACTGTAACTTTTCCGTCCGTTAATTCAGCGACCTTTTCGGCGAATGGTTCGAAAGCCATGCGGTGCTGAACATGCATGGTCGGCATGAAGTGGGCCAGTTTCAATTCGATCGTTTCAGAGAATCCAGTCGCCGGGGTAGAGACAATCATGCCAAGTAAAACTATTACTGAGACAAACAGGGGAACAAGCTTCCTCATGATGATACCTCCTTCAGATTTAGTGAATGTCGGTAACACGGGGCTTATAATGAGGAACCGGTCAAATATGGAAGTGAATTGGCAATATGAACGGCTCCTTACTGCATGAGTCAGGAACTACAACGAAAACACCGAATGTGTCAAGGTCAAACAGGGTTGGTGCGATTTTGCAGTAAAAGAATTTTACTGTCAGGCAGCTTTGGATTCCCCCGGGTTTTTACCCAGAATAATCATACCCAGTACTTCGTCCTTGGTGACCTGGCTGGTCTGCTGAGTTCCAACTAGCTTGCCGTTTTTGATAACCGATACCCGGTCTGCCAGATCGAAGACATCGTGCAGGTCGTGACTGATAAGGAAGATGCCGATGCCTTCACTTTTTAACTGTTTGATCAACTCGGCGACCATCGCTGTTTCATGGGGGCCGAGGGCAGCGGTCGGTTCATCCATGATCAGTATTTTGGCATTGAAATAGATGGCTCGGGCAATGGCCACCGACTGCCGCTGGCCGCCCGACATGTTGCGAACAGGATCCTTGATGTTGGTAAAATTGGGGTTGAGGCGCTGGATCACCTTGCGGGCCTCGTTCTCCATGGCCCCATCATCGAGTGTGCCGTACCCTGTCATGATTTCCCTGCCGAGGAACAGGTTTGCCGGTGCGTCGAGATTGTCCGACAGGGCAAGGGTCTGGTAGATGGTTTCAATTCCGTGGTGGCGGGAGTCACGGGGACGTTTGATGTCGACCTTCTGGCCATTGATCAAAATGTCGCCCTCGTCACAGGGAATGGCGCCGGAGAGGCTCTTCATCAGGACGGTTTTGCCCGCACCGTTGTGGCCAAGAACACCCACTACTTCGCCGGGCATCAAGTCTATGGAAACACCCTGTACTGCATGAACACCGCCGAAACGTTTGTGGATATTGCGCATTTCCACGAGTGGGACTTGAGTACTCACCGCTGCCTCTACCGTTTATTTTTATTGTACATGACATCAAACCAGACGGCCAGAACCAGGACCAGCCCGATGACGACCTGCCGCATGGCACTGGTCACGCCCATAAGGACCATACCCGACTCGAGCGACTGCATGATGACTGCCCCCAGAATGGCCCCGGTTATGGTACCGACTCCTCCCGCCAGAGAGGTGCCGCCGATAACCGCAGCGGCAATGACGTTTAATTCGGCCATGGTTCCCATCGAGTTGGCGCCGGCATTTAAACGGGCGGTGGTAATCACCGCAGCAACGCCGCAGAGGATTCCCATGACCATGAAGATAAACATGGTGACCCTGGGCACATTTATGCCTGATAGCTCAGCCGCTTCGGGGTTGCCGCCAATGGCAAAGACATAACGCCCGAATTTGGTAACCTTGGTCAGCAAGGTCATGATCACCACGACTCCGATCAGGATAAGCACCGGGATGGGTATCCCCCTTGGGATTTCGGTACGAGGTTTGTAGTACGAGTTCATCACCATGACGAACCCGCAGACCAGTCCGACGCCGATAAGCAGCATGACCAGTTCAGCCCAACGGGCTTTGGGTTTGAATCCGTATTTTTTCCTTCGGGCTCTGCTCCTGAAGGTACCCAATATCATCAATAGGATACAGGCGAGTCCGAATACCCAGCTCCAGGTGGCCCCGATCGAACCGTTAATGCCTCCACCCAGAAGTTGATATGTTTTATCCATCGGCGCCACTGTTCTACCGTCGGTTACCAGATAAGCCCCACCACGGAATATCAGAAGACCGCCAAGGGTCACGACAAAGGCCGGCACACCTCGATATGCCACCCACCATCCCTGCCAGAGACCGACAACGGCACCCAGGGCCAGCCCGCAGAGGACGGTCAGGGGCCAGTTCCAGGCAGCTCCAAGGGTGAAGACATGCACCTGCAGGTAGGCGATGACCATTCCGGTGAAGCCCATCAGAGAGCCGACCGACAGATCTATATGTCGGGCGACTATCACCAGTACCATTCCGGTTGCCATGATTCCGACGACACTGGTCTGGACGGCAAGATTGTAGAGATTTCTGGCGGTGAAGAAAATTCCGTTGGTCAGAACAGTCAAGACGACCCAGATAATGATCAAGGCACCGATCATGGCCAGCATGCGAGTATCTATCTCGAGCTCTGCACTGAGCCGGTGAAAGAGCGATGTCTTGGGAGCCTCTTCGGTTTGGGGGGTCATAACGCTGCCGGGTAGTAAATTTTCTAAAAGGGTTCAGGTAATCTTTTTTATTTACAACAGGTATCGTCGAATTGCTTATAGAAATTTGGGGGCACCCAGACAAAGTGCCCCCGGAGTGATTGTTTTGTTGTAACGCTTACGGGCACATACCGTCGACGCCCTGGCAGAGAACATCTTTTTTGATCCAGCCGGCATCCACGACAACACTGAGTTTGTCTTTAGTGATCGGGACCGGGGCCAGGAGAATGGCGTCCATCTCAACTCCTTTGGCGCCGCCGGACCATTTAATGGTGCCGGATGGCGTTTTTCCATTGGCCAGATCAACAGCGATCTTGGCTGCAGCCTTGCCGAGTTCGCGGGCATCTTTCCAGACTGAGACGGTCTGCAGTCCGCGGGCAACCCGGTTCAGGGCGGCATGGTCACCGTCCTGGCCGGATACCGGGGTGATACCTTCCATTCCCTGAGCGGTCAGAGCAGCGACTACACCGCCGGCGGTTCCGTCATTTGAAGCGACGACGGCATCGACCTTGTTGTTCTGGGCGGTGAGGATCTGCTCCATGTTGCGTTGTGCCACTTCCGGTTTCCAGCCATCGGTACCCTGGGCTGCGACATTTTTGATTTTACCGGCCTTGATTGCCTCGTCAAGAACCTCGAGCTGTCCTTCATAGAGGAATTCGGCATTGGGATCGGTCGGAGCGCCTTTGATAAACACATAGTTGCCTTCCGGTTTGGCCTCGAAGACGGCCCGGGCCTGCATCCGGCCTACTTCTTTGTTGTCAAAAGTAAGATAGAACACACCCTCTTTTTCGATCAATCGGTCATAGCCGACCACAGAGATACCTTCGGCTTCGGCTTTGGCAATGGCCGGCAATACCGCATCAGCGTCCCAGGCCAAGACGATCAGAGCGTTGGCGCCACGGGCGATCAGGTTTTCGATATCAGAGATCTGTTTTTCGGCGCTGGCCTGGGCATCTGCCATGATGTACTTGGCGCCATGGCTTTCCAACTCTCCCTTCATCGCTGCTTCATCTGTTTTCCAGCGTTCTTCCTGAAAGTTGGACCAGGAAACGCCGACCACCAGCTCTTTTGCAAATACTGCAGAACTGAAAACTGCGACCATCAGAACAGCTAAAACGGGAATAACGGTTTTCTTCAACATGTGAAATTCCTCCAGAGCATAAAAAGTTAATTTTTCGACAGGCAGCGATCCAGAGTCTTGCCCGAGCAGTCACGCCACTGTCCGTTTCTACTTGCATGGTTTGGATATGCACCGATCGGTTCTCCCTATCAACAGATCGGTGGTATTTCATCTCGCAGAATGCCAAACTTTATTGGTGAAGGCAACAATTAATTTACTCGATAAATAAAAAATAATATACCATATTGTGGTAATTAGAATCAGAGAGATAATCTTTAATTGCATGATATCTATTCTAAAAAAATGGAATTTTGGAAGAATATATTGATTATCGATAATAAATATAAATCAGAGACTGTCGTTCTTTCCTTGATTTCGGAAGTGTTACTTGTTACTAAAATTAATTATCAGTTGAGATATTTCTGCAAATCAATATTTTGCCCAATTAATATGTTGTAATTATTTAATATTATATAGCTCCCTCGATTTCATTAAATCCTCTTGAGAAGGGGTTAAGAGTTATCTTATGTTTTCTAAGTGAATTAAAGAAACGGAACTTATGAAAGCTGCCAACCGTGATTTCACGCGAGAACTGAACCTCTTCAATATCCTCAACAGTATCCGGGAAGCGGGAAGTATCTCGCGCGTCGAAATTGCCGAGAAAACTGGCCAGAGCAAGGCTTCCGTGACCAATATAACCGCTCTGTTAATAGAGCGGGGACTGATTTACGAGGATAAGGTTGAGTCATCCACCAGCCGGGGAAGGCGCCGCATCATGTTGATGCTCAACCCGGATGCGGCATATACGGTGGGCATCAAGATCGCAGCTTTTCGCTTGAGTTTCGCCGTGGTGGATTTTGTCGGTCAGGTAAAATCGACCCTGTCGATTCCATTCAGGGTTGGTGAGCGATCGGCGGCAATGTTGGCCGCTGTTGCCGAGGACGGAATTTTACACTGTCTTGAGGATGCCAGGCTGAAACTTGAAGACTTGTCCGGCTGCGGCGTGGCAATCCCAGGTTTCGTTGATTCAGCATCGGGAACCTGCTATTGGACACCAATCCAAAACGGTTCATCTAATATCCGTGACCTCCTTGCTCAGCGACTTGATATGGATGTCTACCTGGAAAACGACGCCAATTCTTTTACCGTAGCCTCGCAATGGTTTGGGCTTGGAAAGGGAATAAGAAATTTTCTGGTAGTCACCATCGAGGAAGGGATAGGTATGGGTATCGTTGTTGACGGCAAGCTCTATCAGGGAGCAACCGGGATAGCGGCAGAGTTCGGTCATATGGTGATTGTCCCGGACGGAGAGCCCTGTCGGTGTGGCAAGTTGGGCTGTTTTGAAGCCTATTCGGCCGACTCCGGTATTCTGCAACAAGCCCGAAAACTTTTAAAGCGCAGGAAGAATGGTCCGGATCAGGATATGCTGACCATCGAAGAAGTCACCCGCTGGGCCCGGGAGGGAGACAGGGGACTGCGTAAAATATTCCAGCAGAGCGGAGAATTTCTGGCCCGCGGTGTGGCCGGGTTGATTCAGATCTTCAATCCGGAGAGAGTGATCATCACCGGTGAGGGGGTAAGGGCTGGCGACCTGGTTTTTGACCCGATGCATAAGCTGCTCGGGAAATATCTCAACCGCCAACAGGCCAATTCCACTCAAATTCTGATTCAGGAGTGGAACGACCATGACTGGGCCCAGGGGGCAGCGGGGTTTGTTTTGAGTGAGATATACAAATCACCGCTGAACAAGATTCAGAGAAGCGGGTAGCAAAATTATAGCAAGATCTTTCAGGAGGAAGCGAGGTGAACACTTATTTTCCAGAAGTTAAAAAAATCGAATACGAGGGGAGAGATTCATCCAATCCCCTGGCTTTTAAGTGGTATGACAAAGACCAGTTAGTGTTGGGAAAATCGATGGGGGATCATCTCCGTTTTGGTGTCGCTTATTGGCATACCTTGAAAAATCAGGGAGCGGACCCTTTTGGTGAATCCACCATGGCTCGACGCTGGAATGAATACGATGAGCCGCTGGATCGAGCCAGAGCTACCGGTGATGCGGCCTTTGAATTCATTTCGAAACTGGGCGTAGATTATTATTGTTTCCATGACCGTGATCTGGCACCTGAGGGGAGCAGTTTCGCCGAATCCTGCGCTAACCTGGAAGCGATGGTGACCCATGCGAAACAATTGCAACAGACCACCGGAATCAAACTACTCTGGGGAACAGCGAATTTGTTCTCTCACCCCCGCTACGTGCACGGAGCCGGGACAAATCCCGACTATCATGTGTTCGCCTACGCGGCAGCCCAGGTGAAGCAGGCGCTCGCCGCCACCCAGGAGCTAGGCGGTGAGAACTACGTGTTCTGGGGTGGCCGGGAAGGGTATGAGACCCTGCTGAACACCAGGATGAAGCAGGAACAGGAACAAATGGCGGCCTTTTTCAGAATGTGTGTGGAATATGCCAGGAAGATCGGTTTCAGCGGTCAGTTTCTGATCGAACCAAAACCCAAGGAGCCAACCAAGCACCAGTATGACTTTGATAGTGCGACCATACTCAACTTTCTGCAGACCTATGAGCTGATCGATTATTTCAAATTGAACATAGAGGCCAACCATGCAACTCTTGCCGGTCATACTTTCGAGCATGAACTGGCGGTGGCCGCGGCGGCCGGCAAACTCGGCAGCATGGACGTCAACCGTGGCGACCCACTCCTGGGCTGGGATACCGATCAATTCCCCACCGATCTCTACTCGGCAATATACGCGATGCTCGAACTGCTTGGTACGGGTGGCCTCGGCTCCGGGGGAATGAATTTTGATGCCAAAGTGCGGCGGGGATCGTTTGAGCCGGTCGATCTCTTCCATGCCCACATCGGGGGTATGGATGCCTTCGCGCGCGGTCTGGTCATTGCCTCTGCCATTATCGAAGATGGATTCCTGGAAGATTTTAAAAAGCAGCGCTACAGTTCTTGGAAAGGACCAGGAACTGCGGCATTGGCCGGTAGATCGAGCCTCGAAAACTGCGAGTCGTTCATCAGAGAACACGGTGAACCTCAGGTGCCAAGCGGCAGGCAGGAATACCTCGAAAACCTGATTAACAGCTTTATCTGACTTTTCCACCCATTCCAACGGTAAATGGTGATGGCTGATCAATTGTACATAGGTATCGACAGTGGAACCCAGGGCACCAAGGGGGTGCTCTTGAGCGCTCAAGCGGGAGAGCTGATTGGTGAAAGCTACCATGGCTACGAACTCATTGAAAATGAGCGGGGTGGCCGGGAACAGCACCCGGATTCCTGGGTTGAGGCCTGTGAACAGGTACTCTCGGACCTGCTATCCCAAAGCCATGTGAGCCCCTCTGAAGTGAGGGCAATCGGTGTGTCCGGTCAACAGCATGGCATGGTTCCCCTCGATCGACATGGAAAGGTGATCAGGCCGGCGAAGCTCTGGTGTGATACTGAAACCACCCGTCAATGCGCCACTATCACCAGCCGTGCCGGTGGACAAGAGGCGGTCCTCAAAGCGATCGGCAACCAGGTTGCGGTGGGATTTACCGCTTCCAAGGTCCTTTGGTTGAGGGACAATGATCCAGAAGGATACGAGCGTCTGGCAACGGTTCTGCTTCCCCATGATTATATCAACTTCTGGCTCACCGGTGAGCGGGTTACTGAATTTGGCGATGCCTCAGGCACTGCCTATTTCGATGTGGTTCACCGCTGCTGGTCGGAGACCCTGCTTGAGGCGATTGATCCGTCGGGCAAGTTGTCTCACTGTCTGCCCGGCTTCGTGGCAGCCGATGAACCGGCCGGCAGAGTGCGGAAGGAGATCTGTGAACGGTTCGGCCTGTCAGCCGATGTGGTCGTCTCCTCCGGCGGAGGTGACAATATGATGGCTGCGATCGGCACCGGCAATGTGGTTCCCGGGGTGGTCACCGCCAGCCTCGGCACTTCCGGCACCATTTATGGTTATTCCGACCGGCCGGTGGTTGACGACAGCGCTGAGTTGGCTTCCTTCTGTTCTTCCAGTGGCGGCTGGCTGCCGCTGGTCTGCACCATGAATGTGACAGTGACCACCGAGCTCGTTCGTTCGCTTTTCGGTCTTAGTCTCGAGGAGCTGAATCTGCTGGCCGAATCGGTTCCGCCGGGAGCGGAAGGATTGCTGCTGCTGCCCTACTTCAACGGCGAGAGAACCCCTCCGCTTCCCGAGTCCACGGCTAATCTTGGAGGTATGACAGGCTTAAACATGACTCCGCAGAACTTCTGCCGGGCAGCCATGGAAGGAGCGACCTTCGGACTCCGCTACGGGCTTGAGGTGATCCGCAGAAACGGTATAGAGCCCAGGCAGATAAGATTGACTGGGGGAGGGGCCAAGAGCGGACTTTGGCGGCAGCTGGTGGCGGACATTTTCAGTTGTGAAGTGGTCTGTGTCCAGCAGGAGGAAGCAGGGGCAGCGGGAGCAGCCCTGCAGGCGCTCTGGTGTGCTGAAAAAGTGGCCGGCAGGCAGACAACCCTGGAGGACATCACGGCGCAGTTCGTCGCTCTTGATGAGCAGACCAGGTGTGAACCCGACCAGGGATCTGTGGCTAGGTACGAGGAACTTTATGCGAGCTACCTGAGCTACGATCAGGCCCTGCGACCCTTGAATGGCGCCTGATCGGTTCTCCACAGAGTTGTCATTGGCCCGGACTCAGAGCGACGCTAATATGTCTTCGGCGATCTCCTGAACCTGGAGATCGCCATCATCGAGCATCCTCATGGCCTGACTGCGCAGGCTCTGATCGTTAATAATCGCCAGGACGCTCAAGGCTTCGCCCCGGATAAGCGGTTTTTCCGATGACAGAAGCCTGGTGAGCGATGGCACGGCGAGATGCATGGCGGCGCATTCCCTGGCCCGCAAATCCTCGAACAGCACGGACACCCCCAGTCGGACAGCGAAGCGCTCGTCATCCAAGATGGCGCCGGTCCAACCGAAGTAGCGGGACTCTCGATCGAACATGGCGACGATGTTGTCGACATGACCCATTTCCAGAAAGTCTTTGATTACCTTCAGAAGTTCAGCATCGCTTACCTCGGCCATGATCCGCTTTACTCCGATGTTGATGGGTTGTTGACTAACAGTGTTGCTTTAGACTGAGCATCATCCTGCCTTGGCCCGAATGTAAAGAGATTGGCGTCAATTTACAACGATATTCTCTGCTGCCGAAGCGGGGATTTGGCAGGCAATGGATGGGAGTGTAGCGCTTACGCTGAAGGTCTGGGACTATGGTACAGCTGATCTGGCCCTCTTTTGGCTGCCACCTCATGAAATGTTGTAAACTGCCATTAGTGACGAATTAATTGTCGGAATCGATATTTTAGCAACTGATATTTGACATGATTGGCAGTGTGCTCTAAAATTAATAATAAAGAATCCCAACAGGCGCCTATGGATACCACCGATATTGCCATTATCACCGAACTCAGGGACGGCAGGACCTCATTTAAAACCATTGCTGATAGACTGAATCTTGCCGAAGGCACGGTGCGAAACCGTTTCAGGAAACTGAAGGAGCAGGGCATTCTCGATGTTACAGGGCTGGTTGACCCAGAGGCCCTGCCTGAACATTCGGTGGTGATGATCGGTGTTCAGGTCAGGGACATGGACCTGGTCAAAAAGGCGGAGGAATTCAGCAGATTGCGCGGTGTCATCTCGGTGTGCGTGGTCACCGGTAGATTCGATCTGATTGTCACGGTCATGCTTGCAAAGGACTTCACCATCCTTAAATTCTACACCGAGGAAGCGATCAAAGTCACAAATATCAGATCAGTCGAAACCTTTGTTGTTTATAAAAGCTTCAATCTCAAAGTACCGCTGCAGATCCAATCAGACGATGAGGTGGCATGATGACCGAAGCGGAAGAGCTGAAAACGACGGTCCTTCACTCGTACCATCTCGAGCACAGCGCCAACATGGCCGAGTTCGGCGGCTACGACATGCCGCTCTGGTATCCCTCCGGCACCAAGGCCGAGCATCTGGCAGTGATTACTCAGGCGGGACTTTTCGATACTTCACACATGGCGGTCATAACAGTCGAAGGGAGCGGCACCTTCGATCTTCTGCAGCATAGTTTCAGCAAAGATCTGCTGCGCTGTCAGAACAGAGGGGGGGGCCCGCTGACCGAGGGCAGAAGTGTCTATGGTCTGTTGCTAAACAGTGACGGCACCGTGCTGGACGATGCCATCATCGGGCAGCTCGGAGAAGACCGCTGCATGATTGTGGTGAATAGTGGCATGGGTTCGGCTGTCGGTGCGCATCTCAAGGAACTGGCACAGGGCGAGGTGACAATCACCGATCACAGCGACAGACTGGGCAAAATTGATCTGCAAGGGCCTGCGTCCGCCCGCATCCTGGAAAACCTGTTCAGTGATCCTGATTCGGTTTTGACCGACATGGCTTATTTTTCATTCAAAGGTGATATCTTTCCAGGCGGCTCTGCAGCGCTGGAACTCAAGGACGGTACCAGGGTAATCCTGTCCCGTACCGGTTATACCGGCGAATTCGGTTTTGAGCTATTCACGGAAAAGGCCAAGGCGCTGAACCTCTGGCAGATGATTCTTGCCGCTGGCCAACCTTTTGGGTTACTGCCCTGCGGGCTGGCTGCCCGCGATTCCCTGAGGGCTGGGGCAATGCTGCCGCTGTCTCATCAGGATATTGGCAATTGGGTATTTGGTTATACTCCCTGGTCCTTCGTTCTGCCCTGGGACAACGACGGCGAAAGCTGGACAAAATCGTTTGTCGGAGCTCAGCGGCTACTGCAGTCTGAGCGGGATTATACCTATGGCTTTGCCGGCTACGACCCGCGAAAGATCTCAGCGGGCAGCACCAGCGAGGTGAAAGCCGAAGACGGCACCACCATCGGCAAGGTTCTGACCTGCACCACCGACATGGCCATCGGCCGGGTCGAGGAGCGGATCGTGAGTATAGCCACGCCAGTATCCAAGGGGCGACCAGAAGCGTATCAGCCCCGGGGCCTGAGTTGCGGTTTTGTGAGAGTTGACCGACCCTGTCTACCGGGTGAGCTGGTCTGGCTGGTGGAGGGCAAACGGAAATTGAAGGTAGAGATAAGAAAAAGTATCAGGCCTGATCGGACGGCGCGTGCGCCGATGGCTCAGATGAGATCAAGTTAACAGGAGAGGGGGTACTATGAAAGAAATCGAAGAGTTGGATCTACCGGGAGATATCTACTACAGCAAAGAGCACGAATGGGCCGCCAAAGATGGTGATCTAATCAGAATCGGCATAAGCGATTACGCCCAGGACCAGCTTGGCGACATCGTATTTGTTGAGCTGCCTGAACCGGGAGCGAGCTTCGAGCGTAATGAGGAGTTTGGAACGCTCGAGTCGGTGAAAGCGGTGTCCGAGATATACCTGCCGGTGAGCGGGGAAATCGTCGCGGTGAACACCGAACTGGAGGACGCCCCGGAACTGCTCAACGAGAATCCTTACCTGAATTGGATTGTTGAGGTTCGTCCAAACGACATCGATCAATATGACGAACTGCTCAGCAGAGACGACTATCTGGCGATGTTGAAGGGATAAACAGATGCGCTATCTGCCTCACACGGAAGAAGAAATTGCTGAAATGCTGGCCGTGATCGGTCAGCAATCGCTTGCTGACCTGTTCGCCCATATACCTGCTGACACAAGGTTTCAGGGGGAGCTCGACATACCAGGCCCGCTCTCGGAGTGGGACTTGACTACCCATCTCGAGGTGTTGGGCCAGTCGATGTTCACCGGCTCCAGCCGTGCGGTATTGATCGGGGCGGGCAGTTATGACCATCATATACCGGAAATTGTCCGCAGCCTCTCCGGCCGTTCTGAGTTTTTGACGGCTTATACTCCCTATCAGCCGGAAATGGCCCAAGGCACATTGCAGGGAATTTTCGAATTTCAGACACTTACGGCCCGCTTGCTGGGTATGGAAGTGGCCAACGCTTCCATGTATGACGGTGCATCGGCACTTGCAGAAGCGCTGCTGATGGCACTGCGGATCGGTAAGAAGAAAGGCACGGTGGCGATATCGTCGGCGATCCACCCGCATTACCGGGAGGTGGTAAAGACCTACCTTGAGCCGGGTCCATTTGAGATCGTCGAGCTTTCTCTGGGTGACGACGGTAGAACCGATTTGTCCGCCTTGAGCGCTATTGATGATCTGGCAGGGGTGGCAATTCAATCGCCGAACTTCTTTGGAATCATAGAGGATCATCAGCAAAGCGCCGATTTTGTGCACGGCCTCGGAGCGCTGTATATTGCCTGTTTCAGTGAGCCTCTGACCTTTGGGTTGTTTAAAAATCCGGGCTCGGCCGGGGCCGATATTGTCTGCGGGGAAGGGCAAAGTTTCGGCATGAAACAGTCGTTTGGCGGTTCCGGGCTAGGTATGTTTGGCTGCAAGCAGGAGTTTGTCAGAAACATGCCCGGGCGGGTGGTCGGCCAGACCGTCGACAAAGACGGTAAACGAGGTTTCGTGCTCACCCTTTCGACCCGTGAGCAGCATATCCGCAGGGAAAAGGCCACTTCAAATATCTGCTCCAATCAGGGACTCTGCGCAATGACAGCAGCCATCTACATGGCCACCCTGGGCCATACCGGCATGCGGCAACTGGCCAGACTCAATTATGATAAAGCCGCTTATCTGCGAAAAGGGTTGCTGGCGGCCGGAGCCAAACCATTGTTCAGCGGTCCGGTTTTCAACGAGTTTGCGGTTGTCTTTGAAAAAGATTTCACCCCGGTACGTCAACGGCTGCTGGACCAGGGAATTGCAGCTGGGCTGTCGCTTGAGCCCTACTATCCTGATCTTGGCAATGCGTTTCTGTTCTGTGCCACTGAAACCGTTTCCAGAGCGCTAATTGATGAACTTCTCGAAGAGGTGCGCCGATGACACATGGACCTGGAACCAATGGACTCATACTCGAAGAACCTCTGTTGTGGGAAAAAGGCAAACCGGGCAGAGTGGCTTATAGTTTACCGCATCGCGATGTCCCGGAGGAAACGGTAGACCAGAACCTGCTGGGTGACGGACCGGAATTTACCGATCTGGGTGAACTGGATGTGGTGCGGCATTATACCCGTCTCAGCCAATGGAATTTCGGCATCGATACCGGTATGTACCCGCTCGGCTCCTGCACCATGAAGTACAATCCCAAAATCAACGAGAAGATGGCTGCAACGGCCGGCCTGGCATCTGCCCATCCGCTTCTTGAAGCAGGCCTGTCGCAGGGAATCCTTAAACTGTACTATGAGCTGGAGCAGTTTCTGTCCGCCATCACCGGTATGGATGCCGTCTCTTTGCAGCCTTCCGCTGGGGCCCAGGGAGAGCTGACAGCGATGCTCATGTTTGCCGCCTATTTCCGCAAAAAGGGCGAACAGCGCACCAAAATACTGATTCCCGATACCGCCCATGGTACCAATCCAGCCAGTGCCGCGCTCTGCGGTTTCACTGCCATACCTCTCGCCTCAGGGAAACATGGAATCCTCGATCCGACAGCGGTTGAAGAGTTGATGGACGACGAGACGGTGGGAATCATGGTAACGAACCCCAATACCCTTGGACTTTTTGAGGAGCATATCAGGGAAATTACTGACATTGTCCATAGTCGCGGAGGGTTGGTCTACGGAGACGGCGCCAATATGAACGCCATCATGGGTGTTGTCGACATCAAGCGCTGCGGCATCGACGCTGTCCACCTGAATCTTCACAAGACTTTTTCTACGCCCCACGGCGGAGGAGGTCCCGGCTCGGGACCCGTCTGCGTTACCGCCGAACTGGCTCCTTATCTGCCAGTCCCCCGGGTGGCCAGGACTGATGAGGGCTATGTGCTCGAGACTCAAAGTGCGGAGTCGATCGGCAGGGTGCACGGCTTCTTCGGCAATGTCAGTGTACTGATCAGGGCCTACAGCTATATTCTGTCGATGGGACCGAATAATCTCAAAAAGGCCAGCCAGCTGGCCGTCTTGAACGGGGCCTATGTTAAAGCGAGGCTGCTGGACACCTTCGATTTGGCTTATGATCGACCGTGCATGCATGAGTGCGTCTTTTCAGACGCCAGACAGCTGCCTTTCAAGATAACCACTCTGGATATGGCCAAACGGCTGATCGATCACGGCTACCATCCCCCAACCATCTACTTTCCGCTGGTGGTGTCCGGAGCTATAATGATCGAGCCGACGGAGACCGAATGCAAAGACGATCTGGACTCTTTCATCGAGGTCTTCCAGGCAATCGCCCAAGAGGCCGAAAATGACGGCGAACGACTGCGCCAGGCTCCGGTCATTACTAAGGTCCGACGTCTCGATGAAACCCAGGCAGCCCGAAAGCCGTGTCTGAGGGGCTAATGGTCAGACCAGATGATTGAGATCCAGTCATGCGGGCTCGTCGGTTACCGGGAGGCGCACCAGCAGCAGCTCGAGCTGGTCAAGAGGCTGCAGAACAATCAAAATGAACACGACACCTGCCTGGTTCTTGAGCACCCGCCGGTTTTCACCTTGGGCCGCAATGGTGCGGCCGGCCATATAGGGGTTGGTGAAGATTTTCTAGCCAAGCAAAATATCGAAGTCGTCAGGGTCGAGCGTGGTGGTGAAGTCACCTACCATGGTCCTGGGCAGCTGGTCTGCTATCCGGTGGTCAACCTCAAGCGCAGGGGATTGAGTGTTATCGATTTCGTCGCTCTGCTTGAATCGATTATGCGGTCCGTAGTCTCTGAATTTGGTATAGAGGCGGTGGCCGATTCCCGGAATCGGGGCATCTGGGTCGGTGCCAACAAAATCGGCAGCATCGGTATCGCGGTCAAACGAGGAGTATCATTTCACGGACTGGCCCTGAATGTAAATCTGGATCTCACCCCGTTTTCCTGGATCAATCCCTGCGGCTTGAAAGGGGTGGCAATGACGTCGATGGCGCGCGAACTCTCAGGCGAAATCGATATTGAGCGTGTCCGGCAGGTGCTGCTTCCGACCATTGAGCGGGCCTTCCAGGAGGAATCATCCCCCCCAAAAAGGGGCTTCGCCGATCAGCACCAAGCGAAGGCTTCAACCCCTGTCCATCAGCCGAAACCAAAGTGGCTGAAGAAGCGCCTGCCGACCGGACCCGAATATGAGCGGGTCAGGCGTCTGGTGGGCACCACCAATCTCCATACGGTCTGCAGCGAAGCCCGCTGTCCCAATCAGTTCGAGTGTTATGGCAAAGGTACGGCGACCTTTATGATTATGGGGGACCGCTGTACCAGAAACTGTCGGTTCTGTGCGGTGCAGCACGGCCCATTGG
>CAJQNS010000199.1 GCA_905479735.1 uncultured Desulfofustis sp.
GCGGCGGCGGCGGGCAGAACCAGCCTCGGGCCATATCTGTCCAACAGGTGAAAACCGGCGGCGAACAGGGCCAGGTAGCTGCTCATGTAGAAGGCCAGCAGCAAGAGTGCAGGTACCGCCAGAAACCAGCTCAGGCCGCCATATTGTTGCAGCACAGGTATGATCCAGTAGAGCTGCAGGAGGTAGAAAAATACTCCGGTGATAAAACCGTAGGACAAAGATTTTGAAACGGACGGTGAAGCGCTCAGCAGCCTGAAAAAAGGAACCAGACAGACAATCAGCAGCGGCCAGAAGGAGAAGTTACCCGGCAAAGCGAGCCAGGTGAGCAGTGCAGAACTGATCATCAGGCTGCCCCTGGTCAGGACCGATTTGTTTTGCATCAGCTCTCGGCCGGCTCTTCAAGCCTGATGATTTTCACTTTCTTGATTCTTCTCCTGCCGGCGGTATGGACAATCAAACGGGCGCTGCCGACCTGGACGGTGTCGCCTTCGACGCCTATTCGGCCGAGCATGTGAATGATCAATCCACCAATAGACTCAAAAGGGCCTTCCGGCAATTCTAGAGCGAGACGCTGCTCGACATCCTCGATGTCGACTCGGGCCTTTACCAGCATGGTTGTCTCATCGATCTTCTCGAAATCATCATCGTCGACATCGTATTCGTCGTCAATCTCGCCGACGATCTCCTCGAGAATGTCTTCAAGAGTTACCAGCCCGCGCACCGCGCCAAACTCGTCCATGACCACCGACATATGAATCTTGTCTTTCTGAAACTCCTTGAGAAGGTCGACGATGGGCTTATCTTCGGAGATAAAGTAGGGCTGATTGAGGAACCCCTCGATGTCGTCCTCGTTCTGGCCACTCCCCGCACAGAGCTTTAGCAGGTCCTTGGCATGCAGAATGCCGATGATGCGATCGGCGCTGTCACGGTAGATGGGTATCCGGGTGAAACCTTCCTCGATCACCGCCTCGATGATCTCACTGATCGGGGCACCGACATCGAAACTGACAATCTCGGCGGCCGGAGTCATGATTTCGGCCGCCAGGGTATCTCGAAAATCGAAGATGGAGGAGATCATTTTCTCCTCCATACTGCTGATCAATCCATGTTCCTCACCTTCCTCGAGAAGTTCCTGGATCTCGTGCTCCAGCGCTTCGGTAGTATCGGGCGGGCGCCCAAAAGGAATCAATTCACGCAGTCTTTTTAAAAGAGATCCCTTCTCAGCATCGGAGGCTGCAGGAACATCGCTATTGTTGCTGTGCATAGGCCTTACAGTCGCGTCGGGTACAGGTCCAGATAATGGGTAATTGCGGTTTTTAGGTCAGCTTACGATCTGTCAAATGTCTAGGAATCTTTTGGCTTAAAGTCAAGGGTAAAGCGATACCCACGATAACCGCTGCTTGAGATTTTCTACCGATCCTGGTCAAGATCATTCCCTGGCCATAATTATTTCACTTTGATTTCTCTGGCAAGCCTACTATATTAGGAAGATTGACCACCGTTTATTCGGTACTAAAATACCGGATACTATCAACTGGCAGCATAGCTTCAGTTATACGTTAATATAAGCAAGGGGATTAGTGTGGAAGGAAAGGTGCTCATCGCCAACCGCGGCGAAATAGCCATCCGCATAATGAATAGTTGCCGGGATCTGGGATTAGATTACGTCGTAGTCTATACAGATGCCGACAGGGATTCCGAGCACGTCAGGCTGAACCGGACCGAAGGGCCTGACCAGAACGCCTGGAGAATCACCAGCTATACTGAACCGAACGATATCTTTGCGGTAGCCGACTATAGCGGCTGCACCGCTATTCACCCTGGATACGGCTTCTTTTCAGAGGACTATCGATTTGCTCGCCGGGCGGCCGCCAGAAACCGGCCCCTGATGTTCATCGGCCCGAACTGGAAAGTGATCAGGGACCTGGGCGACAAGATCAATACCAAACGGATCGCCAACAAACTCAACATTCCGACCATCCCCGGCACCGACTCGCCGATATATAATGAGATGGAGGCCGAAGAGATCGCTTTTTCCCTTCTCGAGAATCAGCGCATCTTAGGCATTGAGGACCCCTCCGTACTGGTCAAGGCGGCGGCCGGCGGCGGCGGTATGGGTATTGAGGAAGTTAGCGAAATCGAACAGTTCCGGCGCACTTATCGGCAGCTGCAGAATTATGCCAAACGCCAGTTCGGTGACGGCGGTGTCCTGATTGAGCAGTGTCTGCGGGATTACAATCATCTCGAGGTGCAGCTGGTCTGTTCGCAATACAGTGAACAAATCCACTTCAGCTCCCGGAACTGTACCATTCAGTCCACCGGCAGACAGAAACGCGTTGAAGCCGCCCCGGGTTTTCACAGCTCCTGTTTTTCCTACGACTTCGATGAACAGAAGGTGCTGAGACAGATTGTTGACTACTCATTGAAACTGGCCAAACACGTCAATTACGACAATGTTGGAACCTGGGAGTGGATCGTCGACCGAACCGGGCAGCCCTATCTGCTCGAAGTAAACACCAGGATACAGGTGGAAAACGACATCTCCGCCCGGATCAGCTATCTGAACAACCAGCAGCCCAACCTGATCCGTGAACAAATCAGGCTGGCTCTGGGCGAGCGGGTCGGTTATAAGCAGAAGGATATCACCTTCCGGGGTGCCGCCATCGAACTCAGGATTGTCGCTGAAGACACCAGGCGCGGATTCGCTCCCTGGATCGGAACGATCAACGAGTTCAGTTTTCCCAGGCATGACTGGTCGGTGGTCTACTCACATGTGCCCAGCGATCGGCCCTACACCATTCCCAGCGATTTCGACCCCAACCTGGCCCTGGCCCTGGTCTGGGCCGACACTATGGATGAGGCCAAACTGCGGGCGGCTCAGTTCATTGACGAATCTGTTATTCGCGGCAGGGATTCAAGCGGCGGGGCGATCATTACCAACCTCGCCTATCTCAAAGAAAATCTGGATCGTCTTCTGACGTTCTGATCTTATTGTATCGATTTATGAAGGAACAGCTCAAAAAGCTTCAGAACATTGAAGAGCGGATCAACTACCTGATCCAGATCAAGGATTACTCAAACTGGGGCAACCTGGAGGGCTTCAAGAACACCTGCGACCAGCTCAAGCAGACTGTCTACGATTTCAGTGAGGAGGAAATTGGTGCTGAAATTCGCAAGCTGGAGGACTCCATCTGTTTTCTTGAGGAACGCGCCGAAGAGCAGCTCACCCCCATGGAGCGGGTACGCATCGTCCGCTCTGTGCAGCGTTTCAGCCTCAAAGACATCCTGGAAAACGTCTACGACGATTACACCGAGCTTGGCGGCGAGGAAGACGCCAACATCGATCCAGCAATGATCTGCGCCAAGGCGACTTTGACCAGGACGGGCAAGAAGAAAACCCACACCGTCAGCGTTATGGTCATCGGCCAGGAGTGCGGCCACGGTGAGGAGTTCCGCAACGGCGGCTCCTGCCGGCCTGAAGGCAACGAGAAGGCCCTGCGCTATATGAAGGTTGCCGAAACCGAACGCATACCCATTCATTTCTATGTGTTCACGCCGGGGTCGTATCCGGTTGAGGAATACCCGGGAGCAGCCCAGCAGATTGCCAGAAACATTTACACAATGACCAAACTGCGGGTGCCGACCGTCTCTTTCATTTCCGAAGGCGGATCAGGCGGAGCTGAGGCTATCGGACTTTCGGATTACCGGCTGATGGCCAGCCACGGCTATTATTCGGTCATATCCCCCGAAGGTGCGGCTGCCATAGAAGGCCGGATCGGTGAAGGCAACAAGGCCCCCCGTGAACTGGTCGAAGTCTGTGCCGACCGGCTGCGGCTGACGGCCATGGATAATCTTAACCACGGAATCATTGACCGGATCATCAAGGAACCGCCGCTTGGGGCCAAAAGAGACGATTTCTCTTTTTTCTCCAAACTGCGCTCGGAAATGGTCAATGCCACCGATCGAGTGGTCCTCTCGACCAAGAGTTTTCAGACCTTTCGAACCTGGGAGCTGAGCCGGAAAAAAGCCAAGGCTGAAAACAGGGAGCTCGACGTGGAAATCTCCTGGGATCTCTCCAAGGATGAAACCACCAGGCTGTTGACTCAGCGCTCGGAAAAATATCTGTCGATGGCCTCGCACGGCTATGAAGGCCAGCCCGAAACCCAGGAAAGCATGTTCCGGCAGGTCCGAACCCAGAGTGAGCAGCTCTACTACACGCTGCGCTACGACATCCTCAAAAACCAGAAGCGCCAGCTCGAGAAAATGCTCAGCGACGTTTCCGGTGAGGGTTCCGTAATGATGAAACGGGTCAGCGAGCCGCTCTTGTCGGTACTCAATTTCCTCAGCGGCACCAAAAAGAAGGAGCCCACTAGGTTGATCACCTATACCGGCAGCGGCCAGAACGGCAGCCGACGTCAGGATCCTCTTGAGATCTCAGACACCTATACCAGCCCGCTGGCCAACGAGGACAAGACAGTTTCCTGTCCCAACGCCGAGATTCACGGCTGCAAGGATCTCTGGGTACCTGATCTCTATAGCGAATTCGCCGGCGTCTGCGAAACCTGCGGACATCATTTCCCGCTGGAGTATCAGTGGTATCTTGAAAATGTCTTCGATTCCGGTTCAATCCGCTTCTTCAACACCCACCTCACGGCCCAGAACCCCCTTGGCTACACCGGGTTTGGCAAGCGGCTCCAGGCCGCCGTGGACAGGACCAGCCGGAAAAGCTCAAATATGACCTTTACCGCGGCAATCGACACTATCGAGATCGTCGCCACGGTTCTCTATTCCGATTTCAGAAACGGTACGGTCGGCTCCACCGAAGGAGAGAAATTCGTCCAGGCCTGCAAACTGGCCCAGAGAAAACGGCGGCCGCTGCTCGCCTACGTGCACACCACCGGCGGCATCAGGATTCAGGAGGGTACACTGGGAGTGATCCAGATGCCCAAGTGCACCATGGCTGTGCGTGAATACATCGACTCGGGGGGGCTTTATATTGTCGTTTACGACAACAATTCCTATGCCGGACCGGTCGCCTCTTTTCTGGGCTGTTCGCCCTACCAGTTTGCTATCCGCAGCTCAAGAATCGGCTTTGCCGGTCCCCGAGTGATCAGGGAAACCACCGGTATCGACATTCCGCCAAACTATCATTCGGCCCGCAACGCACTGAGGCGGGGTCACGTTCAGGGAATCTGGGACCGCAGGGATTTCAGGAGAAATCTTCACAAAGCGCTGCTGACCATGGGCGGCCCCAATCTCTACTATCATTGATCCGCTTTACAGGGGACACAATACCTATCGTGTCCCTCAAGGGATATGATAGGTATTGTGTCCCCTTAACTCCAGATCAGCACGGTGATAGGTCTCAATCGATCCGATGTCGAGCCGCCGGCCCTCAACTTGAAAGCCTTTGACCTTACCGTTGCGGCACAGAAAGTCGATAAAATAGCCCGGTGCGTCATGATTGGCTGAACTCTCCAGGAACCGCTCAAGCTCACCCCAGACACTGGGCTGGAAAAAATAGAGCGGCGGACAGACCCAGTGAGAGGGCGGCTGCTGAGGCTTTTCGTGCAACCGCAGCACCCCTTCGTCAGTGCCGAATTCAAGTACCCCGGTGCGCTGGAGATTTTCAAGCTGGTCTTCAACCAGGGCGACGATCCGGTGCTCATTCCCCTGTAAAAACTTGCTCCACAGCGGAGCCAGGGCAAACTGGTAGATATTGTCGCCGCCGGAAACCAGAACCTTGTCAGGCGTACCGATCATTTTCAGGGCCAGAGCCAGGTCACCGGCCGCTCCTAAACGATTTTCATTGTCCACACAACCGTCATCGTAGATCTCAATGGTCAGTGACCCGTAAGTTCCCCGCTCACTATGGTTGGCCCGCCAGCGGCTGAAATGGTCAAAATATTTGGCGTTGCTGACCAGGTGGACGGCGCTGATCCCGGCCAGCCCGGCCACCTGCTCAACCAGATAATCCAATACGGGCATACCAGCCACCGGCAGCAGCGGCTTGGGGAAATTTTTGGTCAGCGGATACATGCGGGTGGCAAATCCGGCACAGAGAATGACCGCATTCATAGAAAGCGCACCCCGTCGTCCGAGCGGCCCAGCCGGACAAACGCCTGCTCAGCGACTTCCGGGTGGAGCTGTTTATACGTGGTCTCGATTTCTTCAGCAACCACCGTCGCGTGCGAGGACCTGGCCAGACCGACAACACAGCCTCCAAAGCCGCCGCCCATGAAACGCGAGCCGTAGACGCCATCGGCGCCGCTGACAACCTGCTGCAGGTCACAGACCGCAGGAACACCGCACTCATACTGCTCAATCGAACTTCCACAGGAGAGGTTCATGAGTTTACCGAAGGTCTCTATATCTCCGCTGTTCCAGGCAGCCACACCGTCCATGACCCGCTGCGACTCACTGAAAAAGTGATTGGCTCGCCTGCCGATATGGGCTTGCAGCTGCGGCCCGAACCTCTCAAAAGTCTTCAACTCGACACTCGACAGCATCTCGGCACCGGGACGTCCGGCCAACCTCGACAGCTCAGCGGCAGCCACCCGGCATTCATCGACCCTCGAGTTGTAACCAGAGGTAGTCAGTTCCCTTGAATAGCCGGAGTAGGCAACGATGATCCGGTAATCATTTTCTGGGCGGCGTTCCTCCAGCCTGGTCACAGTTTTATCCACCGTGTCGATGTGCAGCAGATGTCCTTTTTTACCAAAGACGATCGAGGTCTGGTCGAGGATGCCGTTATTCAAGCCTATAAAATGGTTCTCCGCCCGCCGAGTGAGATTGACATAGTCCCAGGGCGAAAGATCCATTTCGTTGACTCGGGCAAAGGCATGCAGATAGGCTAACAGGACCGAAGCCGATGAGCTGAGGCCACAGCCGGGCAGCATACCGTCCAAGAGGCCGCAGATGCCGCGCCTGAGCTGATATTTCTCCTTCAGGGCCAGGGCCGCCGCCCGGGGATAGACGCCCCAGAAACTGCCTGGTGAATCGGGGATGTCGGCCAGACTGAAATTGACCTTGCCCGGGTAATTCTTGCTCTTCAGCCGGACCCGGTCGTCGCTCCCCGGGTAAAAGGCCATAAGCGTGCAGGCGTTGATTGTCATGCCCAGTACCGGCCCTCCCTGATGATCGATATGGGCACCCAACGGGCAGATCCGATAGGGAGAGGCAATTACCGAAACCTTCTGGGGAGCGATCTCCTGCTCGTAAGAGAAGGACTCAATGAGGGTCTCTTTCTGCTGCTGAATGTCTGGAAATTCCATTATTCCTATCTAAAGATCGATTTAAAACGCTCAGAAAGTGATAATTCGGTAGCCGCGGCTCAGATACTCTTCCATCGACGGGTGCCCCATCAAGTCACCACCCACCGGCAGTCCCTGGGCCCGGGCCTCATCGATGCTGCCGAGCTTGGCCGAACAGGCCTGACAGACGCAATCGATCAACCCTTTTTCCTTAGTTTTCTGATAAAGTCCATAAAAGGGGGCTTCTGGATCTTTCAGCGTCGACACCAGTTTCACCGCCCCCCCTTCGATGACGACCTTGACCTCATAGCCTTTTTCATGAAAGTCCAGGGCATAAAGAAGCACGTGACCAAAGCACATCAGTTCAGGATTATAGGTTACAAGGGCGATCTTTTCCATCTTGCTCTCCACTGCTGGTTGATTTTTTTCGATAATCCGGTAAATCGTTTGTCTCCACCACTAAAATCATGTAACTGATGAGAAGTCTACATTTTTTCACCACTCCTGTCAGGGAATACAATGTTAATATTTAACCTGGAAAAAGATTCAAAAGTGCAGATCTGGGCCGGACTGCTCATGGTCGTCTTGACAATGATCAGCTTGGGCTGCGACCAGTCTTCCCGGGAACCGCTGCCGGTGATTGGCACAATCGACATACCCTACACCTTTACCGATCAGCAGAACCGGCAGATAGGCCAGGAACTGTTTCAGGGTAAAATTTATGTGGCCGATTTTTTCTTCACCAGCTGTCCAACCATCTGCCCGATCATGAAGTCACAGATGCTCCGGATCTATGAGAAATTCAAGGACAACGACCAGTTCCTGCTGCTGTCGCACTCAATTGACCCTGAACACGACACCGTCGAGGTTTTAAATGATTTTGCAGCAAGGCTCGCCATTGAGGCCGACAGCTGGCATCTGGTAACCGGCGTCAAGGAAGAAATCTACGATACCGCCTTCCGCTACGGTCTCGCCGCCATGGAGGATAAAAATGCACCAGGGGGATTTATCCACTCCGGTTCGTTCACCCTGGTAGATCGCCAGGGAAAAATCCGCGGCTACTATAAGGGCACAGAAGAAGAGGCGGTGGACCGACTGATCAAGGACATCGGGAGGCTGATTGATGAGCCCTGATCGGCTGCTGCGCTGGCCAGTGATGCTGGTGCTTCTTCCGGCGCTGATGCTGCTGTCTGGCTGTAAGGAGAACAGAGGGGATCCGGCGGTCTATAACAGGCATTGCGCTTCCTGCCACGGCAGGGAAGGACAGGGACTGAGGGCCCTCTATCCGGCCTTGACGGACTCGGCTTATTTGGGCCACAGGATTGGTGAGCTGCCCTGCCTCATCTCGTCCGGTGTGCGGGGAAAAATCGTCACCGGGAACAGAACCAAAAACATACGCATGCCTGCCTTCGCAGACCTTTCCATCCAGGAGATGAACTCACTGATCAGCTACCTCCAGCTCAACTGGGGAAAAGGCGGAGAAACATTATCGGAGCAGAAGATCAGTCAATGGCTGCGTACCTGTCCCTGATAACGGCCCCCCCCCTGTCCCGAGGCTGCTGGCTTACGGCAGCAGCCGTGCTGTTTTTGCTCTGGGGCTGCTCAAATCCCCTGGCCGAAGAGAACGACAATCTGAGAAAGGAGATTATCGAGGTGCACGACCAGGCCATGGACAAAATCGGCTACATGTTCATACTCGAAAGCAGATTGAAGAATATGCAGCCGGACCCGAACCTGTCGCAAGACTCAATAGACATCACCATAGAGGCACTCCAGCAGGCCAACAAGGAGATGTTCCGGTGGATGAACCAGTACCAGACGCTGTTTGTCAATGACGATCTCAGCAGAGACAATAGCTACCGACAGCAGCAGCTGGAAATGATCCGGTCGGTCGCCAGAATGACGAATCTGGCCATTGCTGATGCCGAACAGATTCTTGCAGCCGATTGAAATAGATGCATTGATCATTATCTTTAACACTTAGATTACCCACCACCCTCTACTGGAGTTTTTATGTCAAGTAATTTCGGAACCTTATTCAAAGTTTCAACTTTTGGAGAGTCGCATTGCAAAAGCGTCGGCGTGGTCATCGACGGCTGTCCTCCCGGACTGAAGCTGGTGGAAACGGACATTCAGCGCCAGCTCGACCGAAGGCGTCCCGGACAATCCAAACTGACCACCGACAGGAAAGAAAAGGATCAGGTCCAGATCTTATCGGGCACCGAACACGGTGTAACCCTGGGAAGCCCCATCGGTCTGAAAGTTAACAACCTGGATCAGCGTCCTGCCGATTACGGCGAAATGGAAACCATTCCAAGACCATCCCATGCCGACTTCACCTATATGGCCAAGTACGGTATCAAGGCCTCTTCCGGAGGCGGTCGCTCGAGTGCCAGGGAAACCATTGGAACCGTTTCTTCGGGTGCGGTGGCCGAAAAAATCTTAGAGCTCGCCTACGGTATGGAAATAGTTGCCTGGGTGAGTTCGGTAGGCCCCTTGGAAGCGGCTCCAGCCGACCACCAGACAATCACTAGAGAGGTCGTCGACCAGACCGATCTGCGCTGCCCCGATACCGAGATTGGCGAGAAGATGCGGGCCTTGATCATGGAACTCAAAGATGGCGGGGATTCCACCGGCGGTACCGTTTCCTGCGTCATCCGCAATGTGCCTGCCGGTCTGGGTGAACCGGTATATGAGAAGCTGGAAGCCAAACTGGCCCAGGCAATGCTGGCGATTCCTGCCACCAAGGGGTTCGAAATCGGCTCCGGTTTTGAGGGCACCCGGCTCAGGGGCTCGACCCACAACGATCCCTTTGTCATGAAAGAGGCAAGACTCGGTACTGCTACCAACAATTCCGGAGGGATCCAGGGCGGTATATCCAACGGGGAGTCGATTTACTTCCGCGTTGCCTTCAAACCCCCGGCCACGATCTCGCAGCCCCAGCAGACCGCTGATTATCAGGGAACATCCCTCACTCTGGAAGCCAAAGGCAGGCATGACCCCTGCGTAGTGCCGCGGGCCGTTCCCATCGTCGAATCCATGGCCGCGCTGGTCATGGTCGACATGGCCATGCGTCAGGAGGCCAGGCTGGCTCTGCGACCGTCCTAACCAGTACAGGAGCGTATTCAAGATAAAGATGGTAAAGTAAACGCTTTCCTGCTAAGGTAGGCGCCTTTTGAATTTTTATAGCGGCATCCGATAATTGACAGATTCGGCCGCTCATGGTTCCAAACCTATGTCATCTAAACAGACAGCGCTAAGCAAATATCTGGACCGCATGGCCCCGCCGGTCGGTTTCTTGTTGCTGATTCTCTCTATCGCCATAGGGGCGGGAACCGGGCTGGCTGCTGTTCTGTTTATCAAACTGATCTATGCAATCCAGCATTTTGGCTACGAGACGCTGCCCGCACTCTTGCCCTGGCTCGGCAATTTCGTCTATCTGATCGTCCCGGTCATCGGCGGTTTGCTGGTCGGGCCATTGATTCTTTTTGCCCAGGAGGCTAAAGGGCATGGCGTTCCCGAAGTAATGCAGGCCCTGATCATCAGGGGTGGAAGAATCAGGGCACGGGTAGCGGCGGCGAAGATCGTCGCCTCGGCTCTGTGCATCGGTACCGGCGGTTCGGCCGGACGCGAAGGGCCCATCGTCCAGGTCGGTTCGGCGCTCGGTTCCAGCATCGGTCAGGTGCTGCGCCTCTCCGACGACCGGATCAGGAATCTGGTGGGCTGTGGTGCAGCCGCAGGAATCGCCGCCACTTTCAACGCCCCGATCGCCGGGGTGGTCTTCGCCATTGAAGTGCTGATGGGCAATCTGCAGGTCCGTTCATTCGGCAATGTAGTCATTGCCGCCGTCTCGTCTTCGATTGTCAGTCGCTTCTTCCTCGGCACCCGGCCGGCCTTCTCAGTACCCATACACTCACTGGTTTCCCCGGTTTCACTGATCTTTTACCTGATCCTCGGGCTGCTTTCCGCCCTGGTCGGCATCATGTTCATTCGGATGCTGAATCGGGCCGAAATCGTCTTTGACAACTGGGATTTTCCGCAGATCTATAAACCTGCGGTCGGAGCGGCGCTGCTCGGCATTACCGGCATGCTGTTCATGTTTCTGCCCAGTTCCGAAGGCATTTTCATGCCCTTCATGTACGGCTCCGGTTTTCATTTTATCGAAGAAGTGCTCCAGGGAGGAACCTCCTTCTGGATTCTGTTGCTGCTCGTTTTCTTAAAACCGTTGGCCACCTCGTTTACGCTGGGTTCGGGCAATTCCGGCGGTGTTTTTGCACCATCACTGTTTATCGGCGCCATGCTCGGCGGCTGTGTCGGTCTGATTTTTTATCGTTATTTTCCGGAAATCTCCGGCAGTCCCGGTGCCTACGCTCTGGTCGGCATGGCTGCGCTGTTCGGAGCAACCGCCCGCGCTCCGTTGACCGCAATGCTGATCGTCTTCGAGATGAGCAACGATTACCTGATGATCCTGCCACTCATGGTTGCCGGCATCAGTGCCACCTATTTCGCCCAGTGGCTCCACCCCGAATCGATCTATACCCTCAAACTGGCCAAACGGGGAATCAGGTTTTTCGAGGGCCGGGATATGGACATCATGCAGGGGGTCAGGGTCGAGGAAGTGATGCGCACCCGGGTAACCACGATCAACAAGGACAAGTCAGTCTCCGAGTTGATGGCATTATTTCAGGAGACCAACCTGCTGGGCTTTCCAGTGGTTGCCGAAAGCAACAGGCTCTGGGGTATAATAACTTTGCAGGACGTCCATCGGGCGCAGACCCTTGAGAGCTTTAATCCACGGGGGATGAAGGTGGCCGATCTGGCCATTGAGGGGCCGATCTCGGTCTTCCCCGATGAACCGATCTGGGTTGCCATCCAGAAGATGTCGCCCCGTGATCTGGCTCGCCTGCCGGTAGTCTCAAGGGACGGGACCTTACGGTTGTTAGGCTCGATCAGTAGAAGTGACATATTGAGAGCCTATGATGTCGGCATCGTTCGTAAGCAGCGCGGCCAGCTGGAAGAAGAGCAGATCACCCTGCGCTCCTCCACCGAAACCGGCTTCGTTGACATCGCCATAAACGAAGAGCATTCGTGCTGCAACTCACAGGTCAAAGAGCTGCCGCTGCCGGAACACGTCACCCTGGTCTCCATTAAACGTGGAGCAAAGATGATCATTCCCCGGGGACGTCATCATATAGAGGCGGGCGACGTGCTTACCCTGTTCGGCCAGATGGACGAAATCGATCAGCTCAAGAAATTTTTCTGCTGACACTGCACACTTCGCCGTCTCTTCTCTCAGACCTCGAGAAATTCGATAATACTCTCTGCGGCAGTTCGTCCGTCGGCTATGGCGGTGACCACCAGGTCCGCCCCCCTGACCGCGTCGCCGCCGGCGAATATTTTGGACTCGGAACTCTGGAACGGATAAGGTCCACGGGCTGATGCCCTGATCCTGTCACCGTCATCGAGCTCTAAGCCCATCTCTGTGACCCAGCCCGCCGGATCCGGTCTGAACCCGAAGGCCATGACCACCACGTCGGTATCCAGCACCTGTTCACTCCCGGCCACAATCTCCGGTCTCGATCTGCCCGAGTCATCAGGTTCACCCATCCTGGTTTCTGCCATCTTGACGCCGCTGACCCGGTTGTTGGTGTCGACCTCGATGGCCACCGGCTGCAGGTTCCACAGAAATTCAACACCCTCGGCCCGGGCATTGGCGACCTCTTTAGCCGAGCCCGGCATATTGCGCTCGTCGCGCCGGTAGGCACAGGTAATCTTGGCTGCACCCTGCCGTACCGCAGTTCTCACACAATCCATGGCGGTATCGCCTCCACCCAGTACCAGCACCCGCTTGTCGCCGAATGAAACATAGTCGTATTTATCATAGCCGAAATGTCTTTCGTGGCAGACATTGGCAATCAGGTAGGGAAGAGCGTCATAAACTCCGTCCGCACTCTCGTTCTCAAAGCCGCCGCGGATCGAGCGATACGCCCCGGTGCCAATGAATACGGCGTCGTAGTCATCGACAATCTCCTGAAATGCAATGTCCGTTCCGACCTCAGTACTGAGCCTGAACTCGATGCCCATGTCGCTGAATATCTCCCGGCGCCTGAT
>CAJQNS010000200.1 GCA_905479735.1 uncultured Desulfofustis sp.
CTGATTCAACCTCCCATAATTCCCTGAACGGCCAGCCTGGCCAGTCTCAGAAACGGCTGGGGATAAACGAAGAGCACGATCGACAGGCCTGCAGTGATTAGCGGGGGAAGCAGACACCATCTCGGTGCTTCAGTCATTGGCCCATTGAACAAGGCTTCTTCCCGGCTGCAGAAAAAAGCGCGATAAACAACTGGTAGAAAATAGGCTGCATTCAGCAGAGAGCTGCCCAGCAGGACCACCAGCATGACGATCTGATCCGCTTGAATCGTTCCTGTCACCAGATGCCATTTACTTATGAATCCTCCGCAGGGTGGCAAGCCTATCACGCTTAAGGCGCCGATGAAAAAGGCCGACATGGTGAGTGGCATCCGTTTGCCAAGCCCCGCCATCTGGCTGATATTCCTGGTGCCCGTTGCTACGAAAATGGCACCGGCGCAAAAGAACAGGGTTATTTTGCCGAAGGCGTGCATGGCGATATGCAGCAGGCCGCCGATCATGCCGCTTTTCGAGAGCAGGGCGATTCCCAGGACAATATAGGAGAGCTGGCCTATGGTGGAAAAAGCCAGCCTGCGTTTCAAATCATCCTGGGAGAGTGCGATTAAAGAAGACGCCAGTATGGTGACGGCGGCAATGATGCAGACGATGGTCGATAATTCAAGACTGGCCAGAAGGTCGATCCCGAAAACGCCGGTCATTACCCTGGCAATACAGAAAACGCCTACTTTCACCACGGCGACCGCATGCAGCAGGGCGCTCACCGGGGTCGGCGCCACCATAGCTGCCGGCAGCCAGGCATGAAAGGGCATGATGGCGGCCTTGGCAAAGCCGAAGACGAAAAGAAGCAGAAGCATCAGCACCGCGGGCTGATCGAGCGTGCCAGCCAGTATGCCCTGGGAGGCAAACTCCAGCGTACCGGTTTTGTGGGCAATAAAAATCATGGCTGGCAGCACCATAGCAATGGAGGTCCCCAGAATGTAAAAGAGATACTTTCGCCCCGAACTGCGGGCTTCTTTATCCTGGTGATGGGTTACCAGCGGGTAGGTGGCCAGAGAAAGCATCTCATAGAAAAGGTACAGGGTCAGCAGGTTGGCTGAGAAGGCAACACCGATGGTTGCCGAAAGAGATAGGGCAAAAAAGCAGAAGTAGCGTGTCTGAGAATGCTCCTGCAGCCCTCGCATATATCCGATAGAGTATAAAGAAGTGACAATCCAGAGAAACGAAGATACCAGGGCGAAGAGCATCCCCATGGCATCAACGCGCAAGCGAAGGGCAAAGTCAGGCAGCACCTCAGCAATGGTAAATTCCACCTGAAAGCCGGCAAGTATAAGCGGCAGCATCGAGGCCACAAATACAAACTTCAGGCCTGCGGCTGTAAACGTCCATGCTTCGCGCAGGTTTGGTGAACGGCCCGAGAGGATGATAAACGGGACGGCGAGAAGCGAAGCCAGAATGGCAATCAATGGTTTTATGGAAACAATCGTATCCATTGACCTGGCTAAGAACTGTGTGCGCTTAATCCTGGGATGACGGTCATAAACACCTCAAAAAGACTTTCATGGGTTTGGCCTGGAAGATTGGCGGGCTCCTAACCAATCACTGCCGGAATTGCAAACTGAATCACCCTTGCCACAATCTCTCCTGAGTAGATGCCCAGTACAATGACAAGCACTGCCGTTGCTACCAGTGGAACAAGCACATCCAGCGGTGCCTCTGCTATTGAACTCGAATGATTGCGGGCATCAGTATGGCCCTGCTGTTCATGGGCATGCCCTGATGGAAAGGGCTCAAAATAGCCGATCTCGAATAGACGAAAAAACAACACCGTGTTGACCAGGCTGCTGAACAGCAAGGCGGCGACAAACCCGTAGTGCCCGGCTGCCATCCCGCCTGATATCAGGTACCACTTGCTGAAAAAACCGCAGGTGGGAGGCACCCCAATAAGCGAGAGTCCGCCGACAACCATGGCTGTCATGGACACCGGCATTGTCCTGAACACACCTTTGAGACTTGAGAGGCGATCATCCTCTGTTTTATAGACGATTGCCCCGGCGGCCATAAACACGCACAGGGTCATTGCGGCGTCATTGATAATATGTAAAACAGCTCCGCTCATGCCGGCTCTGTTGCCCAGCCAGAAGCCACCTACCATATAGCCGACTTCAGCCACAACGATAAAGGCCAGCATCTTCTTCAGCCGTTTTTGGGCCAGTGCCATGATCGATCCCATGACGATCGCCGCTATGGCGAGCCACAGGATCGGCAGGCGAAGTGCCACGCTGTTGAGTGAAAAGTCAATGGAGAAAATCGTCAGCATCACCCGAAACATCGCGTAGATCATAACCTTGGTGGTGAGAGGAGCAACCAGGCTGCTCACCACAGAAGGAGAATAGGTATAGGCATTGGGCAGCCAGCCATGCAGAGGGAACAGTGCCATTTTGATAAAAAGCCCGCTCAGACAGAGGATGAAGGCCAGGACAATGACTTTTGAAGGGAGGATGGTGGGAAGAATCTGAGCGATGTCCGCCATGTTCAGCGAACCGGTCATCAGATAGAGATAGCCGACGCCAAGCAGGTAAAGACTGGCACCGATGGTGCCCATAAACAGATAGTTCAAGCCGGACAGCGGAGCCCGTCTCCGGCCCAGACCTATCAGGGCATAGCCGGTCAGAGAGGCAATTTCCAGCAGCACATAGAGGTTGAATGCATCTCCGGTCATGAGTATACCAAGCAGCCCCGCGGTAAATAGAAGGTAGAGGGCATAGAAGGCGCCAACTTTCTCCTGGAACTCCTTTTCGACGATAGTTCTACTGCCGATCAAGTTCAAAAGAGACACCAGGGATACGGCGACAATGATAAGGCTGTTGAGATGATCTATCCGATAGACGATACCAAATGGAGGGGCCCAGCCCCCCAGCCGGTATTCAAGGATCCCGACTGATAAAACCTGCAGCAGCAGGCCAACGGAAGCAACCAGGGAAGTGAGTCCGGCAACGATCGAAATCGGCAGACAGACTCTTTTATCAAACCACCACAGTGCGGTTATAAGAAGGGCCGCTATGAGAGGTACCGCTATTATGATGATGGGAAATTGCTCTTCCATATCCTCTATGGGGAGGTATTCCCAGCTTCATCAATGAAAACTGAGGCTGGCGACGAATGCCGGGCAGTAATCAGAACGATCCTACACAGGTTCTGATTCCATTATTTTTTCTCTGATTTCGTCCTCCTCCAAGGTTCCGTATTGAGAGTAAACTTTCATGGCCAGAGCCAGAGCGACTCCAAGGGTTGCGACCGAGACGACGATGGCGGTGAGCATCAGCACATGGGGCAGCGGGTTGATATATTCCACACTATGCACCGCATGAGACGCATCACCATGGCCATGGGTGATGATCGGTATTGTCGCTCCTTTTTTTGAGCCAATGGAGACATAAAATAAAATGATCGCAGTCTGAAAAATATTCATGCCGATGATCTTCTTGACCAGATTCTTCTTGGTAATCATGGCATAGAGCCCTATTAAAAGCAGGGCAATGACCGCCCAGTAGTTGTATTTAGCTAAGATCAGGCTGCCTAGTGCTTCCATGCTATAATCCTTCGTCCTGTCTTCCGGCTGAAGAAAGGTTGTAATAGATCCATACCATCACTGCGGTTACTGCAATTCCCACACCGATCTCGACTATCAGGATACCGTGAGATCTGGCGCTTACCGGGTCAACGCCCAGCAATGATGCCAGGGCACTGTAATTGAGAAAGCCGGCCCCCAGAACCATGCAGAGAATCCCGGTACCTGCATAAATGAGGACTCCCAGGGAACCAAGCAGAGCGCTCGTCTTTTCACTCATGCGTTTGAGCGTTCTTCTGAGGTTGTTGGAGATGGCAAAGAGGATGATTGCCGCACCGAAGATTACTCCTCCCTGAAAACCGCCCCCGGGACTATGGTGGCCGTGGGCAATTACATAGAGGGCGAACAACTGGATGAAGGGTACGACCAGACGGCAGGTCATGCCGATGATGACGTCATAGGGAACCCAGACGCTGTCGATCCTTTCAAACTCGTCCGTGTCCTCGGGAAGACGGCCTCCTTTTTCAATCCGAAAGGTAATCCCGGTAGCCAGGTGGCGATAGAAGCGGGCGGGCGGCGCCTGGCGCTCTGGAATCCGCAGAAGAAAAAAACAGGCCAGACCGGCAGAGAAAATCACCGCAGTTTCAAACAGGGTATCATAGCCCCGATAATCCGCCAGGATCGCGGTGACGATATTGGGAACCGAGGTATCGTCCATGGTGTGTTCGATATAGTAGGGAGATACGTGTTGGCTGGCAGGGGAGTTCTCATCTCCCCAGCCTGGAAAATCGAAGGAAATGTAGAACAGAATAGCGCCGAAACAAAAAACTGTTGCCAGCCCCAGTGCTCTCAATCTCTTGTCCTCCGGGTTGTTCGAAAAACGGCGGCCACAAAGAATACCGTGCTCACTCCGGCGCCGACCGAGGCCTCCGTGAAGGCAACATCAACTGCCCCCATCACCGACCAGAGCAGGCACATCATAAAACTGTAGGCCCCGAACATGATTGCCGCACCCAGCAGATCCTTGATGGATATGGCGGCGATACCGCAAATGATGACAATTGTGAGAATGATTATATCCAGCGGCCAGATCATCTGGTTCCCTTCTTCTTTGGGGCTGTCCAAGGGCCGAGGCCGGCTCGGACCCCGGCATCGAGGATGGCATGAGTGGCGGTGGGGCTGGTGATGAAAACGAAGACAACAATCAGTAATATTTTTAAGGCGGTGAGTATGGCGGGTAACGACAGGTCTCGAGCTGTATAGAGCGCCATGCCGGCCAGGGTCATCAGCAGGCCCATGCTGTCGAGTTTTCCGGCGGGGTGCAGTCTGGAAAAAAAATCTGGAAACCGCAAGATGCCGATAGAACCGCCAGTAAAGAAGAAAAGCCCCAGCACAATAAAAATAGCGGCCACCAAGGTCATGGTCCCCATCCCTTTAGAGATTCTGAGAAAATCTTTTTGCTGCTAGTGGGATTCGTCATATAACCCCTTCCTTTTCTGGAAAAAGCGAGAAGCCGCCAAGACGGCGATAAAATTCAAGCAGGCATAGGCCAGGGCTATGTCGACAAACATCTCCACCCGCTGATAAATGATGCCGATCATGATCAGAAGAGCTGTCGTCTTGCTGCCAATCGCATTGACCCCGATCATGCGATCGAGAACGGTGGGACCAAAGACAGCCCGGTAGAGCGACAGCAGCATGATCAAACACAGATATATGGCTGCGTATAAGAAGAATGTTTCCATTATTCACCCATCAGCCGGGCTACTCGTTCTTCCATTTCCCCCGGAAGCGAATTACCGGATTTTTCGTCAATAACGTGCACCGTGTATTCACCGGTTATTGAAACAAACACTGTAATGGTACCGGGAGTCAGCGTGATGGAGTTGGCAAAGATAAAAAGGGACATGGGTTTCTTTAGTTTGCTCTTAAAGCTGATAATTCTCGGATCGATCAACTCGATCATCCGGGGATGAAATACCAGGTACATGACATGTATATTGGCTAACAAAACCTGGTATAAGAGCCAGGGAATATACAGGATGAATCCGAGCCATTGGCCGGGAAGATTTTCAAGCCCTCGCCTCGATATGAGGATCGAGCCGGACAGAGATGCGACGATTGTGCAGGCGATTATTCCCAGAGCAATATGAAAGAAATCAAATCGTCCCGAAAGGACAAACCAGGTGGCGAAACAGATTATAAAAGTGAGGCAGAAGGGGACGATCTTCTTGGCCCGGCGGGATTGAACAGCAGAAGGCTTTGCCTTGCCAAAGGAGGTATCGGTGGATGACAGGTTATCAACGCTCACTGTTTACGGCCTCCAATTCGGCGGTCTTGTTTACCGCTTTATGATATCCGTTGCAAGCAGACCTGCGCGTACACTTTACAATTCAGACGTCTAAACCAGACGTCAAAACGCTGATTTGATACTTCAATGATATTATAAAATCTCTGGTAATTGCCAGCCTTAACTCGTCATCCGTTCAACCTTTTGTTGCCAGTCTCTCTGGAATCTCCTCCCCCGAGTAAGAAAACATTGCCTTCCGGGGTATCGATAGGATAGGCTTAAATTATACATAGCGGCATAAGTCCAATCCATCCCACCGGGCTGTGTTACTCGCTGTGGTGCCTGCTCACAACCCTTTAAGGTTGCTCCGCCGGCTCCTCGCTCGTGCCTTGCCTGGATGGGCGCCTTGAACTTATGCCGCTATGTATAATAGAAAAGATTAATCTGGCCGGTTATCGCTATTGAGCTCTACGTATCTCATAGAGCTTACGCATAAACATAATGGAGGTACATTATGTCTGTAATAACTATTGCCAGACAGTTCGGCGCCGGCGGTAAGACGCTGGGAACAATGGTTGCGGAAAAGCTGGGCTATGCCTTGATTGATGAACAAATCGTCGAGATGGTTGCTGGCGAAGCCGATGTTTCTGCCGACTGGGTTGATTCCATTGCCCAAGAGACGGGCAGTGAAGGGCTAGTCAAGCGACTGGTTCGCAAGATTGGACCATTTGGCAAAGGCTATGTTGAAACTGCCATGGAAGAAAGGCCTGGTTATATTAACGGCGACCTGTATATCTCTATTCTGCATAAGATAATGCCGATCATCGCCAGTCAGGACAACGTCGTGATCATCGGCCGAGGCGGTCAGTATATTCTGGCGGAACGTCAGGACACTTTCCACTTTCTAATGATCGCCAACATAGAGAACCGTATACATTTCATGATGGACCATTACAATATAGATCGCAAAAAGGCTCAGCTTGTAATCGACAAACAAAACAAGAGAAGGATCCATCTCTATCGACATTTCGGTCGAACTGACTACGAGCAGCCCGATCATTATCACATGGTGTTCAATATGAATTTCCTCGAGATGGACAGTGCTGTTCAAGCGGTCTGCCAGCTTGTGGCCGGTAACAATTAATTATAGAATGTCTGGGGTTTCTGAGCGAAGACAGTCCGCGATTCCAGCCTGAAACCGCCAGCCAGCAATCGCGGTGAGTGGCTGACGCCATCGCCGATCAAGCTCCGCAAGCAGAGCAACACCTTGCCGCCATTGCAACCGGAAGGCTATCATCCTTATCAATAAATGTCCGTTCGAAGGTGCACCTAAGATGTAACGATCCTTATTTGCCGGGCCCTCTGTGTTCAGCCGGGATATTTGCCTTCAATATAATCCGTCAGATAACTGATCTCGACGTCCCGGGCGGTGGTTTTAGCCTTGACCACGTCGCCAATCGATAAAATACCGGTGAGTTCTCCTTTGTCGATCACCGGTAAATGACGGATTCTGTTCTGGGTCATAATCGTCATCAGATCATCTACATCATCCTCGGGAGTCACGATGATGATATTTCTGGTCATTACTTCGCTTACCGTAATCGTGGTGATATACTCCGGGTGATGCTGTATCGCCTTCAGTACATCGTTTGGGGCAACGATACCGATGACCTCGTCAAAATTGTTTACCACTACAACCGAGCCGATATGATTGTTTACAAACATTGATACGACATCTGCCAGAAGGAGCGTTTCCTTGACTGTAGTGACATGCGTTCCCTTTTCAGCAAGAATATCCTTGGTCTTCATAGGCTGACTCCGTTTTCAATTTGGCATAGAGGGCAGTGATCTATTTAGCTGCCCGGCTAGAGTTCGGCTGGGACAGATAGAAACCCACTGCAGCGCTGGTTACATTCCTACCCTGAGAATCTCGTATTCCGTTGAGCCCTCGAACATATCCGCGTATTTATCTTCATGTTCTTTTCGAGTGTCGCTGTCCCTATACCTGTCCCAGTCATCTTTACTCTGCCACATGGAGAGAATGATTACTGATTGAGGATCGTCATAATTGACTAGAGTCTCAGTTGAAATATAGCCCTGGTTTCCCATTGCGTTGGTTCGCGCTTTAATCAGCATGGTGGACGCGTTCTTCAAAGCTTCTATCTTGAATTTACGTCTGATCAGAATTTTAACTGACATCGCTCCTCCTTATGGCTGAATTAATTTCAATCGAGTCCTAACAGTAACATGATCATTCTAGAGTTCTGCACAACAATAAAATGGTTCAGAACTGCACCAATAATGTGAAAGCCAAAATAAATAATAGTTTCCACCCTTCATTCCTGGGGTGGATTTGTTGGTTTTAAAATACCCCGCCCGAAAGGCGTGGCTGATCGCCCATAAAATACAAATTTATTATATCATCTTAACATTTTCCTGCCGTATTACGAAATCTCATTTCTGAATTATCCTCACAATGAAAAGTGGTGAGGCCGCAACATCAGGCGCCTGGTAGGAATGTTTTAAGTGCGATTATTATAATGGTATTCTATCATGTACTAGGAAAAGAGGTTATCTACTCCTGCCCTCCCGAGGGCCTCTCACAAGCATGGGGCTGAAGCTATGATTGCACAAAGTATACGCTGCCAGAATGACCTGGAACTCAGTAAAAAGCTGCTTGAACATCCAGAGGTCATTCAAGTCAAGGAGACGATAGCCCGAATGGAAGGCAAAAAAAACATGGGGCTCAGACGACGTTTGCTGTCATCTTCTGTGCGTTTGAGCCGAGATATGGCACCGGATATTCACAGGATTGCAGATGAATGTATTGAAACGCTGGGAATGAAGATCCCACTGGAACTCTATGTCTTTGCCAGCCCGCAGTTTAATGCGATGTGTTTCAAACCGGAGGATGGCCGACTGTTTGTCATGTTTGCCTCGAGTCTGCTGGAATCTTTTACCCAAAAAGAACTTTGTTTTGTGATGGGCCATGAGCTGGGGCACCATATTTATGGGCACCATACAATACCGATAGGTTATTTGCTGGGTGGTGACGCAAAACCAGACCCACGCCTGGCCTTGGAATTGTTTGCCTGGTCCAGATACGCTGAGATATCAGCCGATCGTGCGGGAGCGCATTGCTCACAGGACCTTGATAGTGTCGCCCGATCGTTATTCAAACTGGCTTCCGGCCTGACTGGCAAAACAATCAGCTTCAACCTCAACGATTTCTTGAATCAGATCGATGATATGCAGTTGGTAGATGCTGAACCGGGCATCAGTGCTCCAAAGGAAGACTGGTTCTCCACCCACCCTTTCAGTCCCCTTCGCGTTAAAGCACTAAAATTATATGACGAATCGGAACATGTTCGAGACGACGGCATGAGCAAAGCCGATCTGGAAATCGGTGTGCAGAGCTTAATGGGTCTCATGGAACCAAGTTATATCGAAGGTAAAACCGAGACAGCAAAATTTATGCGCCGGTTGCTCTATGCCGGCGCTATTGCTATTGCTGATGCCAGCAACGGAATCGGACCGAAGGAGGTAAAAATTTTCGAGAAATTTTTCGGCCCGGGTGAATTCTCAAGCAAACTCGATGTGACCCGGTTAAAAGAAGATTTGGAAAACCGGGTAAACAACGCCTGCCTGAACACCAGCATTCCCCAGCGCATGCAGGTAGTGCGGGACCTCTGTGTCGTAGCACAGGCAAGCGGACGCATTACAGATGAAGAGCGGGGCATATTGGAACATATTGCCGATGGCCTGAATATCTCCAGGGGTTTTATTTTTCGCACCATTAAGCTGCTTATAGAGCCGGACTAACCCAGAGCCTAACTATTCCTATGAACGAATCAGAAGAGTAGAGTAGGGAAAGAACTATCGAACTCATTCTGTTTGATCCTGACAGGTGGGCCAATGCGCTGTCGCGTTTATCGAAAAGGTTTGATTACCACCGCATTTTGCGGATGATTGAGTAGGGTTGATTAATATCGAAAAATCCTCTCATATAACAATTGCTTCAAGAAACTACAGCCTTTGCGTGGTGAAGGTTGGCAAGGGCAATCTGTCCCGCAGCATCTGAGGTGATCTCAATGAATGTAAGTAAAATACTCTCGAAGCTGGCTGCTCTTCAATATCACCAATCTGCGATAATTTTCAACGATCAAGAGTTTACCTATGGGGAGCTCAATGATATTGCCAATTCGCTGGCGGGATACCTCGTGGATATAGGTATTGGAAAGAAGGATGCTCTTGCGGTGATTCTTCCCAACTGTCCTGAATTTGCATTTATTTACTTCGCAGCCACAAAAATCGGGGCCATATTCACCCCAATTGACCTTAAGCTTGGAGAAAATCAGATAAACTCAATTCTGGATGACACCAGGGCAAAGGTCTGTTTCGTTTATCCGGGTTTAAAACATCTAGGGAAATTGAGGCCACAGGTCCTTGAGTTGAATATCGCCGGCGAACAGTTCAAATCGATCGTCCAGCCCCCCCAGGCTGCCAGTGACCTTATAGCAGATATCGATCCCACCGATACTGCCCTCTACCTGCATACCTCCGGTACTACGGGGAGGGCTAAAATCGTTGAGCTCAGCTATGCAAATTTGAATTGCTTTCCCGAGGCAATGAGAGACTGCGTCGTGCAGGGCAAGAGGGAGATTCTCGGGATAATTCTGCCAATGTCGCATATCTCGGGCCCGATAATTTTAAACCTGTTACTTGCTAACAGCTGCAAATTGGTGATTATCGATTCAATAAATCCGGTGAGCCTTTTTGAGAATATTGCCAAACATAGGATTACCTATTTTCATGCCGTTCCACCTATTTTCAGCCTGCTGCTCAAATCAGGATTCTCTGAACGTTACGATACCACGAGCCTCGATCTTATTGCCATGATGGGCACTTCCGTGCCCGTATCACTTATGAATGCTTTTAAAAAAGCATTTCCGCATGTGGTTGTCCTCCAGGGCTATGGATTAACGGAGACTTCTCCTCTTATTACTCTGACCAAAAGAGCAGATGCCGATGACAAGAGAGCAAGCATCGGCACCCCGGTGGAAGGAGCCGAAGTCAGAGTTGTTGACGAGAACGACGAGCAGCTGCACAGGGGTGAAATAGGTGAACTGGCGGTGAAAGGTCCGATGGTTATGAAGGGGTATCTGGGGATTGCCGATCAGGACAATGAAAGGTTTAAAAATGGCTACTTCCATACCAGCGACCTGGTAAAATTTGACAGTGACAACTATTTCTATCACATGGGACGCAGGGATGATCTTGTGATCCTGGCCAATGGTCAGAACGTATACCCGGCCGAGATCAAGAATATTATCTTCTCACATCCCGCAGTGCTGGATTCTGAGGTCATTGGAGTCTATTCCGAAAAGGTTCGGGGCAATGTGCTGCAGGCCTTTGTAGCTCCGGCCCAGATGGGAACGCTTTCTGACAATGAAGTGAGAAGCCTCTGCCAGAATGCACTGGGCAGTGCGAAGACGCCAAAATATGTGACAATACTTGAATCAATTCCTAAAACTTCAACAGGCAAAGCCAATATTCAGGAACTAAGAAATCTTTCAAAGCACAATGACAGGTAAAAAGATAGCGGGCAAAGCCTCATTTCAGCTTGTCAGATTCCTCCTGTTCCTGTCAAGATTCCTGCCGGTAAAGGCAAGTTATGCAATATGCGATTTTTTTGCCTCTATTGGTTCGAGCCTGGATTGGAATAGAAAGCAAGTCGCCCTGGCGAATCTCGACATAGCGTTTCCTGAAAAGACCGACCAGGATAGACTGGCTATCTTTAAGGTTTCGCTTGCCAAGTTGCTCAAGAATTATTTTGAAATATGTTTTCTCACCAGCGGCAAGTGGACCGCCAGTGATGTGTCCGAAGCAGTCACTGCTTCGGGACTTGAACATCTTGATGGACTGAAATACTCAGGGAAGGGTGCCTTGCTTTACAGCGGGCATATAGGGAACTTCCCATTGATGGTGATCTGGCTGGCCTTGAAAGGTTACCCGGTTGCCGTGGTCTATAAGGAGGCTAAAAACTTTCCCGACGACTTCTTCGGCAGCATAATGAGCAGATATAACGTTACTCCCCTCAAATATAAATCTGATCCCTCACTCACCGCCCTGATAATAAGATCACTGAAAGAGAAAAAGATTGTCCTGATTCAAAACGATCAGTCTCACCCTCATGGGGTGTACATCAATTTCTTCAACAAGTCAGTGCCCTCACTGGCAGGGCCTGCCCTGCTGTCAATGAGGTTAGGGGTTTCTGTCATACCGGCGTATATAATCCGTGACTCCGATGACCACCATCACCTCACCATCTCGCCAGAGATCCCGATAAAAGATGTCTCTGAAGATGAAGACCCTATTATTGTAAATACTCAGGAACAGATCGACTGGATTGCGGGGATTGTTAAAACCCACCCAACCGAATGGTTATGGCTGCACAAAAGGTGGAAAAGGGCCAGATCGTGATAGGTAGGCAGTTCGGGTGGAATCTGCTTGATAAAGTTTTGCGCAACTGCTGGTCAGGTACAATTCAACTCGTGGGTCATCTACCGATACCAATTCTCGTTACTCGCTTCTTCGTAGAAGACGAGTAAGAGTAGCCGGTACCAACAGAATTTACGGTCGATTCCGAGTATCCGACACCTCGAAAATTTACAACCGATCTGGGGTGCCTCACACCCTGGTGCTTTATCACGGTGGTTTTTGATACGTCCGGACCAATGACGCTCAGATGATGACCTGGGATTCGAGGCCTGTAATAATGATTATATCGTCGATTCTGTTTTGCGACTTCTATCGCCGTCTGCGCTCG
>CAJQNS010000201.1 GCA_905479735.1 uncultured Desulfofustis sp.
GTCGATCCCAAGAATCCCGAGAATGTGCTGGGTTACCGGCCCTGCGTCGGCATGGTCGGCGGGCTCATTTATTTCCGCGGCAAAGAGGATGGATCCTACTCCCAAACCAACTCCAGGCTCGATGTCCCGTCTGACGACCAATGGCAGTGGCTGCTCGACAACATTTCCGGTTACCTCGAAAAAATTGGCCGGCAAGATCTCTTAGAAAGCCTGACCGTCCGCGAGGAATGGCAAGTATTAGTTTCGGTCACTCCCCAGGAGCGGGCTCTGATGTGGTCCGGCCCTATGCCGATGGCCCAGTTCCGAGACGAGTTCTGGAACAAGGCCTTTGGCGGCGGCGACCCATTGCGTGATCTGGCCCCCGGTCTGGACCGATCCGCCATCGGTGCCATCGTCACCGGCGAAATGCGGCGCCGGACCCCCTGGTGGTCCAACAACGAGCAGGCTGCCCCCTGCACCTACTATTGCCCAATCCACATTCCGACCGTGGAGCGCCTCCGCCTTATTCGCGAGGGCAAAATTGAAGAGGCCTATGAACTGATTCTTAGCTATACGCCTCTTCCCGCCTCGGTCTGCGGTGCCGTATGCCCAAACCTGTGCATGGAAAATTGTACCCGGACCGGCATCGACGGATCCATCGAGATGCAGGTGCTGGGAAGAGCCGTGGCCAATTTCGACGCCCCCGAGGAGGCCGAATCGCTCGGTAAGAAAGTTGCTATAATCGGCGGTGGGCCGGCCGGACTCAATGCCGCCTGGCAGCTGGCCATCGGCGGAGTCGAAGCCCATATCTTCGAGCGCGATTCCCAGCTCGGCGGCAAACTGGCCCAGGTCGTTCCCTGGGAGCGCCTGCCTCAGGCAATCTGGGATGAAGAGATCAAGCGTTTTACCTCGCTGTCCAACGTCCACGTCCATCTTGACACCGACATGACCCCCTCGACCTTCGAGCGTCTGCAAAAGGAGTTCGACTACCTGGTGGTGGCAGTCGGAACCCATGAACCGAGAAGGCTCACCTTCCCCGGCCACGAACGGGTCATCCCCGCCCTCGACTTTCTCAAGGAAGCCAAGGGCAAGGATTCGATGAATCTCGGCAAGGAAGTCGTAGTAATCGGCGCCGGTAACGTGGGCTGCGACGTGGCCTGCGAGGCCTACCGCCTGGGTGCCGACAAAGTCACCCTGGTCGATATTCAGAAACCGCTGGCTTTCGGCAAGGAAAAAGAGGCCGCGGAAGCCTATGGTGCCCGCTTCAAATGGCCGGTCATGACCAAAGAGGTAACCCCGGAAGGATTGGTGACCGCAGACGGTGAGTTGATCCCGGCCCAGACCGTCTTTATTTCCATCGGCGACGTTCCTTCGCTGCCGTTTCTGCCCCAGTCTGTGCAAACCATGCAGGTGGGGGGAGCCGACTGGATCCAGACCGACCAGTCTCACAAAACCTCGGACGGCAAAATCCTGGCTATTGGTGATGTCGAACGACCTGGTCTGGCCACCGATGCGCTTGGTGCCGGAAAGAGCGCGGCCGAAGCGATCCTGGCGGAAATCCGGGGGGAGGAGTGGAAACCCTTTACCAAACAGCTGGTTCCCCAACAGGCGCTGACCATCACCCATTACAATCCGGGCGACAAGGGCAATAGTGAAGAGGATCAGGCCAGCCGCTGCCTCTCCTGCGCCACCTGCCGGGATTGTCATCTCTGCGAAACGATCTGCCCGACCGCGGCGATCACCAGAAATGAAATTCATATCGGCACTGAGATCAGCTTCGAATATGTCTCGGATGATGACAAATGCATCGGCTGCGGATTCTGCGCCGACACCTGCCCCTGCGGCATCTGGCAGATGAACGCCTATTAAGCAAAGCTCACTTTTAAAAAAAGCCGCTCTGCCGCCCACTAAAGATTGGACAGAGGGGCTTTTTTTTTGGCTTACCTTCACACCTTGAAAGTCAGAGACGGTCGTATAGACCCTCATGATTCAGGAGGATCTTTTTGAGCTCTACTCCAGGAGCAAAGCCTCCAACCCAGCCGTTTGAACCAACCAGCCGGTGGCAGGGGATAATGACCGGCAGAGGATTTTTATTGGCGGCCTGCCCCACCGCCCTGGCCAGATGGACATTACCCAGCCGACCGGCGAGTTGTCGGTAAGACTGGACCTGGCCATACTCTATCTCACCAAGGGCCTGCCACACTCGTTTTTGAAACTCTGTACCGCTGAGCCTGAGCGGCAGATCAAATTTTTGCAGATTACCCCTGAAATAATGATCAAGCTGAGTGCAGGCCTCCCTGAGAGGAGCCGACACCGTGGTCTTTTCTGCAGACATATCGGCTGCCTTGTCACTGCCGAAAATCAGAAATCGGACATAATTATAGTCGCCCCCGATGGTCAAGGGGCCGACGATGGTGTCGAGTACGATGCGCTCGACTGAGTGTTTCGTGTTCATAGCATTTCTCCAGTGCCACTGATTTACGTGTAGAGCTCAGCTTCGAGCCAGTGATGACTTTACCTGAAAAGATGATATATTCGATTCACACGCAGCACAAACAAATAAGGTGAAGGCCCAGTATCATTAATCATGAAGGATGCACTGCATAAAAAACTGAAACCGATTCTCGACGTGCAGTCCATTCGTGGGGTAGACCTGCCGGTGGGGCTTGAGTTCAGGCAGTTGGTGGTCACCGGCCCACCTGGAGCTGGAAAAACCTATTACATCAACAGGATCCGCGGCTGGCCCAATGAGGGCTACCTGGATTTGACCAGGAGAGGATGGTGGAAAGATCGAAGTCTTATCTACCGTCCTCGGGAAATCCATCTAGGCATCCCTTACGACGGCAATAAAGATGCCCTGGCAGTCTTCGATCAGGAGTGGATCGATCT
>CAJQNS010000202.1 GCA_905479735.1 uncultured Desulfofustis sp.
GGTGATGTAGCTCAGCTGGTTAGAGCGCGGCATTCATAATGCTGAGGTCGGTGGTTCAAGTCCACCCATCACCACCATATTTTTCAAATACTTATAAACACACCAGGCTTTTGACTCTTCTAAGTTTCTACTTCTAGCACATTTTTAGCGCACCTGATCACAATCAAACAACAATCTACCGCCGTCTAACCTCATCGTGTTATGAGTATAAGTAAAACAAACGTTATATACTCAGACGTCGATAATAAGAAGGGCAGAACTATGAAGGGTATAGTTTTTACTGAGTTTATAGAAATGGTGGAAGATGTTTTTTCACCTGAGATGGCTGACCAGATTATCAATGACGCTGCGCTCGAATCTGATGGGGCCTATACGGCAGTGGGCACCTATGATCATCATGAAATTCTGGCCATGGTTACCCAGTTGAGTAATCTGACCTCCATGCCTGCAGGTGACTTGGTACAGACATTTGGCAAACACCTATTGCAACGCTTTACTGAACTCTACCCGGTTTTTTTTAATGAAGTCGATGATACTTTTACTTTTCTCGATACCATCGAAAATCATGTGCATATTGAGGTACTCAAACTCTATCCGGATGCAGAATTACCCAGTTTTACCATTGTTCACGTTGACGACAAGACACTTAATATGACCTATAAGTCTTCTCGTCCCTTTGCCATGCTCGCGCAGGGCCTCATTAAGGGCGCTGCTGAACACTTTAATGAGAAAATTTTGATTGAAATGGTCGATCTCTCCAATGGTGAAGGGAACCATGCCCGTTTTGAATTGAAGAAAGAAGCAGGTTAGTCTTTTGGACCCTAAAGTACTGGAAAGACGCTTTCATAGAGAAAGAAAAGCCCGTAAAGAAGCTGAACAGCTTCTAGAGCAAAAAAGTCTGGCGCTCTATAATGTCAATAAACAGCTTACCGCCAATGCGGCAGAGTTGGAGCGGCGAGTAACTGAACGAACCCAGCAGCTTCACTCCAGTGAACTTCGCAAAAGCGCAATTCTCAAATCAGCACTGGATGCCATCGTTACCATTGATATCAACGGCATTATTCTTGAGTTCAATCCGGCGGCAAGCAAACTATTTGGCTATGATGCCAATGAGATCATTGGCCTTCCGATGGCAGAATATCTGATGCCCAAATGGGCCAGAGTTGATCATTATCATGGCATGAAGCATTACCGAAAGACCGGTCAGGGAGAAATACTGGGGAAGCATATCGAACTGGTAGCCTTGAACAAGCAGGGAGAGGAAATTGAAATTGAGGCGGCCATAACACCAATTGAAGTTGATAATAAAGTCTACTTTACCGCTTTTTTGCGTGACATAACCCAACGTAAGCTCTCTGAAAAACTAATTGTCGAAGCCAAAGAAGAAGCTGAGTCAGCATCCAATGCCAAAGGTGAATTTCTGGCTGTAATGAGCCATGAAATCCGTACTCCTATTAATGCCATTCTTGGGTCCATTACGATTATTAAGGAGTTGGAACATAGCGAGGAGCAGGCTCGCTACCTGAAAATGGCTAGCGAAGCGGGTAATTCACTGCAGATGCTGATCAACGACATCCTGGACTACTCTAAAATAGAAGCCGGAAAAGTGGATCTGGAATCGGTGGAGTTTGATCCTGTTCAGCTTATTGAAGAGACTGTGGAGATATTGTCTCACCGGGTTTTCGAAAAAGGAATCGAGGTTGCCTGCTATTTTGATATGAACCTGCCTTCCACGATGAAAAGTGATCAGGCGAAAATTCGGCAAACTTTACTCAATCTACTCTCAAACGCGCTCAAATTTACCGAAGAGGGCGGTATTTTATTGGAAACTCAAGCAGAGGGCGAAAAGCTCAAATGTACGATTAGCGATAGCGGCATCGGAATTCCTGCTGAGAAACTGGATAAACTGTTTAATCAATTTACTCAGGTAGACTCATCCACGCAACGTAAATACGGTGGAACCGGCCTCGGACTGGCTATCAGCAGTCGTATAGTCGGTTTGCTGGGAGGTGAGATGGGTTTTGAAAGTGAGGAAGGTGTGGGAAGCAAGTTTTGGTTTACCATTCAGCCTGACTTTGTATCTGAACAGCGTCCCTCCGGACAAGAATACAAAGCAGATAGCGCAAGGATATATGAGTCAAATTTGACGACCCAAAATGCACTGGCTTTACAGCTGCAGGATATGGGGATATCCGTAGAGAAAATAGTCCAGGCGCCGGGGGAGTTATCACGAATTGTATTCTCTGACGCGGAGGATGAGTGGCAATATATTCTTTCATACTATAAGACCGCAGAGTCCAACGAAAAAACATTACTCAAACCCGTTCGTATTAATCATTTGCAACGAGCTGCCAATGGTTATTTGGCAGTTAAAGGACAACCGGGCCTGGAGAGTGAAGACGAGCAGTTGTTTCATGCAGGAGATAAGCGACGACTGTTATTGGCAGAGGATAGCCAGGCAAATCGGCTCGTTGCCACCACATTTCTGAAGAGCGCCGGATATGATGTCGATGCGGTCGCTAATGGCAAAGAGGCTGTAGAAGCAACTCAAAACTTTAGTTACGACCTGATATTAATGGATGTTTCTATGCCTGAAATGGATGGTATAGAAGCAACAAAACTGATTAGACAGTTGCCAGGGAAAAACAGTAAAGTCTTTATAGTGGCGCTCACTGCGAACGTCTTCAAGGACGATATAGAGCGCTGTTACGAAGCAGGCATGGACGGCTTTGTTCCGAAACCAATTAACAAAAAACACCTACTTAAGAGTATTGATAAGTTCCTTGCCATAAGTGAGGCAGCCGATAATGAGACTATGGAGGATGTTATAAAGGGGAAAGTATCGTAAAGCAGTCTATGTTGTTTGGCTGGTCTACCCACAGTCTCTTAGTACTAGTAAAACAAACGCGATATACACCTGAAAATTAAAGTACCAAATTGCCAATCACACACGTCCATCAATCGAAAGCACAGCAGAAGAGACTCCTGGCGAACATAAAGCAGGATAGCGGGTTACAGGCAGAATAAGGACTCTGCAGATGCATTGAACTCGCTACTTGAAGCGCCTAAAGATCAAACTGGCTTGATACAATTCAAATACACCTTCTTGCGAAGAAATTTGATTTAAATTTTATACTCATGCATATTTCTTACCCATGATGGGTGGTATTTCCTACCCAAAACCAGCTAAGGAAAGAGTTTTTATGTTGAAGTTTTGTGTATCTCTAAGTTCTTGGATGTTCATTGTTTTGGTTGTTGCCAATCCTGCCTTGGCAGAGGTGACACAGATTCAGGCAAGCCGCGATAATACCTTGTATGAAGATTCTCAAGGGTCACTGAGCAATGGTTCAGGTGACTACCTTTTTGTAGGGCGCACCAATGCGAATGGTGTTCGGCGGGCCGTTATTGCTTTCGACGATCTTTCAAGCATTCCTGCTGGGTCTACCATCGATTCAGTTCGGCTCCATCTTCAATTGTCAAAAGAAAGATCCGCTGCCACCACCCTGAAAATCTCGTCCCTGGTCTCGGACTGGGGGGAAGGCAGTTCCAATGCCGATGGAGAAGAAGGTGGAGGTACAGCGGCAACGCAGAGTGACGCTACCTGGGTCCATACGTTCTTTGACAGTCAGACCTGGCTGAACCCTGGCGGGGACTTCATGGAAGTCGCTAGTGCAGAGTTGGAGGTGGATGCGGCCGGAACATACACAATTGAATCGACTGAGGCCATGGTAAATAACGTACAGGGGTGGCTCGACGATCCTGAGGTAAACTTTGGCTGGATACTCACCGCGGGGGAAAGCAGTACAACATCCAAGCGATTCAACAGCCGGGAGAATCCAGCTATGGACTCAGGCCCTCAGCTCGAGGTGACATACACACCCCCGGACGAACAGATCAATAACTGGTCAGGACCCTGGTTTGATCAGAGCCTCGATGGCGAAGGCTTCCTGATATATGACACAGCGGCAGGTTGGATTATCTACTTCTTTGGCTTCACACCGGATGAGGAACTGCTCTGGTTGATTTCCAGGGTCACTGATATTGGCGACCCGGTCCCGAATCAGTCCTATAGATTCCAAATGACAGTAGCCACACCAGGAACTTTCGATAACCCGACACCATCTGACCAATTGGCCGCTTGGGGTACACTCGATGTAAATTTTGCGGACTGTAATAATGCGGTTTTTGTACTAGAGTCACCTAGCTTGAATCTGTCGAAGGTATCAAACGTTGTCAAAATTATTGATGTCGAAGGTTCAAAATGCGTAGACGAGTGAATGGTCGATTAGATGAGTCAGTGGGATGGTTGGCATAATCGGTTGTTCGACTGGTTTCGACTACGAACACCCTCTAACCCCGTGAACACTATATTTCATCATCTTATAATCAAACAGCATAGCTTTTTAGATGCTGAGGTCAGTGGTTCAAGTCCACCCATCACCACCAATAATTTCTATGAGTATCCGATGCACACCCTTCAGGTTTCCTTTACAGTCCATGGCAACGTAACCAACGCTCCAACACGTTTCCGGTAGGCAAGATACTGTTCTCCCCACTGATGAATCAGGTCCCGCTCTTCAAAATAGAGCCCAATGAGGATGTAGATGCTCAACCCGATTGACAGGAATAACAAGGTAGCCGTCATCTGCGGTACAAACCATATACCGATGATCACACCAACCATGATGGGGTGACGGCTGTAGCGGTACATCCAGTTTTC
>CAJQNS010000203.1 GCA_905479735.1 uncultured Desulfofustis sp.
CAGCTGTCCCTCCTTGATTTGGGCCGCACTTTCCACCGCAATCTTCTCGATGTTTGACAAAGTCGACTGCCATTCAGAGTCGGAGCCAAATACTTCTGGCGGTTGGGAGTTGTACTGAGCTATCAGGGTCTGCCATTGCGTCAAGAATTTATCGTTGGCCTTGGTTGATTTTCCTGCGTCTTTCTTATTTGTCTGGAAGAGGGCTTGGCGATAAAAAGCGTAGGCCTGATCAACATCATTATTGAACTGCTGAAATCGATTTTCATTCGCACCTGCCAGAGACGGGGAGCCCAATAATAGGCACGCTAGAAAAATTAAGACTGATCTCATAACTGATTCCTTTTTTACAGGGTTTAATGTTTGATTTGTTGTCTTTATTCGATCCAGAGAATCCTTTACAAGATTCTTTTGGGCACAAATTAAGTTTATTTATTTCTTTGTAAAGAATTATTTAAATTATTTAATTTAATAATTACAAATAGGAGTCTTTGAAGAAATTTTATCCATACAAACAGGAGGTTCAAAAGAACACTTTTAAATCAACTGGTGGCATAGTTTCGTTTCGGGATTACCTTTACTGCTACATTGTGGTCATACTGGTAAAGAGTGCGGAGGAGATATAAAAATGAAGCAACGAGTGCCCTTATTAGCTTTTCTTCTGTTGCTGGGAGCATTGTTTCTCTTCGGGGCTACATCACTAGCTGCTGAAGCGATGTATGAAGAAGTGTCAACTGAAGATATGCTCTATTTGAGAGGGTTAATAAGCAAAGTGGATACTGACAAAATGCAAATATCGGTGCGGCCGCCAAAAGGGAAACGAATCAGGATTACCATCGATCCAGATACCCTGCTGGAAGGGGTTTCTCAAATAGATGAATTCGAAAAAGAACAGCAGGTAAAAGTATGGTATTCGATCGATAACGATACCAACCGGGCAATTAAAATTAAGAAAATGATGGAGCTCGGGTGCTGATGGGAGGTGTAACTATGAGATACCTGCTTCAAAACGTAATGATGGTTCTGGCAATTCTGGTTACATGTTCAATATCTTTTTCGTCCCAGACAGGCTTCGACAACCATCTGTCCCTCAATGGAGTAACGAAGGCATATGTCTATTTCGACATCAGTCTTAAAGAAGATGAACTGCTGGTTTTCAGGATGAATTTACTGGATAGGACAATCAGAGAGATGAACGAGGCAGGCCTCGAAGTTACCGCCGTTATTGGATTCAGGGGTGGTGCAAGTAGATTCATTACCAAAGATGATCACTATGTGCTTGAAGAAGAGGTGGAGAACAAGAAAAAAATCCAGGATTGGATTAAACGCTTTTCGAGCCAGGGAATCACCATCGAACAATGCGCGATAGCCGCTGAAATTAATGATATTCCAGTGGATGATTTTCTATCCGAAGTAAAAATTGTCGGTAACGGCTACATATCGCTCGTAGGTTATCAGGCTCAGGGGTATTCTGTGGTTCCTATGGATTAACCGATTTTTTCCCCTGACTGGTTGTCAACGAAGATCGACTTTCCTAGCTAAAAATCAAGCAATCCGATTTTCCAGGATCGGTAGCGGTTATAAATCCCAAAAATTACGATGGCCAGCATTGACTCCCGCCATCAACCCTGATCACCTGGCCGCTAATAAAGCTTGAGGCATCGGAGGATAAAAACTCAACTGCCGCTGCAATTTCCCCGGGCCAGCCGTAGCGATCCAAAGTTCCAGACTGGACCTTGCGCTCATCTTCAGTCACCCTGGAGGCCAAAAAACGCTCGGTAACAGTATCTCCTGGGGCAACCACGTTGACGGTAATGTCGTAAGGCCTGAGCTCTACCGCCAGACAGCGGCTGTACTCGTGAACCGCAGCCTTGGCAGAGGCATAGATTGTCGAGCCGGCAATTCCAGTAAGGGCGGCAATACTGCCAATATTGACAACCTTGCCATATTTGCGCTTCATCATTTCCGGTACAACGGCCTTACAGCATAGCACGCAGGTAAGAAAATTCCGATCCATGACGGTTTTTATATCCTCAAGTGAAATGGACAGCGCGTTGTTGCCCTCCGGCTTTCCCGCCAACTCAGCCTCAACACCTTTAGTGCCGATATCACCTCCCGCGCAGTTGACCAGAATGTCGATCTGACCGATTTTTGTGTCTATTTCTGAAACTATATTCTTAACAACCGTAAAATCCGTCAGGTCGCCGGTAACCGCAATGCAGCGAATACCGTATCTTCTCTCGATATCTTCAGCGCTTGCTGCCAGACTTTCTCCTTCTCCAAATACGCTTGGCGAATCCGGCCGACTGCCATGAACGACGACCTTGGCGCTCTTGGAGGCAAAATGTTCTGCTATGGCTTTGCCGATACCGCGGGACGAGCCGGTAATCCAGGCTACTCTACCGTTGAGCGTATTTATTTCGTTGGAACTCATTGTTTTTCCTCACAAAGCTTAGCGGGTTGGACCTCGGGTATGAGCCTCGGACGAACTCAACTTATCCTATCACAAGATCTATATCGATCTGCTGAGAAAGTTCATCCGTCAGCTACAGTGCAGCCTTTGCACACGCTGCGACCATTCATATCCTCCAGCTTGGTTTTCATGACCATTTCACCGCAGCTAGCACAGGCCAGTGATTGAGTGATGGTGGCTGCAGGCGGGAGTGGGCCAGTCAGTTCCTGGACCTCAAAAAAATTACCGGGACCAGCGCTGAACAGATCTCTTATCCGGCTTTCTGAGATCTCTTCATAGCGTTTTATCTCGTCTGCCGATGCCTGACCGGAGCGGAGCAGATCACGCAAACTTAGTTCTTCATCGGGAGCACTCAATACCTCCGGTTTGAGAACAAGCCGTATAGACCTGTCAGTAGCTCTGTTGCCAAAGGTAAAGGCTATTTTACCATGATCCTTGAAGAAAAAATTGCCTTTGCCAAAGGTACAACCGGTCAAAACTTGCACTGCATCGCAGCAGCAGGCGTCGTTCTCAACGATGGCAACCAGTTCTTCATCTGTGGCTCTTTCTACCTGCAAATGTTCAAGCGCAAGCGTGGCAGCCAGATATCCGATAGTCAGTCCCATACAGGTGTGCCCATGGAACTTGACGCACTCCTGGTAATCGCTCTGCTTGGTAATGGAGTCAGGTATATACATTCCGAAAATTCCCTCTATGAGTTGACAACCAGAATTAAATTATGAGCAGTCATTTCTTGCCGGCCTGCTCCAAGCACGTTTAGAAAAGAGGCTACAGTTCAGCTCAGTGTCTGCCTAATCGGGCTCAGAGTCAGAAACCACTCAAGGCACCCTCAATAACAGGTGTCTCCCCTTTTGAGATTTGTAATACGCGAACTACGATGCACCTTTTATCAATAGCACCTCGAGGCCATTATAGTTGCAATGCCGCCTTCCGAATATATGCTTAATATTAGGTAAAATCTATATCAACAAACTTAGGCTGACGTCAAGCGCAGGTGTTCTTGAAGTGTACAGCATTTGGCCGGCTTATTAATTTAATCATTGCTGAATTAACGAATATAGTCTATTGCATCCGCTAGCCCTCGCAGGAGAGAACTGTTTTACGGGTAAAAATCGTGTAGTATACTGGACAGCCTGGCAATCTTTGTAGTTGATTACTCAGGAAGAATTTCTGTAATCATGGGGATTAAGTTTGACAGGAACAGTAGGGCACCTTATTTATATTGTCCCATGGTATAGATATGCTTGGCTTTTTTCTTGCTATCAACTACTATGTAAATGTTTAGTCCGAAACTACGAAACGTATACCCACCGCAAAGCTCAAATTGTACCTCTGTGGTAGTGTCTTCTCCTTCGATTTCGGCGTAAATAAGTCTGCACGACGAAAGGCAGTTTGTCTGGGTATCCAGACTTCAAGTCGAAGCGTCAAAAGATGGTTCGGCGCAACAACAAAAGGGTTCCCAAGGAGCCCAGCTCAAAGGAGTATGCAAAGATGGCTGAAGGTACAGTAAAGTGGTTTAACGATGCTAAAGGTTTTGGTTTTATTGAGGTGGACGGTGGCAAAGACGTATTTGTTCATCATTCTGCAATTCAGGCCGAGGGGTTCAAGTCCCTTACGGAAGGCGCACGGGTGACCTTTGATATTGTGGATGGTCCCAAAGGACCCGCCGCAGCAAACGTTGTCCAGCAGTAAGAACTTCTCGATATTGACCATATTAAAGACCCAGCGCAGTAGGCTGGGTCTTTTTCGTAAAACTTGAACCATCCATAAGGAAAGAATCTTGGCCAGGACAAACTATTCATTTGAAAAACGCCAGAAAGAATTGGCGAAGAAAAAAAAGAAAGAGGAAAAAAGGCAGAGAAAGCTAGAGAAAAAGAAAGAGACCGAAGAAGGAAAAGACGATCTTCTTCCTTCAGAAGATTGATAATTTTACCCCCAATCTGCCTGCATATTTGACATCGAAGTATCGATGTGGCCACGCTATCAAGTTCCAGTGTCGTTGTCTTTTTCCCATTTTTCAACAACCTCCCGGGCAGCTCGGAAAGCTTCAATACCCGAAGGTACTCCGCAATATACGGTAGACTGAAGCAACACATCCTGTATTTCTTCTATCGTACACCCGTTTCGCAACGCTCCGCGAACGTGAGCCTTTAACTCTGTTGAAGCTTTTAGCGCAGCAAGGGTGGCTATTGTCACCAGGCTCCTCGTTTTATCCGGAAGTATGCCTTGTGCCCAAATCTCACCCCAACAATTCTCTGTGACCATATCTTGCAGCGGTTGAGTGAAAGGGGTGGCAGATGCCAGCGCTGTATCCACATATTCGTCACCGAGAACTTTTCTGCGGGAGACCATGCCAGCTTCATATTTAGGGGATTTCATGAGAATGCTCCTGTTTGTTCGGTTATCTTTCTGAATGATGAATGATGTCGGTCCAATTCCGTATTCGGTTCGATCTTTTAAAGAGTTCGCGAACTTTGGATCCCGGCTTAGAGGCCAAGTTCATCGTTTACTAGGATTACGGTTACTCTGCCTTTCGGATAAGACTTTTCTGTGATTGTCCAGGTGTTGCAGATCCTTCCCGGACTATTGCAGTCAGCACATTCCGCGGTTTTTGCGCAGGGCGTTTTGCATTTGAGCCGCATGGCGTTGGCGGGCGCTGCGTAATCCTTTATTCTGTAAATTGCCGAATCCAGGTCTGGCACTATTTTATTTCTGCCAACGATCACCAGCACTCTTTTCGGGCCAAAGGTGAGCGCCCCGATACGATTACCGACCCTGTCCAGGTTGACCAGACAACCATCTTCTGTCACCGCGTTGGTGCCGGTAAGATAAAGATCGACCAATAGACTCTGACGCTTGAGTTCCATTTGCGCTTCGTCGGAAAGCCCGGGGGCTTTGAGCGGAATTAGCTTAATACCGTCCAAGGCAGCTATTTTGTCCAATATGCCTGTGCTGGCTAATGTCATGGAGCCGCCATAAGCCACGGACGTGGGCATGAGTTCCGGCAGCAGCTTAACCAGTATGTAGTCTGCCGCTTCAGCTGCAGATGGCACGATCGCTACCTGAAAGTTATTTTTTACCAGGCGCTCACGAAGACTTTCCAAGCGCAGTTGCCAATAGTCAATGACAAAGTTTTCCATCAAGCCATCCTCCCTAGTCATCTATCGTTTAGGTTTCCAGCGATACTTTGTGTAGCGAAAATTTTCGATTCAGCTGTTTGAAGAAGCGGCCCAAAGATTAATTCCGCCTTCCTGCGCATAATTGTCGATGTCCTTGAGTTCTTCAGCGCTGAAGGCAAGATTTTGGAGCGCACCATAGCTGTCTTCAAGTTGAGCAACGCTGCTGGCTCCGATCAGAGCAGTGGTAACTCTATCAGCTCGCAGGACCCAGGAGATAGCCATCTGCGCCAGAGACTGTCCGCGCTTTTGGGCGATCTCATTCAAACCTTTTATACGTCTTATGTTTTCTTCAGAGAGATGACCTTCCCTTATGGTCTTTCCCTGGGTTGCGCGACTTCCGGCAGGAATCTGTTCCACATATTTGTTGGTCAACAGGCCCTGGGCTAACGGCGAAAAGGCAATGGACCCGATACCCAGCTCTGCCAGAGTATCGAGCAGGCCATCGTCCTCGATCCAGCGGTTCAGCATAGAGTAGCTGGGTTGATGAATCAGACAGGGAGTACCAAGATTCTTGAGGATAGCGACCGCCTCTTTGGTTCTCTTGGAATTATAGGATGACAGTCCGACATAGAGGGCTTTTCCCTGTCGAACGATAGTGTCGAGGGCGCCCATGGTCTCTTCCAACGGGGTCCTGGGATCAAAACGATGCGAATAAAAGATATCGACATACTCCAACCCCATTCGTTTCAAACTCTGGTCCAGGCTGGAAATGAGATACTTGCGGCTTCCCCAGTCACCATATGGGCCCGGCCACATGAGGTACCCCGCCTTGGTAGAGATAACCATCTCATCTCGATAGGAGGCGAAGTCATCCTTTAAAATTCGTCCGAGAAAAGACTCTGCTGCGCCCGGCGGTGGTCCGTAGTTATTGGCCAAATCAAAATGAGTGATGCCGAGATCGAAGGCCTTGCGACACACATCTCGGGAAATCTGTTCGTTGAAATCTCGTCCAAAGTTATGCCAGAGGCCCAGAGAAATTTTCGGCAATTTCAGGCCGCTGTGTCCGCAATAGCTATAGGGCATAGAGTCGTAACGTGTTGTTGATGCAGAATAAGACATGATATTCCTCCTCTCGATATGAATCGTAATAATTGGCTGATGCTCTGAACAGTATCTACAACAAAATGAGTATTTCCGTCACATGTAGTTGTTTTTCGTTGTTATATTTTAATCTATAACCTGACAAACTCCATATTTCTATGGAGAAACAAATCGTGGGGATATTATCTCAGTGCCCTGAAAATGGGCCAAAACATCTGCCACTGCATAAATCTCCGCCCTGAGCAGAGGAGTATAGTATGACATGGAAACAGTTTTTAATTGTGGTCGCAATCATCCTCTGCTTTGGTGGCGACCACGTTTATAGTGGTGAGATAGAAAAAACAGAAAGCGAAACAGCCATTGTTCGCGATCTCGTAAACGATGCATTTTCTCTTCTCATCTATACCTCAGATCAAGGTGCGGTAGACCGATCTTTTCTGATTATAGACGCTCACTGGAAAGCAGAATTTATTCCCCAGTTGCTGGAAATCATGAGCGTGCCTCGAAGCGATTACATCCTGCAAAGAACGATTGATTTACTCACCAGAAAGACCGGGCAGGAGTTTGGCAGCAATCTCAATGACTGGTACTTCTGGCTGTGGAATCAACCCGAAAAATTGCTGCCACACTATGCAGATTTCAAAGCGGATCTCTACAAGCAGATCGATCCGAGATTCGCTAAATATTTTCGAGCACGTCAATCATCTGCAAGTATCAGGCTTGACGAAGTACGCTGGGGAGGTGTGCTGCAGGATGGCATACCCCCTTTACGCGATCCGGAAATGATCCCCGCCAGTCAGGCAACCTATCTCGAGGATGGTAATATTATCTTTGGTATTGAAATTAACGGTGATGCCCGCGCCTACCCCAAGCGTATCCTGGCCTGGCATGAAATGTTCATCGACACTATCGGCGGTATCGATATTGCCGGGGTCTATTGCACCCTATGCGGGACGATAATCCCCTACAAAACCAGTTCGGGAGGTGTTGATTATAAACTGGGTACCAGCGGGTTTCTCTACCGTTCCAATAAGTTGATGTATGACCAGGCAACTCAGTCGTTATGGAGCACTGTAAGAGGGGAGCCGGTTATCGGCCCACTCGTTGACCAGGGAATTGCCCTTGAGCACTTGAGCATGGTTACCACGACCTGGGCCGAATGGCTGCGGCGCCATCCGGATACGACCGTGTTGTCACTCAATACTGGGCACCGTCGCGATTATGGGGAGGGGGTGGCCTATCAGAGTTATTTTGCGGGCGACCAGTTGATGTTTAATACGCCATTTGAAGACAACCGGTTGAAGAACAAGCAGGAAGTACTGGCCTTGATATTTCCTGCATTGCTGGAAGAGCAACTGGCAATCGATACGGAATTTTTAAACAAGACCCCGCTATATAAAGACAGGATCGGACAGCAAAAATTAGTCGTTCTCACAGATACCACCGGTGCAAACCGGGTGTACGATCCTCAAGATGTTAATTTTGTCTCCTATGACCGCGATAGCAATGTCGTCGACAGTCAGGGAAATGAGTGGCTGGTCAAAGAAGAAAAGCTTGTCTCTGCCGACCAAGAAGCGTCTCTTCCGCGACTTCCCCATCGGAGGGCCTTCTGGTTTGGTTGGCAGGCAGCTTTTCCTGATACTCGCCTCGTCTATTGAGTACTATTAAGCTTACAGGAACTGGGGGAGAAGAGACGTACCATTTAAAGAATCCCTACCTTGTAAATCTTAGTGAACAGTCGAATATCTGCAAGCATTTCAACACAATCTGCTTGTCTCCAGGCTTATGTGCCTGGTCACACTACTTTTTCCGGGGATTATTTAGCGCTTGAACTTTAGGATATGGCCATCGAATTTCTTTTCTAGATAGTCATCGGTTCTATGCGGCTTATGATGGCTGCAACTGAACCCAAATTCCATCATGCGAGAACTCAATTTGTTTTTGCGGCCCCTGCCTGGGTCGACCACCATTACTTCGCAAACTGGTTTCGAATGTTTTTCTATGAAATCGGCGACTAATTTAACGTGATCGTCTTCATACAAAAGGTCACTGCCGATTATTAGGTCAAACAGCCCAAGTGAATCATTTTTCTCACCCCAGGCCACTCGCTCGAAAGCAATAACTTTTCCTTCGTTGAGCAGTGTATTTCTTCGCAGAAACTTTTCTACTTCCGGATGGTAATCCGTTGCAGTAATGTCAGCGCTCTTTTTGTTTAGCAGCAAACTCGATATTGCCATTCCACACCCAATTTCCAGTATCCGTTTTGCACCAGTGTCGTAATCGTGCATTAAATGCGCAAGGACCAGGCCTGAAGGCCAGAGCACTCCAAAAAAGGGCCAGGAAGCTGAGGATATTCCAAGATTTTTAGCAATACCCTCTTGATCGTAAAATTGCTGTTTGTCACGTAAAGTACAGAGGTGGATATCTATATCTCCGAACTCTAACGTCTGGTAGCACAAGCGAAGATTGGTCATTAATACACCCAGGTATTGCTGCCGCAATGCCAGCTATCTAGGATAAATGACAAAACGAAAATGACGTAGGAAAGAAACGGCCCTGGTGAAAGCCTAAGACATCTGATAAGCAAATCAATCCGCTGGGTACCTTGTCAATCATTCATGGAATATGGAATTTTGATCTGAAAAGAGAATTCTCAACTGGTCTCTTCGATTTCTTCCGCCTCATAATCGCCGTTTGAACTATAGAGGTTGGCGGCCGCCAATGCCAGGGCCAGAACGGATGGCCCGATGATCATTCCCCAGAAGCCGATGGAGGCAATACCTGCCAATATCGCCAAGAGGATGAGTACATCATTCATCTGATATTCAAATCCAAAGAGTTTTTTCAGAAAACCGATGAATACCATTCTCAGAATATTGTCGATTAAAAACCCCATCACGACCCAGGCAAAAGCTACAATTATGAGGGCATTGATAAAATTACCCTGAAAGAGCTCCAAAGCCACCACCGGTAAATAGACCAGGGCTGCGCCGACGAGGGGAATCACCGAACAGAAACCTGCCAGCACGCCCAGATCGAGTGCGCTGTAATCGCCCACGAAAATCATCAATAGGCCAAAAGCGAGTCCCTGGGCTATCATGTTAAATAAGGTGCCGTAGAAAACCACCGCGACTGTCCCGGTGCATTCGCGATAGAGGTAGCTCTGATTGTCGTAGCTCATCGGGATCAGTTCTGTGAGGAAACGCAGAATCTTGCTGCTGTAAGCATTAAATAGAAAATAAAAGATCAGTATCCAGGCAACCTGGGCGAGGAAACTTCCAAAACCTTTGGCAAACCCCACCGTGGTATCAAAGGCTGCATCGAAAGCAGGACCGCTGACAAATGACAAACCCTCTTCCCTGATTCGCTCCAGCGGCTCTCTGAGGAAAGGAATCTTGTTACAGAAGGCCACCGCCTGGTCGACCATGGCGGTCAGGGTTGATTTGAGCTGAGCGGTGTCGAGATCACCTGCCTTGTCATAGATCATGGAGATAAAATAGAGCAGCGGAACGAATAGCATGACGAGAAAAAGGATTGTCATAATAAGGGCGCCAATGGTGTCCTTATTGCGTTGGATAAAACCTTCTTTTTTCCTGCTACTAAGGATTCCGGTTATTCCTTTGAAGAGGTGGCTGGTGGCCAGAGCCAGTACTGCCGCCACCAGGATATAATGCAGGTATGATTTGAAAATCCACAAGGTAGCCAGGATCAGCACCAGAATCAGCCAGGTGAGAAATTTTTTGTTGTCTACGTGATTGGTCATGACTCGTTCCTTTTCTGCTTCAAGTGGCGTTTGGCCGGCGATCGGACCTGCTTCTGCCAAAAAACCTTGTGATTGCAGCACCTGTATAGAGTAGCTCAAAAGAGCAAGACAATCAAATAGTTGTCAGAATTGCCAGCGGCAATTGTTATATGGAGGATTTAAGGGGCCACCGCAACTGTCAGCACCTCTCCTTATATCT
>CAJQNS010000204.1 GCA_905479735.1 uncultured Desulfofustis sp.
GAAGTAAATCCGGTATCCCTGAAACCTTCGAAGCGGAAAATCAAGAAGAAGCTAAAGGATCCGCAGATAGATCGGCAGAAAGAATTGGAACGTCTTAAACGACAACGCGTAGCCGAAGCGGTCAGAGCCGAGCAAATAGCAGCCGAGCAGGCCAGAATCGCCGCCGAAGAAGCCGAACGTCAACGGAAGATTGCCCAAGCAGAATTAAACCAGATTCGGAATCAGGTTCGCACCGCACCAACCCCGAGATCGTCAGGCGGACAAAGAAGTGCGAACACTCTGAATGTAATTGAAAGCCAATATGCGCTGGCGGTCAAAGGGAAGCTGATGCAGGTATGGGCACTTCCCGAATTTAAACAGTTCGACGACTCTCTTAAAGCAAAATATGTCATTAAGATTTCCCAGAATGGAACGGTAGCTGATCAATTTTTCGAACAGCGCTCCACTGATCCGACCTTTGACCAATTTGTGAAAAGGGCAGTAATAGATGCCAGTCCTTTCCCACCTTTTCCACCGGCCATAAAGGACAGCAGCCTTGAATTCGAACTCCGATTCAGCCCAAGTGATATTCAATCATATTAAACGAGCTCATGATGAAAAAGCTTAACCTGATTGCAGCATGTATCTTCTTATTGCTTTTCGTTGTAACTTCCCCGGTATCAGGCAAAAGGATCTCTCTTGATATCACCTCGGCTGAAGCTCGTAAAATTGTCTTCGCCGTTCCCTGGTTTGAAAGCTCAGGATCATCCAGCGATACCAAGTTAGATCGCAGCCTGGCAGATACACTCTCAAAAGCCCTCGTCTTCCACGGGATCATTGATGTGCTCCCCAATCAACGGGTAATTGGCAGCGGTAGCGGTGACTGGGCCAGGCTGGGAGCAGACTATGGAGTTATTGGCAGGTATTCGGTCAACAAGGACCAGATCAACATGGAGATCCGACTGTTCGACGCAGCCGATGACAAAATGTTGATGGGCAAAGCCTATAAAGGACCCTTGGATGAACAAGACCAAATGATCTACAAGTTCACCGATGCCGCAATCAATGAATTAACGGGAAAGCCTGGTCTGGCAACCACTCAAATCGCTTTCGTTACACCTCCTTCTGACAAGAGGGAGAGAGAGGTATTTCTCACCGACATCCTCGGCAGGAAGATGAGACAGGTCACCAGGCACCGCAACCTCGTGGTCTCGCCCCGGTTCTCCCCGGATGGAACCTACCTGGCCTATACCTCCTATCACAGCGGCAACCAGAGTCTCTACATCACCGATTTGAGACAGAGCAAAACCACCAGGGTCATCTCCAGAAGAAAAGGAATGAACCTGGCTCCAGCCTGGTCACCCGGGGGTGATACCATGGTTGTTACCCTAAGCTTTAAAGGCAATCCTGATCTATTCCTGATCAACAACCGGGGAGAAATCCTCCAACAATTGACCAAACAAGCCGGCATCAACGTCTCCCCCACTTTCTCTCCGGATGGACGACATATCGTCTTCGTCTCCGACCGCAGCGGCAAGCCACAACTCTATCTGATGGAACTGGGCTCGGGCAATACCCAGCGGTTGACCTTTGAAGGAGTCGAGAATGCCGAACCTTCTTGGTCGCCTGGGGAGAATCTGGTGGTCTATTCGAGTCTCAGGGGAGGTATTTATCAGCTCTGCACCATTGACCCGTTTAGTGTCGGTTCATCCACCCAGATTACCAATGACCAGACCCATCACGAAACTCCTTCCTGGGCTCCTGACGGGAATCAGATTATCTTTGCAAAAAGAGATGGCAAAGGTCATGCAGTATATGGAATAATGAAAAATGGTCTGCATCAACGAATGCTCTTTTCGCTGCCGGGAAGTCAAACCTATCCCCGCTGGGCAGTGAAGCCTTATTAACTCTTTATAAGAATTTTAGATCGACATGAAAAAAACACCTTTTTCACTAGTGTGCGCTATTGCTGTCGCTCCGTTCCTGGTCCAATGCGCTTCTCAGGACGATTTGAATCTGATCCACTCACAGCTTCGCAGTATTGACAAGAAGCTAACTGAACTTGAAACCACCACAGTCGATGGGTTGCGGAAACGACAGGCTTCCAACACTGCCCAGATCGATCAGCTCAACCAGGAGCTGCTCGCCTTGCGGGGAGGTCTTGAAGAGACCGGACACCTTAACCGCCGCCTGAAAGAGCAGAGTAAGGAACTGGAGATTTCCTTTAAGCGTTACGCCCAGGAAGAGGAACAGAAAAGATTAAACGAGGTAAAGAGGCTGGAACAAGAGATTGCCCAAAAAGACAATCAATTGAACCAATTCTCCGACCAGTTGAAAATGCAGCAGGAGAATCTTCAGGCCATTCAGCAGGCCAGGGTTGATGATGCCAAACGCAAAGCCGCCGCCGCAGCAAGGACTGCTGAGCAGGCGCGAATGCGGGCCGATGCAGCCAACCAGGCGGCAAGCAGTTCAAGTGGAACCAGGATCCGAGCCGACAAACGCAAAAAACTCATCTCGGCTGGATCTGCGCCCGCCGCCCCAGCCCCTGTCGTCCGAACCGCCACAGCTTCTACTACCAGTCAACCCGCCGCGGCTGCTCCAGCATCAGGAGGCAACCTCGGAAAAGGTAAGAGTCTCTTCGACCAAGGGAAATTCCGTGAAGCCTACCAGCAATTTGAGAATGTTTCAGCTTCCGCTTCGGCGGAAGATTCCGTCGAGGCAAAATACATGATGGGAGAATGTCTTTTCGCCCTGCAAGAGTATGATCAGGCAATACTCGATTATCAGAATATAATCACCAACCATCCATCGAGCGGCAAGGCTCCGGCAGCCATGCTCAAACAGGCGATGGCCTTCGAGAAGCTCAATGACAAGGATACCGCAAAAATCCTCTATAAAAAGTTGATCGCAACCTACAAGGACTCCCCGGAAGCCCAACAGGCCGAGCAGAACCTCAACTAACTGTGACGCTGCACCATTTGGCCGGATACGCCTGCCACTGATGGTAAGACTTGATACACTCCTGCTGAAAGAGGGTCACTGCAGCACGCCTAGCGATGCTGCAGCCCTGATCATGTCTGGTAGGGTGCTGGTTGATGATATGGTCATCGACAAAGCAGGTACCCTTGTTTCACCAAACGCTGTCCTCCGCATCAAACAGAGCCTGCCCTATGTCTCACGGGGCGGAGCCAAACTCAAAGGCGGGCTTGATTATTTTTCCATCGACCCCAGAGAGTGGGTCTGCGTCGACATCGGCGCCTCCACCGGCGGCTTCACCGATTGTTTGCTCCAGGCAGGGGCCTCACAGGTATACGCCGTAGACGTCGCCTACGGCATTTTGGACTGGAAAATAAGATCAGATCCCCGGGTTACTGTCCTGGAGAGGTGCAACGCTCGCTACCTTGAAAAAGAGCATATCCCCGAAGCTATCGATTTCTGTGTATTCGACACTTCATTTATCTCCCTGACTAAGGTGCTGCCACCAGTCATTCCCCTGTTTAATAAAAAACAGATCAGGATATTATGCCTGGTTAAGCCGCAGTTCGAATTGGAGCGCTCACAAATTGAAGCCGGTGGTATCATCACCGAAGAATCGCTGAGAATCAGTGCCGTTGAAAAAATTATCGAATTTTGCAGGAGCTATGAATTGGTGAGCAAAGGGTTTACCGAGTCAGCAATTAAGGGAACCAAAGGAAATCAGGAGTACCTCCTTTACCTGACTGGCGGCTAGAGATCCACTCACTTTTTTTTGAGTCTCTCGATCAGCTCGAGCATTTCCCGGCTATCCCTGCCTACTTCGCTTTGCTCTTCAGTTTTGTCCACCACCTGCTTGAAATTTGCCGCCGCAAGTTTCAGCTGTCCTTCATAGAGATTGAATTTACCGAGATAATAGCGTGCCTCAACATTTTTTCCCTGACCCGAAAGGATTTTACCAATTTCAAAATAGACATCTGCAAACTCGGGGATGTCATAGGCCACTTCCTTTAAAAGTTTTACCGCCTGATCACTGTCACCAAGACTGGCCACCACCTTTCCAAGATTGAACAGCACATAACTATTGTTCGGTTCTGTTCTCTTTACCTGCTCGAGCAACATTCGGGCCTGAAGAAAGTCACCTTTGTCAGCAAGCACGACGGCTTTGTCAACCAGAAGAATTGGTTTATCGGGAAACGCAGAGATAACCTCGTCCATCCTGGCGAGGCTTTGCTCAAAATTATTTGTCTTTCGGTCTATCTGCGCTAAACCGTAAAGTGCCATGGTTTTTTCGAAATCAGAAGAACGGGAGTCACTTACTTCACTGGCCATATAGGCTCGTGCAGTTGTAGCCCTCTGAGTGAGGGACATGATTCGGTATTTAAATCTGATAAAAGGAAAATTCTTGGAATCTTCGGTCTCGACTTTATAATCCTGGTCCGCAGCTATCAATGAGGACACATAGTCCAGACGTGCTTCGGGATCGGGATGGGTAAGCAGATATTGAGGAATCTGCCCGGTTCGATACCTGGTTATGCGTCGCATGGTCTGCAGCATTTTTTTCTGACCGATCGTATCCCGATGCATATCCTGCATCCATTGATAGGCGAGCAGATCTGCCTCTATCTCATCCTGACGGCTGAAATGGAGTTGGGCACTTTGCCCGGCGGCGAGTGATCCGGCCAGCAATCCCTGGGCAGCAGCCCCGCCACCAAGCGCAATTGCCACCAGGGCCGCACCCATCGAAGCAAAATTTATCACTTTGCCTTTTTTCATTCTTGACGACAGGTGCCGCCGCACCACGTGACCAACCTCATGGGCCATGACTGAGATAAGCTCATCCTCACTGTTCATCGATTCGATCAGCTTGGAATAGAAGAAGATCAGTCCGGAAGGAGCGGCAAAGGCGTTGAACTGTGAGCTTTCAACTATATAAAAATGGTAATCGAAGAATTGAATACCGGCAACATCCAGTACTTCGTGGCCGATGTGGTTGATGTACTGGTGGAGGTCTGGGTCGTCGAGAAGCGGAAAGCTGGCTCGTACCGTATAGAGCAGTTTTTCTCCTAATTCTTTTTCCTCGCCCACAGTAAATCCCAGAGCCGGCTGCAGGCTTCCGGAGACGATCATGGAAACGATCAAGGGAAGGTACAAAAGTCGCTTTAATTTCTTCAAATTCATCATCTTTTCAGGGACTCGAGCAACCGCCTTTGTCCTTCTTCGATACTTATCAAGGGTTCGTAGCCAAAATCCTTTTTTGCCCGCTCATGACTAAAAAAGTGAGAACGGGATAGCTGCAGGGCCAGAAACCGGGTCATCCTTGGTTCTTTTTTTGCCCTTGCCAAATCATACAGGATTTCGAGCAGCCAGCCGGCCAGATAAGCTGCAGCCAAAGGGACTTTTTTTTCCAATTGGGCGATACCTAACTCCCTGTATAGGTCGTTTATCCAGTCCCACAAGAAAACCGGTCGCTCCTGTCCTATAAAATAAGCCTGTCCTGAGATTCTGCTACTTCGATGTAGACTTTGGGCAGCCAGGATGTGCGCATGAGCAGCATTATCTACAAAAGTGATATCGACCTTATTGCGGCCATCCCCGACAATTTTGAGTTCACCTGTTCTTCCCCTTTCCAGCAGTCTTGGTATAAGATGTGGATCATCCGGCCCCCAGATAAGATGAGGGCGAAGGGCACAGACAGGCAATTCCTCACTTATATTTTCAAGAAGATACCGTTCTGCCGCCACTTTTGATTTGGCATAGCTGCAGAGAAATCTTCGTGCATAGGGTAAAGTCTCGTCGCCATCTTCGATGCTGCCGCGATCGAAGACCACCGAAGGAGTAGAGGTGTAAACCAGGCAGGCGACACCGTTTTTCCTGCAGGAGTCGGCGATGTTGACAGTACCCTCAATGTTAACTTTCCTGTATTCGCTCCAACTTCCCCAGATTCCTGCTTTGGCGGCAACATGAAATACCGTATCGACATCCTGGCAAGATTGAGCCGTGAAGTTCCTGTCCCCAATGTCGCCGACCAGACATCTTGCCCCCAACCGCTCCAGTTTCTCATACCGATGCCTTCCGGCAACCTTCACTTCACATCCCTTAGCCAATAGTTGACGCACTATTGCTGAGCCTAAAAACCCTCCACCACCTGTAACCAGGACCTTATTCATCATTGTTTAAGAACCTGGTTTTGGGCCCATACTGATAGTTTCTCACGGAAAATTTTTGCATTATGCCTGATATCGACCGGGAAAGAATCGTGCACCAGAATGTGCTCAACGTTTACCAGCAGACCGCTGGCATCACAGATGTCTCTGACCTCGGCTAATATATCCTTCTGGCTTCTGGAAATGGGTTTGTGCAATTCGACGATTATCACAGGAGTCTGATAGCCCGGTTCGGAACCGATTCCCACTAAGGCCGCTCGGAATACATTGGGATGGCAGTTAATCAGAGCCTCACAGCAGATGGTGTACATTATACCCTGGCGACTGAAAACCCGATGGGCCTTTCTGCCGCAGAACCAGAGCCGACCAACATCATCCAGGTAGCCAACATCGCCGATCCGGTGCCAGAAACCATCTTCATCTTTTATCTTGCTGGCCAGATTTTGCTCTTCATTTCCGTCATAAGCACTGGTTACCACGTCTCCCTTGACGATAATTTCGCCTATCTGTCCGGGACCAAGTATGGTGCAATCCGTAAGATTTCCTAGTACTGAGTCGGTGGCTTCTATTATTTTGAGTGATATTCCGGGCAACGGACTTCCGACACAGGTTCCTTTGCCTTTTCGGGTCTCAGCCCAAGTTTCTGCGACTATTACATGCCCCTCTATGGAGACTATTGGTAAACTTTCAGTCGCCCCATACGGGGTGTGGATTTCTCCGTTTTCAGGCATGATATCGAAAACCTGCCGGATGAGCTCACCATTGACCGGAGCTCCTGCCATCAAGACTTTTTTGAGACTCTGGCAGCGAATATTGTTTTGCTTGCAGTAGTGACTGACAACCCGCCAGATTGCCGGTGAACCAAATGAATAGGTGACTTGATAATCCTGAATTGAACGGACGAATTTTTGTGGATCGACCCTGGCCGGTTTGGTCGGATCCATATCCGGTATAACCGCCTGGGCTCCAAGAGCAGTTGAAAAAAGAGCAAATAGCGGGAAACCCGGCTGGTCGATATCTCCTGGTCCGATCTCATAGTAGGATTTGATTTTATCCAGTTGAGCGGCAAAAATCGAATGCTCGAATCTTACCCCTTTGGGCGGCCCTGTGGAGCCTGTAGTAAAGATTATGGCGGCAAGAGATGTCTCATCTGGGGCAAAGGGTTGGAAGGATGGTGCCTCGTCTTCCAGTTTTCTGCGGATATCGAGTTTTTCAATCCCCAGAAAAGAACCGCAACAGAATCTTTTTTTCACGGAGCGGAATTTCGCCGAATAGATGAGACTCAAACCCACCACAGCTGGGATGCCTACGAGAAAATCAGGTTTGACGTTTTCGATGCATTTAAGCAGGTTTTTATAGCCCATGCCGGGATCTATCAGAATCACCGGCGCCCCGATCCTGAAAAGGGAGAAAGCAAGGGCGATGAAATCTATTGAGGGGCGAACCATGAGGATGACCCTGTCGCCGCTCTTTACACCTTCCGCTTTCAGATAGGCCCCGTAACGATCAGCGTAAAGATCGAGTTCGCTGAAGGAGCAGGTCCGACCACTGCCCGCTTCTGTCACCGCCGTTCTGGATCCTAGTAGCCTGGCGGTATCACTCAGTGTCTGGGCTATGTTTTCAATCATAGGGCCTATCGTTCTCGTCTGAGAAACTGATCAATGAGAGTCTCTATCCGACCTTTACCGTCTTCCAGAACATAATGCCCCCAATCCTTAAAATAGTGGAATTCTGCCTCGGGCATCCGGTCTTTCCACTGCTCATAGAAATAGTCATTGAAGCAAAAATCTTTTCCCCCCCAGAAAATCGCCGCTGGAACCCTTCGATTTTTTAAGTTTTCAAGGCTTTTTTCGATTTGCACCAGAGTCGAATATGATCGATGTGCAGGATTCATCGGTATGTCTTTGACAAACTCATAGACCGCAAGGCGATGATTCCAGCTATCGTATGGGCTCAGATATCCTTTGGCGACCTCTTTGGCCATTTTCTTTTCAACGGCCATGAAAACCGCAGCCCCGGCGAACCCGTTTAGACCCTGTACTAAAAATTTTCCGATAAGCGGCCAGCGACAGATTCTAATCCTGAATGGGATCCTGGTGGACCTAAAAGCTGCGGTATTGAGAATGACCAGTTTTTCTAGTTCAACACCCTCGTCTGCAGCGGCTCCCAATCCAACTGGACCACCCCAGTCATGAACCACCATTGAGGTTCGTTCTATCTCAAGATGGTTAAGCAGCAGCAAAAGATTATCGATATGATTTTCCAGCGTGTAATCGAAATCGAGCGGTTTATCTGACAGACCGCAGCCGAGATGATCTGGTACGATCACTCTGAATCTGGACGACAGTGTTTTTACCAGATTTCTGTAGTAATAGGACCAAGTGGGATTGCCGTGCACCAGCACCACTGCAGGCCCCGCACCTTCATCGAGGTAATGGAGGCGGCCTTGGGAAAGTTGAAGATATTTGGAAGCGAAACTGTATTCGAAAAGCAAATTCAATTACCGTCACAAAAAAAGTGTTAATCTACAATATTTGATGATCAAGAGAAATAGACATTCACAATATATCTTAATCTCGATGAATTTAAGCAAAAATATACCCTGCCTCTATCTAAATTAGTTTTCTTTTCAGCAAACAAAAATATTGCCTTTCGATCGATGATGTGCTATTTCGATCCATGTTTAATTAGTGGAATAACTAGTTATTTCGAATTTTTTTTGAGAATCTTTCTCAATTCGAAGCGTTCCACTTGTAGTGATGCCAGCGATCCTGGTGTTGGATAACTGGCTATTAAAAAGCCTGGGAGCCAGGCTGAAAAAAAAAGGAGTAGGAGAATGGTAGAAGGTACGGTTAAGTGGTTCAATGACGCAAAAGGATTTGGGTTCATTCAGAGAGAAGGAGAATCCGACGTATTCGTCCACTATTCAGCAATTCAGGGTGATGGTTTCAAATCACTCGATGAGGGAGCTCGGGTTAAATTCGAAATAGTGGAAGGCCCGAAAGGACCTGCTGCCGACAACGTGGAACGCGTGTAGATTTTCAGTTAAACTGAATTAATGCAGACACCGAGCCGAGGGGTTTTCATCTTGAAAACCCCTCTTGCAATTTTCTTTGCCCGCCCCTTTTCTCTTCTTAAAATTTCAGACTGGAACAACGTCCAATAAAGTTCAACAAAAGACGTACTCCGATTCCCGAGGGACCTTTGGGAATATAGCTTTTTTTTGTATACTCCCAGGCAGTACCGGCAATATCGAGATGCGCCCAAGGGGTCGTGCCCACAAATTTTTGCAGATAGGCCCCGGCGGTTATCGAGCCTCCTGCCCGGCCACCGATATTCTTCACATCGGCTACCTCAGATTCCAGCTGTTCAGTATATTCCGGGTCCAGCGGCAGCCGCCAGACTTTTTCGCCCGTCTCCTCTCCTGCTCCACTGAGCGTCTCGGCAAGGAGATCGTTGTTGCTCATCATCCCTGTCCGGTGATGTCCTAAGCCAATAATTACCGCTCCCGTCAAGGTTGCCAGATCGACCACACAGTCCGGACTGTATTCTTTTATTCCATAGGCCAGGGCGTCGGCCAGGATAAGCCGCCCTTCAGCATCGGTGTTGATTACTTCAGAGGTTATGCCATTGAAGTGGGTGATCACGTCTCCCGGCTTGATTGCTGAACTTCCGGACATATTGTCGGTCGTCGGGACGATGGCAACCACTCTCACTTTTGGTTTTTCTTCAGCCACCGCCTGCATCGCCGAGATTACTGCTGCCCCACCGCACATATCATATTTCATGTCTTCCATGCCGGCGGCCGGCTTCAGGCTCACGCCTCCCGAGTCGAAAGTTATCCCCTTGCCCACCAACAGAATCGTAGATCTGTAGTTTTTCGGTCGGTGCTCGAGTATAACTACACGCGGATCGATGGCTGAACCCTGATTGACGGCAATGATGCCCCCCATACCAAACTTTTTGATCTGGGACTTACCGATGATCGTGCAGCGCAACTCACTGTTTCGGGCCAGATCTCTGGCAAATTTGCTGAAATGGTCCGGGGTCCAGCGATTGGCCGGCTCATTGGCCATGTCCCTGGCACTCATTGCTGCCTCAGCTCCTCTGCGAGCACGGTGCAGCGAACGTCTCAGACTCCCGCCTTTCCCATAAATCGTCAGGGTTTTGAGCCCGTGGTAATCATCTTTTTTGGTTTCTTTTTTCTTGTAGTTTCTGAACCGGTAATTTCCCAACAATAGCCCTTCGACAAGGCCACCAGTCAAATGGAAATAAGTTTCATCTATAAATTCAGGAAGCACCAGCAGGAGCTCATCAGCTTTTACCTTTTTTGCAGACTGGCTTATGACCCCACCACTCTTTCTGAAGGTCTCCAGAAATTGATCCTGGTTGTCATCTTTCTTGAGGTCGCCAATGCCGACTAACAATATTCGCCTGCAGGAAAACCCCTTACCAGCATCAGAGCGACCTGGATACAAAAGAACCGATTCGTCCTTGTTTCCCTTGAAGTCGCCAAGGGCGAAGAGTTCTTTGACCATTGGACGTATTTTCTGATTACATTTCGGAAGCTTCTTTCCATTTGCGGCAACAAGAAAAACAAGCAGCTCCCCAGGGTAGGCGGTAATCGATTTCTGAGTTAATCTCACCTCACATCTGTTCATATCCTTACCTTCTATATTGGTCTGATCAATTGACGAGAATCGCCGGCAAGCGGCTTGAATTATCTAGGAAAAACGTTATTTGACTACTATTATACATCAACACCTGAATTACAATGATTCGGAGAAACCCTCATGCTCAACACCCTCATCTTTTCTGTCTCCCTGGCCATCGTCGTGTCAGCTCTCTGTTCAGTCTGTGAAGCCGTTCTTTACTCGCTGACCACCTCTCAGGTGGAGATGCTCCGCAAATCAGGAACCCGTGCAGGTGCAGTGCTGCATGAGCTGAAAAGCGATATTGACGAGCCGATCACCGCGATTCTCACCCTCAATACCATTGCCAATACGGTTGGCGCCGCCGTTGCCGGGGCCTCCGCCGCCCATCTGTTCGGCGACAGCAATGTGCTTCTCTTTTCCGCCGCCTTCACCATGGCAATCCTCATCTTTTCAGAGATTATTCCGAAAACTGTCGGTGTGTCCTACTCATACCGGCTGGCACCGTTTATTG
>CAJQNS010000205.1 GCA_905479735.1 uncultured Desulfofustis sp.
ACATCAGACCTTTCCGGCCATCGACCACTCCCATCACGACTGCCCGGTAGTGACCTAAGATCAGTTATTTACCATATTAGGCCCAAGATGGGAACCACTTTCTCATTCCTCTTCTCTTCCCAACTCTCCTGCACTCCCCGACTGCCACGATGTTCCATTTACCTGTCAGGTATTGTGGCTATATTCTTGGAATACTCACCAATTATCATCGCTTTAACGCTCAGTTTTACAATATTGGATATTAACAGTTAAAGTAATTGATACCAGGAGGTTCATATGCAAAAGGAATTATTTACGACCATACTCTCAGTTTTTAGCTTGACGTATATCCTCGTTACCACTGCCGGGGCAGAGATCTATGTCGGAATTGCCAGCCCATTAACGGGTAGCGCACAAACCACCGGGGAACAGCAGGAAATAGGCGTCCAGGTGGCAATTGATCATTTAAACGATATGGGCGGGGTTTTGGGGCAGGAAATAATTTCAATTTCCATGGATGATGCCTGCGAACCACGGCAGGCCAAGGCAGTCGCCCGGCAATTGGTGAACGAAGGTGTCGTCTTCGTTGCCGGCCACACCTGCTCCGGCTGTTCTCTTGCCGCCAGCAAGATCTATGAAGATGCTGGAATTCTCATGATATCCCCAGCATCCACCAACCCTAAGGTCACCGACGAAGGAGGGCCAAATGTTTTTCGAGTCATTGGCCGCGACGATCAGCAGGGCACGATCGCCGCTAACTATCTGGCAGAAAAGCACGGTGAGGCCAATATCGCCATAATCCACGACGGTGAGGCCTATGGTCGGGGCTTAGCAGAATTCACCAAAGCTCAGCTAAACAAGCAAAGCGTAAAAGAGTTACTATTTGCCAAGTATTCCAGAGACCAGAAGGATTACCAGTCGATCGTCGACCAGTTAATAGAAAACCGCATAGACGTAATCTATGCAGGTGGCTACGAGGCAGATATTGGGATCATTATTCGCCAGGCAAAAAAAGCACTGCCGGATATCAAGCTTGTTTCAGGTGATGCGCTCGTCAGTCCAGACTTCCAGCTTTATGCAGGTGAAGCAGGCTTAGGAGCCTATTTTACCTTTGCACCGGATATGCGGCTGAACCCAGAGGCAGAGGACGTTGTCGCAGCGATTCGTGAAGAATACGGCTTCGAACCCGAGGGTTATACTCTGTATGGATATGGTGCGGTTCAGGCCTGGGCGCAGGCGGTCAATCAAGCCAATTCATTGGATCTCAACGATGTCATCAACGTCCTGAAATCTGGAACCTTCGATACGGTGCTGGGCAAGATTGGTTTCGATGAAAAAGGTGATGTGACCGGTATCAGTTCGTTTGTCTGGAATGTCTTTGAAGAGGGCGGGTACGTACCCGCTCAATAATGTTTATTGCCGTCCAGCACCAGGGAAGCACCTAACTAACTACCACCCCGGGGGTTGGTTTGCGAACAACAGACTATGTCTGAACGCAAGAAAACAAAAGTATTGGGCGTTCGCGGCAGGCTGCTTATTGCCTTTCTGGCAATCTCCATGTTTTCCCTGGTGGCCGCTTTTTCGGGGCTATACTCGCTCTCTCAGGTTGGAGGAGCACTCAATAAAATTACCCAGCAGCGGGTGCCAGAAGCCCTTACCTGGCTGGAACTGTCCAGAAAAGTCGAGGGCGTGGTACGGGCTGCGCCGGCCCTACTTAATGTCACAACTGAAAGTGCCCGGGTAGAAGTCTCGGATGAAATTGCGAGTCAAATTAAAGACCTTGAACCTTTATTAGAGAAAATTATTCACTCTGAAACGGAAGACGATTTATCACCTGATGTGATTCGATTTGCATCCGCAGTGAGCAGAAATCTCGAGAGTCTCAACGAACTCGTGAAAAAACGGCTTGCGATTGTTACCCATCAGGAGAAACGGCTTCGAGAGCTGTCCCAGGCTAACAATATAGCCCAACGAATTCTTGCCCCAAGCGAACGTATACTCGATGCCCAGAGAGCTGACTGGGACAGGACAGGAAAAATTGCCGAAAATGCTCAACTGAGTGGGGAGCAGCTTACATTAGCCAGGTCGATAATCGATTTGATCCCCCAGCAGAGAGCTTCGCTGCTTGTCGACGATATACACACCGATTTGTTGAAAATCACTGATGCCCGCACTGCTGAACAGATCAATGTGCTTGTCTTCCCCTTGAAAAGATCCCTTCAGGAACTCACAGAGGTCGCCCAGGCAGTCGCTCCACGATCGAAACGACGCCTCGATAAGCAAATCGCCACCATCGAAGGTTTGACCGTTGGTGCCTCAAGCCTGTCCCAAATCAGAAAGCAAGAGCTTGAAATCATATCAGAAGCTGAAGACCTCCTGGCTGTTAATGTTAGATTTTCCAGATATCTGACCAATAGAGTCAATTATCTGGTGAATAATGCCACCCAGGAAATCAAGACGGCATATCAGCAAGCGGTCCAGCTTCAAAAATTAAACCAAAATGTACTTATCGGTGTCGCTGTCTTAAGTCTTACCTGTTCCCTGCTCATTGTCTGGCTCTACGTCGGCCGCAACCTTATTGCCAGGCTGACCGCCCTGAGTGAGAGCATGCTGGCAATTGCCGACGGTAACCTCAGAGCGCCCCTGCCCGATCCTGGCAGCAAAGATGAAATTGGCAGAATGGCAGAAGCTCTGGTTGTCTTCCGTGATACGGCCATAGAAGTGGAAGAGAGCAATCTGCACGATATTGAAACGGCCCGGAGCAGGCTTGTCGATGCCATTGAGAACTCATCCGAGGGATTTGTCTTTTACGATCCCGAGGACAGGCTGGTTATCTGCAATACCAGGTACAAACAACTGCTGTATCCAAATTCCGATATCGATATCGAGCCGGGAACGTCCTTCGAATCGCTCATACGGGCAGCTGCCGAATATGGTCATATAGCTGAGGCAGTTGGTAGAGTCGACGAATGGATGACAGAGCGAATGGCACTTCATCGCGACCCTGGCGAACCGAGGGTTCAGAAACGAAGCTCGGGTCAATCGATTCTGATTACCGAGCGTAAAACCAGTGATGGAGGAACAGTTGCCATTTATTCGGATATAACCGATTTGAAGAAGCGAGAAGAAGAATTGACCACCAAATCTCTGGCCCTGGAACAATTGTCCAGCCAATTGGCTAAATATCTCTCTCCCCAGGTCTACAACTCGATTTTCATCGGAAAGCAGGAAGTCAAACTGGCCAGCAGACGCAAACGGCTGACGATTTTTTTCTCAGATCTCGTCGACTTTACAGGAACCACAGAAAGGTTGGAATCCGAAGATTTGACCAGGCTGCTTAACCACTATCTGACCGAGATGTCCGAGATCGCCCTTGCTCACGGTGCCACCATCGACAAATACGTTGGTGATGCCATGGTCATTTTCTTTGGTGACCCCGATTCCAGAGGCATCAGAGAAGATGCGCTGGCCTGCGTTACCATGGCCATAGAAATGCAGAAACGTATGCAGGCACTCGAGCGGCTGTGGATGGAATCAGGCTTGGAAAAACCCTTGCAATGCCGTATGGGAATAAACACCGGAATCTGCACGGTCGGCAATTTCGGCAGTGAGGACCGTATGGATTACACCATCATCGGCGGTGGGGTCAACCTGGCCGCCCGGCTTGAAAAAGCCTGCCCTCCAGGCGAGATCCTCATCAGCTATGAAACCTACTCCCACGTAAAAGATCAAATTGCCTGCCGGCTTGAAGGCCAGATCCAGGCAAAAGGTTTCATCGAGCCAGTCTCCACCTACCAGGTGCTCGACCTCCATGGGAACCTGGATGAAAACAAGCGCCCCATAAGGAGCAGCTCAGATCACTTGCGGCTCGAAGTCGAAATCGGACAGATGAGTGCTGAAGAGCGGATGGAAGCCGCCCGAACCCTCAGAGAAACAGCCGATCGACTGGCGAATAATAGCGTTAAACCGCAGCCGCCTGATTAACCCTGGTAGAGGACCCCGCACCAGGGCAGCCCTGAGCCCTTCAACTTATCATTCCTGGGATTTCTTCTCCTGCAGCAGCCGTTGCTCCTCCTCTGCCTGCATGGTAAGGGCCGCGGCCGCCCCCGCCTCCAGTGCCTTAAGTCGGTCCTGGTCATTCTGTCTATCGATCTTGTCCTCCTCGGGAAAATCGACGATCACCTTGCGGTGGGCGTAGTAAATACCCTTGGCATTGAGGGCTTCGGTAATCCGGCGGAATGCTTCACGCTTAATTACGAACTGCTTACCCGGTTTGGCGGTGAACTTGACCCTTATCACCATCACCGAGTTAGTGATCTCATTGACGCCCTGAGACTTGACCGGCAGAATGAAATCATCGCCGAGTTCTTCGTCCTCGAGCATGGCGATACCGACCTTCTTGATGATCTTGCGGACCTGGTCGATATCGGTATCGTAGGGAAACTCCAGGGGAAACTTGATGACGATGCCGCCACGCATGTAATTGGTGACGGCGCCGAGATCGCTGTGCGGTACCACCTGCAACATGCCACGATGATGCCTCAGCATCACATTTCTCAAGGTGATGGCCTCGACCGTGCCCTTAATCGATCCGGTCTGAATATATTCACCTACCCTGAAGGCGTCATCGAGTAGAAAAAAGAAACCGGAGAGTACATCTGACACCAGTTTCTGAGCGCCAAACCCAATCGCCAATCCGAGGACACCTGCTCCGGCCAGCAGCGGAGCGATGTTGACTCCCAGAGACGAGATAATGATCAACAGCACCATAACCACCAGCACCGAACCAATAACTTTGCGGAGCATTGGCAGCAGGGTGTAGCTCCTGCCGCGCTGTGCCGCCCCGCCGAACTCGTCATCGACATCCTCTTCTTTCTGCTCCTCTTCGGGTTCAGATTCTTCGAGTTTTCTGGCAATATAGCTGCTGGCAAAGCGCCAGGCGACCAGAGCCAAGGCAATAGCCACCAGTGAATCGAACACGGCATTGAGAGCGGCACTGGCAAAGGGTATGGATATGCCCCAGAGTGAGAGGAACCAGATCAGCAGCACCACGAACAGGATGAGCTTGAAAACCTGGTGGACCCGTAGCGATATTCGGCGTTTCTTGTTTTCCTGCTCTTCAATCTTAAAGGCCTCGTCCGCATCTTCAGCAAATTCATCATCGGCGATCTGCCCAAGTCCAAGTGAATCAACGGACTCATTGATCAGAATTTTACCCACATAATTGAGGACGAAATAGAGCGGAACGATGAACATGGAGACTATTAGAGAGCCGCTCCTCCCCCCGCTGCCGGTTAATTGCTGGCCAATCCAGAAAAACCAGACCAGCAGCAGGTAGATAAGTCCAAGAACATGCCAGTAAGCGGCCAGTTGTCTTTTGACCCAGCCGGCCTTTTGTCTTTCAAGCTGCTCAAGCAGGCCATCCGCGATGGGTTGTTTCAGAGAATAAATAAGATAGCCATAGATCAATATGACCAACGAGCCCAGGACGATAACCACCCAGGAGACCGTCTGAGGGGCAGCTCCGAGTTCTTCGACGAAGTTGACCAGCAACATGCCTGACAGCAGAATCCCGACGGAAATATAAAAGGCACGGTAAAGCGGCTTTACCAGCGATTCGACCATATCCAGCGGTCGAGCCTTGCTGTCGCCCGGTGCGAAAATAATGCGACCCACCACTGCCAAAATCATAAAAATCAGAATGGTGCCCAGACCCGTCTGGAAGAACATTCTCCCCTTGATTCCAACATCACCGGCTAACAGCAGAAAGATTATGGTGGCAATAATCCCAAACAGGAGCAGCGCGGCAAGGCGGGGCAGGTTTCCTATCAACCCCAGCCAAGCCCTTGATCCCCCGCCAGCTTCAGACGGTGCAGTCTGGCCGAACTGGGTCAGTCGTTTTCGAAATAGGGCCAGCAGTGCTCTGACTACCAGATAGGCAAGACCGATGGCCAGAACGGTGCGCCAGAGTACAGCCATAAAGCCGACAGATTTCCCCTCCCCCGCAGTTGATTGTAAGATTCGGGCCAGATCGGCAGGTACTTGGGGCGCATAGGTCAAAACACTCGCATCAAGGTCATCCGTGTCCCCGCCTGAATCGAGCAAATGCAGCCAGGTGACCAGAAATCTTTTCTTCTGGGCACTCACCTCGGCAACAACTTCATCTGCCTGTTCTGCTGCCTTGTCGGCATCGACGATACTCTGCTCCTGCTCCGCGGCTTCTGTACTTTCTGCCACCACACTTATTGGCAATAACAGAAGCACTGCAGACAACATCAGGATGTAAAGACCAGAAATGTTCTTCATGCGAACCCCACCGGATGAGATTTAACGCGCAGAGTGACACATGTCACAGTGCTGCATAACATTAATGAGATTTGATTCCACCTTTTAGTCAGGACTGTTCCAACCATTATAATCCTTATGAAAACCTTGTCGACAACCTTGAAAAAAATTATCCATCGCCCAAATGACCCAGCCACACACCTCACCAATCTCTGCAAGACTGGGCCCCCAGCAACCTCCACGAGAGAGCTTCTATATCCGGGTAAATACAGTTGTAGTTAGTTTCCATCCGGAAACGAGGAATTTTCTTCAAGATCGAGGCGTGCGAGAAATTTTACCGCAGGCCGAGTTGATATTCCGATGATAAAATTTCGAGCACAACGAAGCGTGGACAAAAGGGCCGTTTCCGGATGGAAACTAGTTAAACGGCGAAACAACAGCTCCAGTTAGATCTTTGACAGACTCTTTTAAAACGTTATTATATCCACAGTTCGATCGTCTGGCCGCCAGGCGCATAGGTTGAGTTGACGTCATCCCGGACAAACCACGGTCTAATCTTCTGGCAGGCGCTAAAAGACTTTTGTTTGTGTCGTTCCGGGGAAATTTATCAATTACAAGAAACTGTCATGAGCTATCCGGATGTAACCCTTTACAGCTTGACCACTTGTACCTATTGCAACGCTATCAAGAAGATGCTTGCAACTCTCGACATCCCCCATCAATTCATAGACGCAGACCTTCTTGAGGGTGCAGAGCGACAAGAATTAATAGAGCAACTTCGCGTTATTAACCCGCAGTGCTCCTTTCCAACCACCAGGATCGGCGAGAAAACGGTGATCGGTTTCAAAGTTCATGAAATCAAGGAAGCCATCGGCATTCGCACCGAAGTTGATGATCTCCACGATCTGCTGAAAAAGATCAATGAACCCAAAGGCTACTTCTTCAACAGGGACAACGAACGTACCTTTGATCTGCTCAGAGGTCTGATGACCAACAAAGACCGATATGGGTATATGGCCTGCCCGTGCAGACTGGCTTCAGGAGAGCGCCGCTCCGATGAGGACATTATCTGTCCCTGTATCTACCGTGAGCCCGATGTCAAAGAATATGGCTCCTGCTTCTGTGCGCTTTACGTCTCGGCTGACTGGAACAGTGGACGCATCGCCCCGAAGGAGGTTCCAGAAAGAAGACCTGCTTCAGATGCTCGCTCCGGCAGCAGCGAAGACTGATAGATCCAGCTCAACTCAGGCCATAGACATTTCCTCACCGATTCACCTTAAATTTTTCTGCGCCAATTCGTCATTCGGGTGGTCCCAGCCGTTATCATCGCCAATTCGACGATAGTATTTTTACTATTTTACCGCCATTGTCCCCCTATTGCAGGGTTGAGCACTATGATTACTCTTATAATTTGTATGAAATGACCGGTTTATCTGGTCGTAACCTGTCTGGATGCCTTCGGATCTAGGGTAGAAAGATGTTTGGCTTACTTAGTGCAGCACGAAATATTGTAATTCCAGTCAACTAGCTTCTGAACTTTTATGATTTCATCGAAAAAACCACCATGCTAACCAGGACAACAACTTTAAGCGGCGCCGCAGAGTTTCTTGCGGGAAAAAAGTCCCATGCCAGGAAACTGACGTACACCCCCCGCCTCGGTTTATGCTGCATTTTTAGGGAGGCACCGATCGCTTTCCGCACCAGGCAAGCTGTGCACCTTAAGAAATTTAACAGGCAGCGACAGATGGAACTCCTGTCCGAATCCATAATGGTCAACTGCAGGTCGCTGCTTGAAGCTGTGACCTTCTGCAGTGCTCATCAGATAGGCTCATTCCGAGTCAACAGTAGATTTTTCCCACTGAAAACCCATCCCGAGGTCGGCTATGGGCTTGCCGAACTGCCTGATCATTCAGAAATCCTGACCCTGCTCGACAAGGTACGCCGTTACGCCGAAACAAATGACATACGGCTCACTTTCCATCCGGATCAATTCATCCTGCTCTCCTCTCCCAGAATTGAGGTGATTCACAATTCCATTGAGGAACTCTATTATCATGCTGAACTCGCTGAACTAATTGGTGCAGATGTGATTATGATTCATGGCGGCGGCGCCTATGGTGACAAGAAGTCAACACTTCAGCGGTTGAGTCAGACCATTGCAGGTTTGCCAGCATCAATACGTTCCAAGTTGGCTCTTGAAAACGATGATCGAGTCTATACTCCGCAAGACCTACTACCCGTATGTGAGAAAAACGGTATTCCCCTTGTCTATGATGTCCATCATCACCGCTGTCTGGCCGACGGTATTACAGTGAAGGATGCCACTGATATTGCTATCGCGACCTGGAACCGGGAACCGCTCTTTCACCTTTCAAGCCCTAAATTGGGCTGGAATGGAAGCGATCCCAAACCCCACAGTGACATGATCGACCCCGGTGACTTTCCGGAATGCTGGCGCGACAAGGCTATTACCTTAGAGATTGAAGCCAAAGCCAAAGAAATTGCGATTGAAAAACTAATAAAGGACCTTAGGGATATGGATTTCCCTGCCAAGAGACTGCAGAAACAATAAAGGTGATGCGGCCTGGCAACCACATCACCCTGGAAGAGAGTAGCGTAGCACACTCGCTGACTGTGTACCACATAGTAACATTAATCAGTGAAATGGAAAAATCAATCCGGCGGATACTTCGTCTTACGGAACTGCAGATTGATTATAGCTCCCTTCCTTAAGCTTCTGATAATCTTTAGCAAACTCCGGATCTACCTTTTCTATTGCATCCCATAAACGGTTAATAAAATCAGGTGGAAAGGTGTACATGGGCAGCCCTTCTTCGTCGACAAGTCCCCGCTCTTTGGGTTTTAGCCCATAATATAGGGTCATCAAGATATCGCTGCTTGCCCATGGACTGGCACGAAAATAACCATGTCCACTGGCGCTTTGTGCGCCTTCTGCTCCCGTCACATTGATCAGACTTATCTGATCCTTGTATTTAGCCAACGCCTCGCGCCCCCAGGGAGTCATTTCTCCTCCATCACCTCCAAACATTTGCCCCAGACGCTGGCGATTTGTCAAAAACTGGGAGACCCCTAGTGCTTTATCGGTTTCCGACATATAAATCGTCATATGTTTTTGGACATTCAACAAACCGTCTGACAGATAGGAGGTGAACACCCCTCTATCCAGGTCACTTCCGACTAGAATGACATTATGAATACGCAGTTTATCGTAAATCTCCTCCGCACTCTTTCCTTGGTGGATCAATGATAGTTGCTCTAGAGCTCTTGTCACCAGACGAGTTCCGTTGCTGTAGCCGACCAAATGAATCTTATCAACATCCGTCTCCTCTGCAATCGCTTCGATTAAAAGTCGTAAATTTCTTGCATATCCAGCAGACGTATCCGAATCTTTGATGTAGGCAAATGCACTCGGAGTGGACGGCCATGCGTAGGCAATGAAGGCGCCTTGATAGCCCATGAAATGCCAGAGTTCGGAGGCGATGAGCACTGGATTTTCATAGACGACCTTGTAGCCATGCACGTAAATATAGACATGCTTTTTCTCTGACAAGGCTAATTGAGCATTTATCGCCTCAGCAAATCGGGAAGTCGCATCTGGTGGTGGGCCATCGGGAAACATCACGTCCATGTCTACCCAATAGGGGACGGTATTCCCCAGTACACCCCATTCATCAACAGAATCGATCCTGACAGGGAACTTCTCAGTCCGGGCTTTCAACATCGATATATCGCGGGCATACTCCCAATTATAAAGTCGGTCGGCAAGAACCACCCTGGCCGCTCCAAGGCGTACCATCAGCCCTCGGTCGTTTGCATAGTAACGTTCAGGATCTTCTTCCCCGGCCGGCAGCCTGTCGGTTGCATACAGTATTCCCTTGTAGGGAATATTGGTAAACGGATCAACCTCCGGAAGCGGATTGAGAAGGCCATCTCCATAGACATCAGGTGCCGGCATAAGGTTTACCTGGTCCACAGGCGAACGGGCACAACCATTGATTGTCAAGAATAACAAGGCGACCACAATTATTCTCATCGTTGCGGCAAGTCTTAATTGAGGAACAATTTTCATAATTCTAATCTTTTGCATAAGTAGTGGATTGTCATTTTTCTGTCAGAAGGTCTCCATAGTAACATTATCATGCAAAGGTTTAAAACACGGGTGTATAAATAAAATTAGGCTGGTGTCACTGACAATGGGTCAATTATTTGGGCGTACACTCAGGAATAAGCTTCGAACCAGCCAACGTCTGGTATCATAAGGTGACCCCTAAGAAAATCAAATCCCTTTTGCTCGACAGGTGTCTGTCTTTCAGATCTTAGATAGGCAGGAAAAGTTTCAAGCTGGCAGAATTGCACTGCCGCTATGATTGCCAATTGCTCTGCGGTGAGTATGATCTATGTTGATAGCAGAAAGAAGGCCCCAGAGAATCGTCTATCTTCTATTACATGAGCCATTTGCAAAACGATCTTTTCGCCCAAACTCTGCGTTATGCTCAAAATTTTATCCTCGGGATATCAATTATATGCCTGTGGTAAAATTTCTCGCATGCCTTGATTTTGAACGAAAATCTTAGTTTTGCAAAAGGCTCACATTTTAGGCCTCAATGAAAAACTCAATTCATGATTGACCATTTAAGTGCGTTTTCAAAAAAAGCTGTCTGGTTAAAACCATTTTTTTTCATTGCTACTGCCGCTGCATTGCTTGTGTTTGGTTACGTGGTGTTCATTGAGGAAGGTGCAGATAAAGATGTGTATCTCATTCCAAGCGTAGTTGTGGTGCTGTGGTCGCTTGTCTGTTCACTTTTGCTATCCGTTTTTCCCTACGCCCCACCGAAGCCTGACAAGCAACAGCGTCGGCTTGAGCGTCTGAAAATCCGACTGATAAGGGGGGCTTACCACATCGGCTCATGGATATTCTGCCTGTTGAGTGCAGCAGCAGTGTGGCTTTCAATCAGACTACTTAGTGTGTGGCGTGCAGATTTTTAAGCATAGCAAATCGTATGACAA
>CAJQNS010000206.1 GCA_905479735.1 uncultured Desulfofustis sp.
CGAGGATGGTAACGTGAGTACGTCCCGTCTGTTGCTCTCCACCGACCCTGCCCTATGTGCCGAGGAAATTATCAGCGCCTATGCGCGCCGCTGGTCCGTGGAAGACGTGTTCAACCAGTTGAAGAACCGCTGGGGATGGCGGGAAGCCTGGCAGCAGTCGAGGCAGGTGCTGCACCGCTGGACACAGATACTCTCTGTTGCCTATGCGCTGCCGCAGCTACTGGCTACCTATTGCAGCGATCAGGTTCAACCATTACTTGGTTTGACACCGTGGCGAAGAAAAGATCAGGTAACGGCAGGACTCGTGCGACTCGGACTGCAGTTGATTTTTACCAATGTTGCGGTAAGCAGTTGGTGGAACCCGAAGTGGCGAAAATTCCAGCCGCCTGATCAGGCAACAGAAGGTGAAAATCGGCGAAAACCGCCTGATCGTGTCGTATCAAAGAGCAAAACCCGCCGTTTCTGAATTCGTGACTCAATATGCAACATGAATTACACTCCACAGAAGAAATGATCAGGGCCTGGCGGAGGGAGCCCGTAGGGCGACCGCAGCCAGGCCCTGATCTGCCCGGCACAACAACCGCAGGAGTGAGCCATGTGCAGTAAAAACAATGACAAAAACGAACAAACTGAAAAGTCCAAAAGACGCTTCCTGTCGCCGGAGAAAAAATTCCAGATCTTCCTGGAAACACAGCGCGGTGACAAGCCGGTAGGCGAGATCCTGCGCCGGGAAGGATTGTATTCCTCCGATCTGGTGCGCATCAGGGAACAGGTAAAAAAAGGCGCCACCGCCCAGTTGGCCAGTAAACCGGGGAGACGGAAAAAAGCGGTGCCGGCAGAGGCATATGAAGCACTGAAACGGGAGCTGGAAGAGAAAGAACGGGCCCTTGCCGATCTATCGGTGGAGTTGACGCTTCTAAGAAAAAAAACGAATGGGGGTTCGTGGGTACGATAGCCGGCACCTGGATTGCCGCGGAACGCAAACAGCAAATTCTTGAAGCTATTGATTCGGCAAATGCTCAGGGCGTCACGGTTTCCCGCATTTGTATCGTTCTGATGATCAATCGTCGCAGGGTGGTACGCTGGCAGAAAAAGCGCCGACAAGGAGTCGGCCTGGCAGATGACACACCTGGTCCGAATCAGCCGCTGCATGCGTTGTTGCCGGAAGAACGGCAGCAGATCCTGACGGCGGCACGGCATGAGGATTTTGCCGACATGTCGCATCGGATATTGACTGTCACTGCCTGGGATAAACAGATGTTTTTCGTCTCTTTTACCACCGTCTATCGCGTGCTCAAAGCGGCCGGCATGATGTCCAGCCGAGGTTGCCAGCGTGTGCATAATGGTCGGTCGCTGCCGCCACTTCGGCGAGAATTGACCGGGCCGAATCAAAGATGGTGCTGGGACATCAGTTATCTGCTTACTTTTGAAAAGGGATTGTTCTTGTACCTGTATCTGTTGCTCGATGAATTCTCCCGCAAGGTCATTTCCTGGCAGGTCAGCTGGCGACAGGATAGCGCTACGGCACGCAGGCTGCTTGACGAGGGTCTGGTGGCCGAACATGTTCTTGATCTTCCGGAAGAGCAAAGACCGGAGTTGGTCAATGACCGAGGTCGGCAGATGAAAGCGAAATCCTTTCGCCGGTTGCTTGAGGACCATAATATGCCCCAGTTGTTTGCCCGTCCGCGAACCCCTAATGACAACCCGTTCGTTGAATCGGCATTCGGCACGATGAAACGATTCCATAGCTATCCTGGCCGGTTCCTCGACAAGGAGCAGGCTTGGGAGTATTTTGCCGAGTACTTCCACTGGTATAATACCGAGCATTACCATTCGGGCATCGATTATGTTACCCCGCAACAAGCACATGCCGGTTTACGGGAAGTGATCGTTGCCGAGCGACGAGAGAAATTGCAGCACCAACGCAGCTATCGTCGGCAGATGAACAGGCAGGCCATGGAAAAGCCGCCTGATCTGCTCCGGATAGCGGCATCAACCAACAATCTGCTGGGGCTTTGTAGTGTAATTGATGGCTGAGTTGAGTCATTGTTCAAAAAACGCGCCGAAACAGCGCGTTGGTATGGGTATTACTTTATCTGATTTGAGTCTTATGAACAATCTACTTGAAGGGGGAATATTGCTTTGGAGAGAACATGTCCGGTGCCAATATCAATATTGAAGGCACTTCATGTCGTTTTGGGTGTTTCCTGTGAACCTACCAATTCTTAGGTGATGAACAGTTCACTTTTACTTGTGCATCTCTGCCCGAACCTCCACAGGAATACTCTTTTTAGAGGATAATACGTTTAAAGTAAAATTTGGCGTAGATAATCTCTATCAATTTTTTCTTTGTCTATTCATCATTCTGCCATCCTTGAATTCACCGATAAACTGCTGACCATTAGACCGGGTGTAGGTACCCTGGCCGTTCATTTGGTCATTTCCAAACTCACCGACATACTTCTGGCCATTAGGAAAAGTGTAGGTGCCTTGACCACTCCTCTTATGAGCTTTAAATTCGCCGATATACTTTTCACCACTGGGCCAGTTATAGATACCTTGGCCATTAGCGCAATCACCTTCAATACATTCAGTGTGCGCAGTAGAAACGTGAAAAAATACTAGAATGGCAATTATTAAGTATTTCATTTTCTATGATGTGGTATAAAATTTTAGGTTCAAATGGCTTTCTTGGATAATATTATACACTCTATATACGGTATCATCTAAAAGGGCACCTATCAAAGGAAATCATCTTCGTAACTTTGGGGAAAATCTATGTTCATCTAGAAAATTTCTTTTTCCTTACAACACTATTGGGTGACAATCAATTTTGAATTTCATGGTTATTACTGTGCACCCTCGGTTTGATGGGGGTTGACCGCACAGCTGGCGGGAAAGTTGAAACAGTAAGAAGGTGATGCTCCAGCGACTAGCCTCAACCAACCCGTCAACACTTGCCTGTATGCATGGTAGTGCATGGCATGGAGATGGTACCGAATTGCTGCTTTCACTGGCTGAGTGGCTTGTTCATCGTCTTGCGGTGATCCACGCCGTCCGGTACCGGACGGCGTACCATGAAGAAACCGTTGACCTGAGGCTCATAAAGGAACAAAATGGAGAATAATAACTAGCTAAAACAAATAGAAAAAACAGGAATTGTTACGTATACAGAGGAATAATCTTTAGATTTTCATACATGCTATTTTGTGGCATTAAAAAGTTAGGTTTTGTGGTTACCTTGAAATATTAAGGTTGCCTAATCGGTTCTCCTACAAATTTTTAAAAGGGAGGAAGGAACATGATACGTAATTTTTTTAT
>CAJQNS010000207.1 GCA_905479735.1 uncultured Desulfofustis sp.
ATCTCGATTCAGGAGCTGACCTTCCAGGGGCTGCAGGTGATGTCATCAACCCAGGTGACCATCGAGGTATGGCTTACTATCACTGCCATGTACCTGCTTGTCTGTCTGAACCTGTCGGTTCTGGTCAATTATCTCGAACACCGCCTGAACACCTTCAACCGGCGACCGGCATGAGCCTCAACTAATGAACACCTCTTCGCCTTTCAAAATAAGGAATATCAGGCTGTTCATTGCCTTCAGGGTCTTTTTCAACGCCCGCTTTTACTATCCGGTCTTTACCATTTTATTTCTCGACTACGGGCTGACCATCGAGCAATTTTCGATTCTCAATACCGTCTGGGCCATCACCATCGTCTGCGCTGAGGTTCCTTCCGGAGCGCTCGCCGACCTGCTGGGGCGCAAACGGCTTCTGGTCCTCACCACACTGCTTATGATCGTTGAACTGAGTGTCATCGCCTTTGTTCCGATCACCAATATGAGCATTGTCTTCTGGGCCTTTCTGGCGAACCGGGTGCTGAGCGGTCTGGCCGAGGCAATGGCCAGCGGAGCCGATGAGGCCATCGCCTACGATTCACTGATTGCCGAGGGGAACCCAGCCCAATGGCCACGGGTACTCAGTGTCCAGATGCGGGTAAAAGCCTTGGCCGGAGTCGTCTCCACCACCCTTGGCGCCATGGTCTATGCCCCCTCCATCGTCAATGGTCTTCTGAGTCTGTTCGGAGTCCAGCAGGAGCTCAGCCAGCAGACAACCATGCGCTTCCCGGTCTACCTGACGCTGGTTTTGGCATTTCTGGCTTTATGGAGCACGCTGCGGATGAGAGAAGTAGAAGAAGGGGGTTCACAGGATAAACCTCAGGTCACGCTCGCCACCATATGGCAGGCGTGGCTGCTGACCCTTCAGGCAGGACGTTGGATCCTGAAGACGCCACTGGCCCTTGCCGTTATCCTCTTCGGCATGATGTATGACCATGTACTGCGCCTGATCATCACCCTGACGAGTCAGTATTTCCGCCTGATCTCCCTGACGGATGCCAGCTTTGGAGTCATCATGGCGACCCTGACCCTGCTGGGCCTGATCGTTCCCAAGCTGGCCGAATTCATGACCGCAAGATTCAGCCCTGCCCAGAACTGCGGCTGGCTGGCCCTGCACACTATTCTGACCCTGCTGGGGCTGACCTGGTTCATTCCCTATCTGGGTATAATACCGATAGCCATGGTCATGGTCGGTCTGATGCTCACCGCCTTTTTCACCAGCCACTACCTCAACGAGATCACCTCCTCTGAGCAGCGGGCAACGGTGCTCAGCTTCAAAGGACTGGCTTTCAATCTGGCCTACGGTATCATCGGCATCCTTTTCGCCCGGCTCATCGTCTATCTGCGTGATGACCTTACCGCAGCTCACCCGGACTGGACCAGCCAACTCATCGACAATCAGGCATTCAAAGATTCATTTTTATGGATGCCGGGTTATTTCCTGGTGCTGACCGCAGCTATTGCTCTCTATAGCGTCCTGATTCTAAAAAGGAGGCCGGCTAAAGATTAATCGCCTGAGAGCGGCACGAACAGTCCATTCGGCCATGAGTGGGTATGGATGGGGGTGCCCAGATTGTATTTGACCATTCTGGTTCTCAGTTCCAGCAATTGACGGACAAGTTCCGGCTCGGCCCTGGCATAAACCTCCTCATCGGCGATCCGTTTGACAACGATACCGAGCAGCTCTGTGATGGCGTTGCCCACCGAGTTCTGGCTGATGGTGACGATCAGCCGCCCCTCATCATCGCGATAGATGAGTTGTTTGTAGGCTGGTTGCCAGCGTATCTCATTGGCAAAGGTCGGATCTTCTGTTACCTGCAGACGCAGCATCCGGGCGGCCTGATGAAAATCGTCGCTGTAAAGCAAAATGTTCTCGATCTGGTCCGGAAAGGTCGCTGCTACTGGAATCCGGCTGTCCTCTGCCGACACCAGGGCAAAAAAGGCCCGATAAAAATCGAGAAATCCGAGCAGGATTAAGTCGTATTCCTTCCAAAACCGACCATCATTGAGCGCCTCCGCTCCACCTTTTATTTCCCAACTCGGCAGTCCCTGCGGGTAGCCTGTGATCGCCAGCCTTCCTGAATCGGTGGGCAGCGGCTGCAGCACTTCCAGATCCAACACTTTGAAAAATCTCAGATAGACCTCGCTGAGATAATCCAGAAACAAGCCGTTATGACCGCTATCGGTGAGGTTAGGATTGTCGGCGGCGGCCGGACTGGAAGCCCTGAGTTTATCGTTTTCAAAAACCATGAAATGATTGTGAATCATCCGGATACTGGGAACACCCGGCTTGTTCAGCGGCCAGGTCGCATCCAGGCTGGCTTCACCGCAGAAGACCAGGTGCTGCTGAGGGTCAGGGTACTTTTCCAGCATATATTGGAGAGCCACTTTGGTCATCCGGCTGAAGACAATGTTATCCTCCCTGCTCAGCTGATCGCGCCGCACCGGCCGGCCCATCGGGTCGAGTACCCGCTGCGAAGTATCGAAAATGATCGAGGCATCGAACAGATTCGAGTGCCCGATCGCTTTGCGATAGAGCAGAAACCCCAGGGAGTTGCGCAACAGGCCGTTTTCCCGGGCCAGATGCCTGAGATTACAGGGGCTGTTGTAGAACTCAGTTGGAGCAACTCCTTCGGGAATATCAAGGGGAAGCTTGCGATGCTCGGTGATTACCTCGCGCGGAGCGCTAGTCACTTTGGTCATCTTTCAACTCTGGGAAAAGTTAATTCAGCAGACACGGTGGAACTCTTTGGTGTCTGGTGCCAATCTATCGCGCTTGGGATGCTGCCGGTATCCTGATCATATCATACCTGATCCGCTTGCTGCCAATGTTTATCAGAAGATCTCGTGGTAAAAGCCAATTTACTGCAATCATTTCCGATTTGTCATCTTTTATGCTATAGTCCCCGGACAGAGGCTCAACTGTGTCAGTAGTGCAAAACGCGGCAGTACCAGTCCCGAGAAGGAAAACGGCTCCAACAGACATGAAATTTCTCTTCACTCAGCTTCTCTACTTCTTCCAGCACAAGACGGCCCGGCGAAATCTCGTTACCCTGTGGAAATTTTTCGCCTTCTTGTTTCTCATCATCTGCCTCTACTCGGTCTGCTTTCATCTGCTGATGATGTACGAGGACCGCTACTACAGCTGGGTCACTGGTTTCTACTGGACAATGACAGTCATGTCCACGCTGGGTTTCGGAGATATTACCTTCCAGAGTGATGTGGGACTGCTGTTCACGATGTTCGTACTGATCTCCGGGGTGCTGTTTCTGCTGATCATTCTACCTTTTACTTTCATTCAGTTCTTCTATGCACCCTGGCTGGAAGCGCAGGAAAGTGCACGGACCCCCAGGAAGCTGCCGGATTCAATTCGGAACCATGTGATCATTACCAGTGTCGACCCGGTCACCACCCGGCTTATCGAGTATTTGAACCGTCAAAATATCCAGTATTACATCGTCACCGGCAGCTCCCAGGAAGCCAGCACCCTGCTCGATCAGGGATATAAGGTGGTAGTCGGCGCACCTGACAGGCCGGAAACCTATCGGCGTACCAACGTAGACACGGCGTCCCTGGTAGTAGTCACCAACGACGATCTGACCTCGACCAACATCTCCTTTACTATCAGACAGGTCAGTCAGGACGTGCCGATCGTTACCAACGCCAATCAGGAACATTCGATTGACATACTTGAGTTTTCCGGCAATATCAGTGTCTATCAGTTCATCAAAATGCTCGGCGAATCTTTGAGCAGGAGAGCCTATGGAGTCGGCCCGGGCGCTGCCGTCATAGGCCGTTTCGATGATCTGCTTATCTCGGAACTGCCGGTGCGCTATACCGCCATTGAAGGCAAGACGCTGGCCGAGTCCGGAATCAGGCAGTCCACCGGAGTCACTGTCATCGGTATCATGGATAAAGGAAGATTTGTGGCTCCAAACCCGCATTCGGTGATCGAGCAGCACGCGATCCTCATGCTGGCAGGGTCCACCAGCCAGCTCAAGGCTTTTGATGAAGCCTATCCCGTCACCTGCACCCAGGATCCCGACAAGCCCCAGGTACTGATTCTGGGAGGTGGGCGGGTTGGCCAGGTAGCAGCAGAGACCCTGGCAGAACACGGAATCACTTATCGGATCGTGGAAAAACGCGCGGTACGCGCCAACGGGCCCCAAAACGAGTTCACCATCATCGGCGACGCCGCCGACATTAGTACACTGCAGGCGGCGGGCATCGATACTGCCAAATCGGTAATCGTCACCACCCACAGTGACGACATGAACATCTACCTGACCTTTTACTGCCGGCAGCTGCGTGCAGACCTTCAGATTATCAGCCGTTCGATTCTGGAGCGCAACGTCTCAAAGCTGCATATGGCCGGAGCCGATCTGGTGATGTCTTATTCCTCTCTCGGTGCAGGGGTGATCTTCCAGCTGTTGCGGCCTAACGAGGTATCGCTTTTCACCGAGGGCCTGATCGTCATGAACCGGACAGCCGGCACTGATCTGGCCGGCAAGACCATCATGGATTCCGGCGTTCGCGAGAAAACCGGCTTCTCGATTATCGCCATCAGAAGAGAAGATCGCCTGAGTGTCAGCCCCGCCCCACAGACCGAGATCAAAGAGCAGGACGAACTCATCGTCATCGGCACCGCCGAAAACGAGAAACTGTTCACCGAATTTTAGTTCAACCGTTTTTTAAGCCTGCCCCAGGAGTGTAAACTCCTGCTTGTCGATCTTTTTTCCAGTCTTACCGTCTCTCTAAACTACCAACGTCCCAACCTTTTAAATCAGCAATCGGCTCCTTGAAGCGGGAGGAATACTAATGACTCATTCAGGGCTATGGGTTCCCGATGAACACCTCAATGCAAATCTGGCAGGATTAACTACCTCTGCAACCATTGCCATCCAGCAGCTTTGCCGTGAACTGAGCAGCCAGGGCCGGCAGATTTTCAGGCTTGGGCTTGGGCAGTCACCTTTTCCAGTTCCTGCTCCGGTGGTCAGGGCCCTGCAGGAAAACGCCCACCAGAAGGATTATCTGCCGGTGAAAGGATTGCCGGAGTTGCGGCAGATCCTGACCGAGCATCATAGGCGGGAGTTCGGTATTGACTGCACCACCGAGGACATCATCGTCGGACCCGGCTCAAAAGAGTTGATGTTCATTCTCCAGATCGTCTACGACGGGGAGATTATCATACCCATGCCGGCCTGGGTCTCCTATCTTCCCCAGGCAAGAATTGTCGGTCGTCCGGTGAACTCGATCATGACCACCTATGACAGCGGCTGGAAAATCACTCCGGAGCAGCTCGATTCGATCTGCCGGCTTGATCCGACCCGGGCCCGACTGCTGATTCTCAATTATCCTTCCAACCCAACCGGACAAACTTACTCCAGGGACGAACTCGAAGCATTGAGCGAAGTATGCAGGAAATACAAATTGCTGGTCCTGAGCGATGAAATATATGCCAAGACCACTTATGACAGGTCCCATCAATCCCTGGTGACCATCTATCCCGAGGGCACCATCTTCAGCGGCGGCCTGTCCAAATGGTGCGGCGCCGGCGGCTGGCGCTTCGGCCTTTTCGTCGTACCCTCAAGTGCCACCTGGCTCAGCGATGCCATGGCTACCGTGGCCAGCGAGACCTACACCTCGACCAGTGCCCCGATCCAGTATGCAGCAATGAGCGCCTTTACCCCGAACCCGCTAATGGATATCTATGTGGAGCAATGCAGATCCATTCTCGCCAAACTGTCGGAGACGGTGATGGAGATGCTCAATGTCCTGGAAATCAAGGTCCATAGCCCCCAGGGCGGCTTCTACGTATTTCCCGATTTCGAACCCTATCGCCAGCGCTTGAGACGCTCGGATATATCGACAAGCAGAGATCTCTGCCACCGTCTGCTGGCCGACACCGGTGTTGCCGTCCTGCCGGGCAGCGATTTCGGCAGGGTCGAAGAGGACCTTACGGTCCGTATCGCTTTTGTTGACTTTGACGGATCGCAAGCGCTGGCCCATTATCCAGACGACAGGATCGTCGACCGGGCCTTCGTCGGCGAGCATTGCAGTAAAACCATTGAGGCGGTACGCCGACTTGTCGACTGGATCTGCAGTTTCTGATCTCTTATCAGACAATTATCACTCTGATACTACATTGACACGGATGAATATGGTTACTACTCTGACTGGTGAAAAGAGCTATTCACCAAAAAAAAATATGAGGGAGGAATCCGTTATGGCCAGAAAAACCGTATCCGTCAGTATTATTCAACCAAAGAAAGCATCCGAAGACGCCTATTTTGCGGAGCGTGACAAAAAGCTCATTAATAAGCTGCGAGAAGACGTATCCAGCGATTCGGACAAAAACTACCGCGATGAGCATAAGTATCATTGCTTCCGCTGTGGAACTGCCAGCCTGGCAGAAGTTGACGAGGGTAACGTCAAGATAGATATCTGCGTAAATAAAGGCTGTGGGGCGGTACATCTTGACCCGGGTGAGTTAAAGGAAATCCTGGCCACCAATCAACAGTCGCTCAAATCCACCAGAAGCGCCTTCCTCTCCCTTTTTAAGTAAGGGGAACCCAAGCTACGAAAAGTTTCCAGATGAAGGGGCTGGCTCATCAATAGCCGGCCCCTTCCATTGCCGAACGGGCCTGGCTGGTGTACCGGGCCAGCACCCCTTTTCTTCTAGGTCGCGGGATGATGCCGGCCTCGGCTCTCTTTGAGAGGATCGACTCAATACGGTCGGCAGCCTGTTTTTCTCCGTTTATTCCCACCAGATTGATCTCCCGCTCATTACAGTTGTAGGAGATGATATCGCCTTCCTCGATGAATGCAATCGGGCCACCTGCGGCCGCCTCGGGTGAGACGTGACCGATGGCCGCACCCTTGGTGCCGCCCGAGAATCTACCGTCGGTGATCAACGCAACCTGGCCGTTGAGACGCTGATCACAGACGAGCGCCTCCATGGTGATGTACATCTCGGGCATTCCCGAACCCCGTGGACCTTCATAACGAATGATGATTACATCTCCCGGTCGAATGTTACCCTCAACCACTGCTTTGTACGCCTCTTCCTCGCTGTCAAACACCCGGGCGGGTCCTTCATGGGAGCGCATTTCCTCAACACAGGCGGAATATTTGATCACCGCCCCTTGCGGAGCGATATTGCCTTTCAGGATCGCTACGGAACCAAAACCCGTCGCCTTCTCCACTGGTGAAATAACCTCGTCCCTGGCGATTCCATGATTGTTCAGATAGCCGAGGTTGCGCTCGAAAAAATTCTCCTGCTGCAAATCCTCTAAGTTTTCACCCAAGGTATTACCGGTGACGGTCATGACATCGAGATTGAGCAGATCTGACAGTATCTGCTGCACCATCGGTATACCGCCGGCAAACCAGAATATCTCGGTCAGGAAGGGACCGCTGGGAATGACATGGGCAAGGTGGGGGATGCGATGGTTGATCTCGTCAAAGAGCTCAGGCTCAATTCTGAATTCCAGTTCTCTGGCAATCGAGGGCAGATGAAGCAGCGCATTGGTCGAGCCGCCGATGGCGCTGTGGATGATGATGGCATTTTCAAAGGCTGCCCGAGTCATTATGTCGCTTGGCTTAATTCCGTGGGCCACCAGGTCTAGTATTGCCCTGCCGGCAGTGCGTGCACCCTGCAGGATATCTCTCATGGTCGCCGGCATCAATGCCGATCCAGGCAAAGCCATGCCCAGCGCCTCGGCCATGCACTGCATGGTGCTGGCGGTCCCCAGAAAGGCGCAGGCCCCCTGGGAAGGGCAACCGGTGAGCTTGTAGTCTCTGATCTCCCGGTCGGTGATTGCTCCCACCTTTTTCTGGCGAAGCGAAATATCGCCGGCCACCAGCGAGGTGGTCATGTTCGGCCCCGGTCGCATACTGCCGCCCGGAATAAAGATGGTCGGGATATCCAGTCTGGCGGCCGCCTGCAGGTGTGCAGGCACCGATTTGTCGCAGGAGGACGAAAGTACCATGCCGTCCCAGGGACTGACGCTGCCGTGAATCTCGACCATGTCGCAGATCGCTTCACGGGAGGGCAGGATATAATTCATCCCGTCGTGCCCCTGGCCGCATCCGTCACAGATGTCGGTGGTGTGAAAACGAGCAGGAAACCCGCCCCGTTCAAAAACTCCGAAGCTGGCCTGCTCCATCAATTTATCGAGGTGAACACTGCCGGGATGACTGTCTCCGTAGACATCCTCCAACAGGATCTGGGGTTTTTTTACATCCTCCTCATCCCAGCCGGAGCCCATCTGTAAAGCGTCAAATTGTGCCCAGAATTGTCTTTGCGGCTTGCTTTTCTGCTTTATTCCGGACATAAAAACTTATGCTTCTTACTTACAGGAAGATGGTGGTAATCTCAGGCACCAGCAAAATCAGTGCGAGAATCATGAGCTGCATGCATATAAACGGCAGAAAACCACGAAAAATATCGGGCAGAGTGATGTGCGGCGGGGCCACCGATTTCAGATAGAAGGCAGCCGGACCAAACGGCGGCGACAAAAAACTCACCTGCATATTGACGCAGAACAAAATGCCGAACCAGACCCTTACCATCGTCTCAGAATCGAGACCACCGGTAAGGCCAAGCTCATTCATCGGCAGTTTCAGAACGATCGGCAGGAACACCGGCATAACCAGCAGCACGATGCCCGTCCAGTCCATAAAAGCACCGAGGAAGAGGAAGATCACCATCATCACCAGCAGAACTCCCAGGGTCGGCAGCTCAGATCCGACGATCAGGTTGGCCACATAGGCCGGGCCGCCGGCAATCGTGTAGGCGCCGGCCAGGGCCGTGGCACCAAGAGTTACCCAGATGATCGTGCCGGTCGACTTGAAGGTCCGCATCGATGCTTCACGCAGCAACTTAAAAGAGAACTCCTTGCGGATCCAGATCAGAGTCAGGACCGCCAGCGATCCCATCGCCGCGGCTTCGGTGATGCCGGTTATGCCGCCATAGATAGAACCAAGTACGACGAAGACAATAAGCAGCGGCGCCACCATTCCTTTAGTTTTCTGCCAGGCTTCCCTGGCGGTTTTAACACCGACAAGCAGAAAGATGAATATAATGGCCAGTGCCACGATCGCCAAACCTATCCACAGTACCGAATCGCCGATCAGTTTGGTGTTTTCATCGATCATCTTCGGATTGATCGTTGCCCCGACCTTTATATAGATCCAGCGCAGTGTAACGATCGCTGCACCAACACCGGCCAGCATGATCATCATTGTCGGTCCGTAGACGAGCTTGTCCTTCGTCGTCAGATCATCGGCTGACGGTTCGGGCAGCGGCGCCAGTCCAGGGTTGAGGCGCGTGCGTACGAGAATATAAATGATGTAGAGACCGGCCAGCATGAAACCGGGCAGAAAGGCCGCTTTGAATAGGGCATGAATGGAAGTTTCAGTGATCAAACCGTAAAATATCAGCACGATGGACGGCGGGATCATCGTTCCCAACGAGCCGGAGGCGCAGATGGTGCCGATGGCGAGATTCTGGTTGTAACCAAGCCGCAACATCTGTGGCAAAGCGATGAGACCGAGCAGCACGACTTCGCCGCCGATGATGCCGGACATGGCTGCCATAACGATGGCCATCAAGGCGGTGACGACCGCGATGCCGCCCCGGGTACGCGCCATCCACATGTTCAGGCAGGTGTACATGTCGCGGGCGATGCCGGAGCGCTCCAGCAGCGTTGCCATGAAAATGAACAGCGGCACCGAGATCAGCACGTAATTGACCATAATACCGTATAGCCGCTGGGCCAGAATATTCATTGGCCCGGTACCAAAAGATTTCGAAAGTACCCCGCTTCCAGCCGTCCACTGGGCAAAATCGAAGCCGTAGATGAACGGATCGGTGATCAGGGTAGGTTCGAATTTCATCACCATGACAACCACGGCAAGGAAGCCTGATGCAAATCCCAGCGGCATGCCGATGGCCAGCAAGGTCAGCATGCCGATCAGTAAAACGAGAGATATTGTTCCTATATCCATGATGCTGTCCTTAATCGTTATCTTTCGGGGGAGTACCGGTCAGAATTTCATCCGGAATCTCCGGCTGTCGATCTACCTGCCCTTTGATAATTTGAACTTCTTCTTCGATTTCATCCATCTCGCTGATCGGTGTCGGTGTCTTGTTGAAATCACGGATCAACCCGTAAATAACAAGAACAACGGCGCCCCCAAGAAAGATCCCAATACCGATTTGCCACCTAAGCGGAACAGCGTTTCCTTCCGGCGGAACAATAAAGAGTCTGTAGGCTGCCGTCGATGCCAACCCGACGATAACGACACTTACGACCACATCGAAAAGCTTGCGTACCCAGGCAGCTGCGGGCCAGTCGCGGACCAGGTTGGAGACAGCCTGCAGCCCCAGGAATAGCAGCATGGTCAGAATCAGCGGTTTGTTGGTCGCCGGTATTGGCGGATCAAAAGCGGTGCCGAATGTTTCCCAACGCCAGAACTTGGCTTTTGCCTCCCCGAAACCACCCCAGATCGTGGCAAAGGCGAAGATGCCGACACAGAGAGTAGACAGAAGATCGAATACCCGACGCAGCCAGAGTGGCACCATATCGTAAATAATAAAGATGCGGATATGGCTGCGCTGCAGCATAGCGTAGAGGCCTGCCGACAGGTAGATGCCGCCGGCAATCCATAGTGACATTTCATTGACCCATAATGTCGCAGCGGCAAAGAAATAGCGCATGACGACTTCATACAGGATAATCAGGACGATAAAGAATGGTGCCCACATCATGATCCGACTAAAGGTGTGGGTCACCATATCAAGGGGGCCGGAGCCCTGGTGTTCTTTCATTTTTCCTTTCCTGCTTCCTTGTTCATTTTGACCAGGCTTCGTTCAGATCCATGCAGCCTGGTGAAACCTGCATCCCGGATCACTGCAGGTTTTTTCTTGCTCTGTCCTCCTTGCTCTAGCAACTCCCAATTTTTCAACATCGTTTCAGAATAGCAATCAGACAGTCAGTAACAGTGGCTATAATCTGGAATTTCGCCCAGAGGAAATCCTGGCGGGCGGTGGTGGCTGACAATACCCCCCCTGCTTATGCGGCTGGGGACAGGGTTTCCAAATCCACTAAATTCTACGATCAAATTTTCGGGGGTACCTGCAAGAGATACCCCCGTTTGATCTATTCTGCCAAACCGAGTTGTTTGAGATATGCCATATGGCTTTCTACCAGAGCCTTTGCTTCCGGAGTAGTGGCAAACTCAGGCCAGGAGGCCAGGGCGGCAGCGCGGAACTTCGCGCGTTCTTCTGGCGACCAGTCATGAAGCGTGACACCCTGCCCCTTCAATTTTGCAGCAGCTTCTAAGTTGCGGACATCGTTGGCCAGAGCGGTACGCAGTGCCAGCGATTCCATCGCCACTTTCATGATTCTCTGGTGCTTCTCAGGCATTGCATCCCAGACGGTCTTGTTGCAGGCCAGATGATCTGACGGCATGGAGTGAAAGCCCGGATAGGTGGCGTGCTTGACGATGTCATAGAGGCCAAGGCCGGTATTGTTGGCCAGACTCGATGCGTCCGAACCATCAATGATACCGGATTCCAGCGCAGTAAAGATCTCGGTAAAATCCATTACGATGGGCTTGGCGCCGAGTTTTTCAAAGATTTTGGTCTCCAAACCTGGCGGTGAGCGGAATTTCCAGTCTTTCAGGTCTTCGACCGTGCGAATGGGCTTGGACGAGGACAGCGATTCCTGACCGTACACCCACCAGCCGATGAGTTCCATGTCGAACTTGTTGTACAGCTGCTGAGCTGTTTCCAGACCACCGCCGTAATAGAGCCATGAGAGCTGCTGATACGGGGTGTCATAACCGCCCATGATATCGCCGACGAACTGGAAGGCCGGGTTCTTGCCGGTCTGGTAAGCACCGCCGGTGAAATCGCAATCAAGGATACCGGTTGCAGCCGCATCAAAAGTTTCAACAGTTTTGACGACAGAGGACGAATAGAATAATTCCACTTCGATCTCTCCACCGGACATGGTCTGGATGTTATCGACATATTCCGCCGCCAGTTTACCGGAGAGCTGTTCCGGCGCGTAGTGTGACTGGATGCGAAGTGTCGTCTTATCTGCTGATACTGCCGCCGTAGCGAGGCACACTGTGGCCATCGCAACGCCGCCGACCATCAGCGACTTTTTCAATGTGTTAAACATAAACCCCTCCTTTTATTGATTTTTATCCCAGAAAAAGGGATATTAGAAGATGCTGCCATATTGTGGCAACCTCTGAAAAATAAACACAATTTTAGTCTTACGGTCAACAATTGTTTGTCACGGTACCACTATATTGCAGCACGTCTTGACAGAAACCACAGCAGGTTGCCGAATTCCTTCAGCCTTGACTCAGGACCGGCAGCGCACCCCCGCAGATTCGAGTTCTCTGATAGTCGCCTCAACGGTCGCCGGGTCGACCGATCGGGTTCCCTGCAGCAGCACCGTGGTATCATATCCCAATGAAGCCGCGTCCAGGGCCGTGAACTTGACACAATAGTCAAAAGCCAGGCCGACAATATCTATCTCTTTGATTTCGTAGGACTGCAGCGCCCGGTGAAGCCCGGTATCGTGCCTGCGGGCGTTGTCGAAAAAGGCCGAATAACTGTCGACTTCGACCTGTTGACCCTTTTTGATGATCAGGGTGCGCTGTCCCGTTTCCGTTATTTTAATCATTTGATGCAGCATATCGCGGTGAACCCTGGCCCCCTCTTCCCCCTGAACGCAGTGATCCGGCCAGAGCACCTGTTCAAGGCCGCTGAGCTCACCCATTTCAAAGGGCTTGCCGCCAGGGTGTGCCGAAGCGAACGACCCATGGTCCGGAGGATGCCAGTCCTGAGTTGCAACGATCAATTCGTAGTGGGCCTCCTGGTGAATCAGATCAATGACAAAGGGTATAATCTCGTCTCCCTCCGCAACCGCCAGGCTGCCGCCAGGCAGAAAATCGTACTGGATGTCGACGATAAGCAGGGCTTTTTTCATGTGTTAGATGCCGAGGTGGAATTACTGTCGTTGTGCCCATTTGCATCCAGAGCACTGAGCCGTTTCTTGATGATCTCAAATTCGTGGATCCGCATCTCTTCCCGGTGATCAAATAGATCCTGGGACAGTCCGGCCGGATAGCCGTGCGGGTTTTCAAAACGAAAAATAGCCCGATCAAAACCACCCAGTCCGCCAAGGGTTCTCTGGCGCATGGCCGCCACGGATTCTTTCTCTCCAACCCTGCGGCCGCTTTCGAACAACGGTTTGAGAAGACAATGGACGCTGATGTTTTTGGTGGGGATAATTTTTCTCCTCCAGGGGTCTTCGGGGCTGATGATGGTAATGACCTTTTCCTCGATTGACGGCGGTTTTTCTGTCAGGGTATCGAAAATAACGTCTCCGACGTTGATGTCGCCATGCTGCAGGCGCGCTATATCGAGACAGCCAGGCAGCGAGCTCTTAGCGGCCTGCTCGGAGAGTTTTATCCGTTCCACCGTCTCCCCGTTTCGATTCTCGATTGCCGCCAGCTTGTAGACCCCGCCCAGTGCCGGTTCATCAAAGGCGGTGGCCAGCTTGGTGCCGACCCCCCAGGTATCGATCGGGGCACCCTGGCTCTTGAGGCTGGTGATCAACCGTTCGTCCAGATCGTTGGAGGCAACAATCCTGGTATCCGTGAAGCCCTGCTCGTCCAGCAGCTGTCGCGCCTGGCTGGACAGATAAGCCAGATCGCCGGAATCGAGCCGTATGCCCATCAAGTCGCTCCCCCCCTGCCTGAGCTTTCGTCCGGCTTCGATGGCGTTCCTGACCCCTTCCAGGGTATTGTAGGTGTCCACCAGCAGCACCGAATTATGGGGGAAGAGAGCGCTGTAGGCCTCGAAAGCCTCTGGTTCGTTGTCGAAGGCCATGACCCAGCTATGGGCATGGGTACCTCGTACCGGGATGCCGAAGCGGGCTCCAGCCAGGACATTTGAGGTGGCATTCACACCTCCGATAAATGCAGCTCGGCTGGCGGACAACCCGCCGTCAAACCCGTGGGCTCGCCGAAGCCCGAACTCGAGCACCTCGTCATTGCCCGCTGCCAGACGAACACGCGAAGCTTTGGTGGCCACCAGAGTCTGAAAGTTCACCAGGGTCAGCAGGGTCGTTTCGATGATCTGGCCATCCAGCAGCGGCGCCCGAACCCGGACCATGGGTTCATGCGGGAAGATTATGGTACCTTCGGGAATGGCTTCGATCGAACCGCGGAACCTCCAAGCGCTGAGATAGTCAAGAAAATCTTGAGAAAAAAGTGGCGAGCCGTCTCTGCCCGTTAAGGACGAGAGATAATCTATATCATCGGGGTTGAACGAGTGCTGCTCCAGCCAGTCGGCGAAACTCTGCAGGCCCGCGGCAACCACGTACCTGCCGCCAAATGGCGGGGTCCGATAGAACATGTGGAAAATCGACTGACGCTCGCTGAGCCCGGTGCTGAAATAGCCCTGGGCCATGGTCAGTTGGTAGAGATCCGTTGCCAGGGCCCGGGAGGTCCCGGGATAGATCCTGGTATTTACATCGTCATCCGGCATGGACTTATGTGTAGAATTGTGGTTCGGGTTTACCCGATTAGACCCTAATCTCTTTTACCGGTCTTTGCAAAAAATGGTTCTAAACAGGCGGCTATCGGCCGTTTGCGGTGATGGCCAGCACCGTGTTCCAGAGCGAATCACTCTGCCATTGTTTCAACACGACCACATCGAGTTCCGCCAGAATTTTGATGATCTTTTCCGCTTCTTTGTTTTGCAGACCCGAGAGGACCAGCCAGCGATGATGGCACAGATGATCAGCGCTCAGCAGATCCTTAAGCACAGGATAGCCGATGTTGGCGACCAGGAGATCCGAGGGCAGCTCAGCGAAGCTCTGGGCCCGACCGTTGACGGCCAGAACCTGCTGCTCCAGATTGTTAATTCGTATATTGGCTGCCGCTGTCGTTGCGGCCAGCATATTGTTGTCAACCGCAAGCACCTGCCGGCAGCCGAGGCTGGCTCCGGCTAGAGCCAACAGTCCTGTGCCGGTGCCCAGATCGAGCAGGCGCTCAACCTTTCCTCCGGCGCAGGCAATCTCGATTGCCGTCAGACAGGCAAGAGTGGTTGGATGGGTACCATTGCCAAAAACCAGCCCCGGATCAAATCTCAAAGAGATCTCATCATCTGCAGGAACCTTTTTTAACCAGGGAGGAGTGAGCAGAAAACGTCCGATTTTCACCGGACCTTCAAAACCGCCCTGCCACTCCCGGTAAGTCATTTCAAATTGATCCTCCAGCCTGATATCCGGGTTTCCTCCTACCAGGTTTTCTATGATGCCATCCGCTGGTTGCCGGAAGAAAAGAAAGCAATAGCCATCATCTTCCCAATTGCCGATAAACCCCTTTATATTTATGTCGATAGCGGCTGGGTCGCCTTTGAGACAGTATATGCTCAAAACGGTATCGGGCAGAAGCGGTTGATGTCTGGCTGGCGTCAAGGGTCTACACACCACGGTAGAAATGGGTTGTCGGCAGTGGCCGGGCAGGTCTGTTTTCCTCGCTTTTTTTAACAGTTTATTGCACAATGGACAATTAAATCTTAGTCTTGCTATACAGAGCACCACGGCCTCGCCGTCAAGATAATGTGGAATCAGCGCTATAGCGACCCGGGCTTCGCCTACGGAACAGAACCCAACGACTTTCTGGTAACCTCATCTATGCTGCTGCAGCCGGAATCAGAGGTGCTCTGCCTGGCTGAAGGGGAAGGTCGAAACGCTGTCTACCTGGCAACTCTCGGACACCGGGTTACTGCTGTCGACTCATCCGCTGTGGGTCTTGAAAAAGCCCGCTCACTGGCCCGGGATTACTCGGTAACTATACGGACCATAGAGGCTGATCTTGACGATTTCATCATCGAACTGGGCTCTTTCCAGGCCATCGTCTCGATATTTTGCCAGCTGTCGCCTGCTGTTCGAACAGGGCTTCATAAAAAGGTCTGTGAAGGCCTGGTTCCCGGTGGAGTCTTCATCCTCGAGGGCTATGCCAAGCGACAGATCGAGCTCGACACCGGCGGTCCCCGCGATATTGATCTGCTGATGGATCTTGAAGTGTTGAAGCGAGAACTCGATCAATTGGAACTGAATCATGCGGTTGAGATCGAACGCGCTGTGCATGAAGGGAGTTATCACGACGGTATCGGTGCAGTCGTGCAGATAATAGGAACCAGACCGAGGTGAGATGAACCCATTTCAGGGGGGAAAACAATGACTATTACCATTCTCTGGTACTACTGGCTGATCCTGGGAATGCTGCTGATCATCGGCGAAATGCTGCTGCCCAGCTTCACCCTGCTCTGGTTTGGCCTGGCGGCTCTGCTCACCGGACTCCTTCTACTTCTCATACCGACTCTTGCCCTGAGCGGGCAGCTGCTCTTCTGGGCCGCAGCCTCGATTGGGTTCACCGTCTTATGGTTCAAGTTTTTCAAACCGACCATGACCGACAAGACTAAGGCCGGTATATCCCGGGAGGCAGTAATTGGCGAGACTGGCTTCGTCATCAAGGTTCCTTACGATGAAATTCGGGGAACAGTCCGTTTTTCAATGCCGCTGCTCGGCGCCGATGAATGGGAGTTTATCTGCAACCAGGACTGTAAAGTCGGCGACCGGGTCGAAGTGGTCGATGTCTCGGGCAACACACTGGTGGTTAACCTCAAAAACTAATATTTCTCAGAAAGGGGAGGGCTGATTATGGAATTCGGCATCTTATATTCATCGTTCATTCTGGTTCTGATCGTGGTCTTCACGGTTTTTAAAGGAGTTAAGATCGTACCGCAGGGTTCCAAATGGGTGGTCCAGCGGCTGGGAAAATACCACTCCACCCTGATGCCAGGTCTCAATTTCATCATCCCCTATTTCGACCGGGTGGCCCATAAGGTGACCACCAAAGATATCGTTCTGGATATTCCGAGTCAGGACGTCATCACCAAGGACAACGTGGTGATCATCGCAAACGCGGTGGCCTTTATCAACATCGTCCATCCGGAAAAAGCGATGTACGGCGTTGAGAATTACAATATAGCCATCCAGAATCTGGTCCAGACCTCGCTGCGCTCGATCATTGGCGAAATGCAGCTCGACTCTGCCTTGTCCAGTCGCGATACCATCAAAGCCACCTTGAAGGCATCGATTTCCGACGATATTTCTGACTGGGGAATCACTCTGAAAACTGTTGAGATCCAGGATATCAACCCCAGCTCGACGATGCAAACGGCGATGGAGGAACAGGCAGCGGCGGAACGTCAGCGGCGGGCAACCGTAACCCGGGCCGACGGCGAAAAGCAGGCCGCCATTCTGGAAGCCGAGGGCCGCCTGGAAGCATCCACACGCGACGCCAAGGCCAAAATCGTCCTGGCCGATGCCAGCCAGCAGGCCATCGAGAAGGTTACTACCGCCATCAAGGACCAGGAATTGCCGGTTATGTACCTACTCGGTGAGAAGTATATCGAATCGATTAAAGCCATATCAACGAGCGACAACGGTAAGACCATTGTCCTGCCCGCGGATATTCCGGCGGCGGTTCGTGGCATCATGGGAAGCCTGAATAAGTAAATTGTCTATCCGTACCTTATCCACGATCAGGGACTTATCCCTCCTGGCCGTAATTGTCTGGTTGGTCAGCAGCCTGCTGCTCGTTCTTCCGGTTCGAGCAGCGGCTCAATCGTCTGCTTCTCCAATCATTCTCGGCCAGTCCAGCGCCCTCACGGGACCGGCCAAGAACCTCGGCCTTGAAATGCGGGCCGGATTACTCGCCGCTTTCGCCCACATCAACGATCTGGGGGGCATCAAAGGCAGACCCATCCACCTGATCAGTCTCGATGACGGCTATGAGCCGGATAAAGCGGCCCGAAATACCCTGAGACTGATCAACGACGATGATGTATTTCTGCTGATCGGAGAAGTGGGCACCCCCACCTCCAAAGCGGTCATCCCAATTATCGAACAATACAAGATCCCTTTTTTCGCGCCTTTTTCCGGAGCAGAACTGCTGCGCACTCCATTCAGGAGATATGTGATAAACGTGCGGGCGAGTTACTACCAGGAGATGGAAAAGCTGGCCTCCTATCTGGTGGATAATCAGAAAATCGAACGGATATCCTGTTTTTATCAAAACGACAGCTACGGGTTCGACGGCCTCAACGGTCTCGAACTGGCCCTTGCCCGGCGGGGGATGAAGCTGGTCTCCAAGGGGACGTACGAGCGTAACACCCTGGCCGTGATGGGCAGCCTCAGCGACATCTACCAGGGTGACCCGCAGGCCGTCGTCCTGGTGGGAGCCTACCCCGCCTGTGCCGAGTTTATCAAGCTAAGTAAGACCAAGGTCGACGCTGACCTGGGTTTCTACAACATCAGCTTCGTCGGTACCGAAAGTTTGCGACAGGCGCTTGGCGGTTACGGCGAGAATGTGGTCGTCTCTCAAGTAGTTCCAAACCCGGAAAACGATTCGATTCCGCTGATCCGTGAGTATAAGGACTCGATGAGGCGCTACCAGCATGACGCCCCGGTCACCTTTACCAGTCTCGAGGGTTATATCGCCGGCAAGCTCTTTGCCAAAATCGGCAGAGCCGTCACCGGCGAATTGACCAGAGAATCGTTTATCACCACCATGCAGCAGACAGGCACCTTCGATCTGGGCGGCATCGTGCTCCAATTCGGCCCCAGCGATCACCAGGGCCTCGACGACACCCACCTGACCACCATCTATCCGGGCATCGTCGAGCTCGATTACCAGACGCCAGGCTCACCCAGATAGTCCCTTCTATGGCTGCCTCACCAACGACATCCCTGCTGGCCAGGCTCAAAGCCCAGAAAATCTCTCTGTCGGCGGCACCGTTCTATGCGTCGCTTCTGGTCATACTGGCCCTCGCCATTTTCATTGGTATCTTCTGGGCCATCAACGAGTATCAGGCCTACCAGGAAAGTATCGAAAGCATCAAGAGCACCTATAACCAGCAATACCAGGACCGGGTCAAAGAAGAACTGGATAAAGTGATCGATTTCATCGACTACACCCGCGATAAGGCCACCAACGAAGCCGAAGTGGAAATCAGAAACAGGGTCCAGTCGGCCTACTCCATCGCCTCGCACCTCTACTCAATGTACAAAGATGAGATGGAGGTGGATGAAATCAGATCGATGGCGGTGGAACTACTCAGACCGGTGCGCTGGTTCGGAGAAAGGGGATATTACTTTGCCGGTCGAACCGACACCGGTTTCATTGATCTGTTTGCCGACGAACCCTTTTTCGAAGGGCAAACCAGACTCTCGACGCCCTTGGCCTCCGACCGGGTCGTCAACGATATGATCGAAATCGTCCGTGAGAAAGGTGCCGGACTATACCGCTACAACCTCGTCAAGCCGGCCTATCCCGCCCAGGTCTTCTCGAAAATCTCCTTCGTCAAATATTTCGAGCCCTTCGACTGGTTTCTGGGGGCGGGGATCTACGACAACGACATGGCGACCATGAACCAGTCGGCCGCCTTGGAACGCATCGGACAGATCAGTTTCGGCCAGGGGGGAGAGTTTTTCATCTTTCGGTCTGACGGCACCATCATCTCCCACAACGATACCCAACTCCTCGGTCGCTCGATTCGCACCATCGTCGACAACGACAACTTCAAGGTAGGAGATAAGCTTTATGAGACCGGCAGCACTGGTCGTAAAGAGGGGTTCGTGGTCTATAAGGATTTCAACTCCAGGGAACCAAAGCAGCAGAGACTCTGTTTTATAAAAGCTTACGAAGACTGGGACTGGGTAATCGGAGCGGCCATCTCGATGAACGATATGGAGAAACTGATTGTCGGTGCCACCGAAACTTACCGCAGTATCTCGTTCAAGAATGTTTCAACCTTCATTTTCCTGTTTTCTGGCGCCGTTTCTCTGCTGCTTTTCGTGGCCTATTACTACACGACCAAGATCAAGCAGGGATTCAGTTTCTTCACCGATTTTTTCCGCCGGGCCGCAAACGAAAAAATAAAGATCGAATCCAGGGACCTGATTTTTACCGAATTTGAAGACCTGGCCGGGCTGGCCAACGACATGGTGGAAGACCGTATTGCCAAGGAATCTCTGCTGCATCGCGACGAATTACGCCTGGATTCCTTGCTGCAGCTGGGCATGATGGACGAATATTCGCTGAAGGATAAATATGAGTTCACCCTCACACGCATCATCGAAATCACCCGGTCTGAGCAGGGCTACCTGGCCCTGGTCAATAAACCGCAGCGTCACGTGACGATCATTTCGCACCAGAGGACGGGCGGCGAAAAGGTTCATTACGCCAATAAGCGACATCTGTCCAGCAGCGTTGAAAAAGGAGGCCTGGCGGGGCGGGCTGTTGTGGACCAGGAGGCAATTATCTGCAACGACTGCGCGAAAAAAGACGCAGCCCTACTCTATCCATACCAGGGTAAGGTAGTAAGGCATATTGACGTACCCGTATACAACAGCGGCTTGATCGTTCTGGTAGCCGGTGTCTGCAACAACGCCAGCGACTACGACGAGGCCGACGTGCGCCAGATGACCATGGTTCTCGACGGTATGTGGCTGCACATACTAAAAACCAGATCAGAAAAGAAAATGGGCCGGCTGGAGCGGCAGATCATGGCCGTCCGAGAGGCCGAGCGCGCCAATATAGGCAGGGTCCTGCATGACGATCTGGGCTCCCACCTGAGCGGCGTTGAACTGCTCTCCAAAGCCCTTAAGCGCAATCTCGAAAAGGAAAACCCGAAACGGGCCGAACAGCTCGAATCGATCCGGGAACTGATCGTCGATGCCACCGAGAAGACCCGCTGTCTGGCCCGGGGTCTCTATCCGGTCCACATCATTGAAAACGGCCTGGAAGCGGCAATCGAAGAATTGGCGGTGGAAATCGAAACCATGTTCGGGGTCAAGTGTGAACTGTCCTTCAGCGGTGGTGCCGAGTACCTTGACAACAGTATCGCCGGGCACATCTATTATATAATCAGAGAAGCCGCCGTCAATGCGGCCCGGCACGGCCGACCCAACCATATCGGCATCACCATGCACAGCGACAAAGATCTAATGGAAGTAAAGATTATTGACAACGGAGAGGGCTTTGATACTCTATCGACCAGAAAAGGCATGGGGCTGCACACCATGGAGTATCGGGCCAAAGCCATCGGAGCCGACCTGCACATCGAATCGACCGGATATTCAGGGACGGCCATCTCCTTTTCCCGGGAAATGACAGGCTGATGAAAAAGATATTGATCGTTGACGACCACCCCATTTTCAGAATGGGCATGAAAGAACTGCTGAACCAGGAAGATGATCTAATGGTCTGCAGTGTAGCGGAAGATTTTGCCAGCGCCCGCAAATCACTCAGCGAAGACCAGCCGGATCTGGCCATCATCGATATCTCCCTGGCGGAGGAAAACGGACTCGACCTGGTCAAGGAAATCACGCTCAACTACAGCGGTCTACCGGTCCTCGTCCTGTCGCTGCACGATGAATCGGTCTGGGCTGAGCGGGCCATCCGGGCTGGGGCCCGGGGCTACGTGATGAAAAAAGAAGCCTCAGAATCGGTGATTTCGGCGATCAGAAATATCCTCAGCGGAAAGATTCACGTGAGCCCCGATATGATGGCTCACCTGCTCGATAAATTCCAGGGAAATCCTAGTGCCCAGGGAGCTCCGACGGTAGACATCCTGACAGATCGCGAACTCGAGGTTTTCAGGCTTATCGGTTCGGGACTCTCTACCAGGGAGATCGCCGAACGCATGAAACTCGGGATCAAGACCATCGGCACCTACCGCGACAGGATCAAACAGAAACTCTGCCTTAAAAGCGCCACAGAGCTCACCAGACACGCAGTGATCTGGAAGGAAAAAGAGCACTTCCCCGCTCCCGAGTAGCCACCTCCTGCCCCCCAGAGATGGCCTGGTAACGACTGACCGGGCCGAATAATCTGAAAAAACCTGGCTAATCCCCACAAGCGGATTTCCTGTATGGAATTTCCCTACATGGATCAGCTCTTCCGTCCTACATGATCGAATTCGTCTTTCCTACACAACAAAAGGACCTGCGCTGATTTTTTTCTGGCTCTTCTTCATCTACTGTAGGTCTGTTGGAGAATCTGCAGTAACAAACCTAATCATGCAACCACTGCTAAATGGCCGGGCAGTCTGCCAGCCGTTTCAGAGATTAACAACTCATCAGGAGGGTCAAGGATGGAAAAAGACAAGAAAGAACGGCGTTCGTTTCTTAAGCACCTCCTTGCCGGTTCTGCAGTACTGGCAGGTACTGCTTCTGCGATAAAACCGGCACGGGCTGAAACGTCACCGCAGGTCACAGGTGATGATGAAATCCTGTACAAGGAAACCGAATCGTTCAAGAAGTATTACAAATCACTTCGTTCGTAGGCGCTTGCGTCTGTGAGAACAAAAGCTTCAGAGAAGGAGGCATGTAACTATGGCCATTAGCAAGAACTTAAAGCCCTCTCCGGGCAAATCGGTTTCCAGCGGCCGGCGGGTGACACTCAACCCGAAAGTCGCCAGAAGATCGTTTCTGAAACTGTCGGCTGCCACCGCGGCCCTGTCCGGTGCGGCTATGACAACCAAGTTAACAGGGAAAGCGGTAGCCGCTGAAAAAACCCAGCCCTACACCAACTCAACTACGGTACGTACCATTTGCACATATTGTGCCGTCGGCTGCGGTATCGAAGCCGAGGTGCAGAACGGTGTCTGGGTTCGCCAGGAAGTCGCCGCCGATCACCCCGTATCACGCGGAGCCCACTGCTGTAAAGGTGCCGGCGCCATCGACATGGTGATTAGCGAAAAACGTCTGAAGAGCCCGATGAAACGGGTGAACGGCAAATGGACCACCATCTCCTGGGATCAGGCGATGGACGAAATCGGCAATAAACTGACCGAGCTGCGCGAAAACGACGGTCCCGACGCCCTTCATTTTAACGGCAGCGCCAAAGTCTCCACCGAGATGGCCTACCTGCAGCGTAAATTCGCTGCTTTCTGGGGGTCCAACAACGTCGACCACCAGGCCCGTATCTGACACTCCACAACGGTGGCAGGTGTCGCCAACACATGGGGTTACGGAGCAATGACCAACAGCCTGAACGATATCAGGCATACTAAAAGTATGATCTTCATCGGATCCAACGCCACGGAGAATCACCCTGTTTCCATGCAGCATATCCTGCATGCCAAAGAGGTGAACAACGCTCCGATCATCGTTGTCGATCCGCGCTTTACCAAACTGGCTGCCAAGGCAACAGAGTTTGTCCGCGTCAGGCCGGGTTCTGATTGTGCCTTCATCATGGGTCTGGTCAATGAAGTTATTGCCAACGGCTGGGAAGATAAAGAATTTATCCGCACCCGCGTGGCCGGCTATCAGGAGATGGTCGAAGTAGCTAAACATTACACGCCTGAAGCAGTTGAAGATGTTACCGGCATTCCGGCAGAACAGACCAGGCGAGTCGCCAAGATTCTGGCTCAGAACAGACCGACCTCGCTGACCTGGTGCATGGGCGGAACCCAGCATACCATCGGTTCCTCGATTACCCGCGCCTTCTGTATCCTGCAGCTGGTTCTCGGCAACATGGGCAAATCGGGTGGCGGAACCAATATCTTCCGCGGCCACGACAACGTCCAGGGTGCCACCGATATGTGCGTTCTGTCGCACAGCCTGCCCGGTTATTACGGCCTTTCCGACGGCGCCTGGAAGCATTGGTGCCGCGTATGGGACGTGGACTACGATTATATCGTCGGCAGATTCCCCGATAAAGAGTGGATGGGTAAGAAAGGCTTTACCCTGGCCCGCTGGTACGAAGGTGTTCTGGCCGAAGAGGAGCTCGAAACTCCGTCACCAGTTAAAGCATTGATTCAGTGGGGTTGCGGTACCAACTCCAATTCCCAGTACAACCGGGTGGTGAAAGCGCTGAACAAGCTCGAGCTGCTGGTCATTGTCGATCCGTTCCCGACTGCCGCCGCAGCCCTTACCAAGACTGATAATGTCTACCTGCTGCCCGGGGCCAGTCAGTATGAGACCTCCGGCTCGGTTACTTCGACTTCCCGCCAGTTTCAGTGGCGCTTTAAGGTTGTCGACCCGGTCTATGACTCGAAGGACGATTACGAGATCATGTCGCTACTGGTCAGCAAGCTCGGTTTTGCTGACGAGTTCTATAAAAATATCAAAGAGGTTCCTGAGGACATCACCCGTGAGATCAACAAAGGTACTCTGACTATCGGTTACAATGGTCAAACGCCTGAGCGGATCAAGAAACACATGGAAAACTGGCATACCTTTGATATCGAAGATCTGCAAGCCAAAGGCGGCCCGTGTGATGGTGATTACTACGGCATGCCGTGGCCATGCTGGACCGAAGAACATCCGGGCACCCCGATTCTCTATGATGTTTCCAAGCCGGTGGCCGAAGGTGGACTGCCGTTCAGGAATCGTTTCGGCCTGGAAAAAACCTACGATTCAAGCGGCCGCAAAGAAAATCAGCTGGCTGCAGACGGTGTTTACAATCCGGGCTCCGAGGTTAAAGGGGGCTATCCTGAATTCAAGGACGTGGTTCCGGGAACCAACTGGAAGACCGACCTGACCCAGGAAACTCTGAAAACCGCCATCAAGCGTGGTATGGCACCGTTCGGCAATGCCCGGGCCCGCTGCGTGGTGTGGAACTTCCCGGATCAGGTACCGATCCACCGTGAACCGCTGCACTCTCCGCGTCCGGATCTGATTGAGAAGTATCCGACCTACGAGGATCAACCGAACCATTACCGCGTAATGACCCGGTATAAGAGCGAACAGAAGCCCGAGCTGGTCAAAGAGTTTCCGTACGTGCTCACCACCGGCCGTATGGTTGAGCACATGGGCGGCGGTGCCGAGACCAGAAGCTCCAAATATCTCTCTGAATTGCAGCCCGAAATGTATGCGGAGATCAATCCACGTCTGGCCAATAATCTCGGAATCCGTAAAGACGACATGGTTGTCATCGAGTCGCCCGAGGGTTCCAAGATCAAGGTCAAAGCGTTCATCACACCGCGTGTTGACGATAAAACCATATTCCTGCCATACCACTTTGCCGGAACTCTGATGGGCGAATCCTACCTTAAGGATTACCCGGAAGGTCACGAACCCTATGTGGTCGGCGATCCCGGTAATACCGTAACGAACTATGGTTATGACATCATCACACAGATTCAGGCCACCAAGGATGGTCTGTGTAAAGTCACCCGAGCCTAAACGGTCGACTGAGGAGGAATAAAAAATGGCCCGAATGAGATTTCTATGTGACACCGAACGCTGTATTGACTGCAGCGGGTGTGTAATAGCCTGCAAAGAAGGCAACCATGTCCCAGTCGGTATTAACCGCCGGCGGGTAATAACCATGAAACAGGGCGAACCGGGAGAAAAGTCGATCTCGGTCGCCTGCATGCACTGCTCGGATGCCCCGTGTATTGCTGTGTGCCCGGTTGATGCAATTTATCAGCGGGATGACGGTGTCGTGCTGGTCAGCAAGAAGACCTGTATCGGCTGCGGTTACTGCTTCATGGCCTGCCCGTTCGGAGCTCCGCAATTTCCCAAAGGAAGCGTTTTTGGGGCCCGCGGTGCGATGGACAAATGCACCTTCTGCGCCGGCGGCCCGGAAGAAAACTTCAGCAAGGAAGAAAAGAAGCTTTACGGACAGAACCGTATCGCCGAAGGCAAGGTTCCGATGTGCGCTTCTATGTGTGCGACAAAGGCTCTGTTGGCAGGCGATGGTGATGTGGTTGCCGACGTCTTCCGCGAGCGAGTCTTCAACCGCGGTTCAGGCGTCAATGCCTGGGGCTGGAATAAAGCCTACAAGAAAAGCTGACGCTTAAACTATCTAAACGGCAACCGGATCGTCGAATTGCTCTGTTGATCCGGTTGCCGATGTAATGAAGGAGGAACCTATGCGCAGACTCATAGCGTCCGGGGTTCTGATTATGATTGTTTACGCGGCGGTCATGGTTATTTCAACCGCAATCGCTGCGCCTACCTCGATGGACGGTTTTACCCAGTTCTTCTCGCCGGAGAATTACGGTGAACTCTACGGAGGGATCACCGGAGACTGGCAGAAGCTGGGACAGCCTTTCACCCAGCTTCAGTCCGAGTTGTTCTGGAAGATTTTTCTTGGGGTTATCACGGTCATACCAGGTGTTTTTCTATTGCATTTTCTGATCGTCGGAGCCAAATCATTTGCCCATGACGGTCCGCAAATACTGTTTTTTAACTTCTTTACCAGAATCGTTCACTGGATTGGGGCAATATCATTTGCCCTGCTGGTAATCACCGGACTGTTGATTATCTTCGGTGCGATTTTTGGCGGCGGAGCCCCCATCCGTCTCGCCCGCCACATCCATATCATCAATGCCATGGTCTTTGCGGTCATTGCGGTATTCATGTTTCTGATCTGGGTCAAAGACATGTTTCCGACTTTTTACGATATCAAGTGGATATTCATTCTTGGCGGGTACCTCAGCAAAAAGAAAAAACCAGTACCGGCCGGCAAATTCAATGCCGGTCAGAAGGCCTGGTTCTGGCTCGCCACAGTTGGCGGGGGTATCATGGCCTATACCGGTTATATCATCTGGGGGATGAACGGAGACCTCGATACAGTAAGGCTCTACACGATCGTCCATAACGTGCTGGGCATGGTACTGATTTCGCTTTTTCTGACCCACCTCTATATGTCGCTGTTTGCCATCAAAGGGTCATTGCACAGCATGATCAGCGGCTACAAACCCAAAGAGGAAGTCGACATCCTGCACAGCCGCTATAAGTATGAGTAAATCCTGAAATTCAAGAGCCGGACCACCACCACTCAGCCATTAAAAAGGGGCGGAGGATATTTCCTCTGCCCCTTTTTTGCCTCCTCTCCGAAGACCTTACTTCAACCGATAGACTTGAAAATCTCTAATGCGGCCTCTCTCAGGCTGCCACTTTTAGTTTAAAGAGTTCCTCCGCCATAAGGTCTGCAACGACACTGGTTGGCCTATTGCTGGTGGTTGACCGATCCAGTATCTCCTTTACGGTTTCTCCAATCCGGGCGATTCGTTTCCTGGCCAGCGCTTCGTCATAACTGCCGTCAAGCTCACAGCTAATGTTGATTATTCCACCTGCATTTGCCGCATAGTCAGGGATATAGACAATACCGAGACGATCCAGCAGGTGCCCGTCCAAGGGGTCGAGCAATTGGTTGTTCGCACTACCCGCCACCATTAAACACTGCAGTTCGGGGATGGTTCTGTAATTAAGCGTTCCCCCCAGGGCACACGGGCTGAATATATCGCAGCGGCAGCGATGGATAGCAGCGGGATCGATCACCTGTATATCCACCTCCTTGCTCAGTTCATAAAGATTCGCCGGGTTCAGATCTGCTGCCATCAGGATGCATCCTTCTGAATCGAGCAGCCTCGCAAGTCTTCCTCCCGTTTCACCAACGCCCTGAATGGCCACACGAAGCCCAGCAAGAGTGCTGCTGCCGCAGATATGGCGAAGCCCTGCCTTGATGGCGCAGTAGACGCCATAGGCGGTGAAGGGGCTGGGATTGCCTGAAGCGCCAACGGTCGCCACGTGAGTGGTTGAGCGCTGCACGTGGACCATGTCGTCAAGTGTTGAATTGACATCCTCGGCAGTGATATATCTTCCCTCAAGGGTTTCGACAAACTCGCCGACCGACTCGAACAGAGCAACCCGGTCAACTTTTTTGAGATTGGCCCTTACTGCGCATTTTCCACCCCCCAAGGGTAAACGGGCGAGACTGTTCTTATAGGTCATGCCCTTGCTCAGACGCAAAACGTCTGTTACCGCATCATCTACAGTCGAATAATTCCAGACCCTACAGCCGCCCAGGGCAGGCCCTCGATTGGTATTGTGGACAGCAATCCAGGCGGAGAAATCTACCTGTTCGTTGTTACAGCGTACAACCTCCTCATAACCAGATACAGTCAATGTAAGGTATCTGTTCATCTTAGATACCCCCCTCTGGGTTCTCTGTGATCAGTTACCATGGCAGTGGTCTGTCCCTAAGCCGCTTTTTTGGACGCGGTCACTTTGCCTACCGCCTCCATACCCTTGCGCACCGCTTTCATATTCTGGTTGAACAAAGTCGAGGATCCGTCACCGAACACCTTCTTCATAGCCTTCACGACATGGTCCAGTCGCGGCGCCCCCTTCAGTCCCATATAGGCGCCCAGCATAACCATATTGGCGGCCTTAGGATTGGCGCACTCGGCGGCAAGCTCGTTGGCTGCCAGCGGCTGAGCCAGTACGTCCCGTCGCTCGACCTGCCTGTCGATCAGCGATGTATTGAAGAGGATAAGTCCGCCGGAACTGACACTGTGCTGGAATTTTTCAAATGAAGGCAAATTCATGACGATCAGACACGTGGCATTTGTAGTAACGATCGGTGAGCCCACCGGTTGATCAGCCACCACCACACTGCAATTTGCCGTTCCGCCCCTCATCTCAGGGCCGTAAGACGGCATCCAGGTAACATGTCTGCCATCGAGCATGCCGGCATAGGCAATCAGTTTACCCAGTGACATGACTCCCTGGCCACCGAATCCTGCACAAAGAATTCTTTCGCTATACATTTAGACCTCCTCCGGTGCTCTGAATACACCGAGCGGGTAGTAGGGAATCATATTGGCCTCGAGCCACTCCAGCGAGTCGATCGGATCAAGTCCCCAGCCTGTTGGACAGGTCGAGAGCAGTTCCACCAAAGAAAATCCTCTGTGTTCCATCTGACACGTAAAAGCGCGGAGAACAGCTTTTTTGGCTTTACGTATGTATTTGGGATGATGAAGGGAAACACGCTCAACGTAGGACGCACTGGGAACCTGGGCGAGCATTTCAGACATTTTCAGCGGCAAGCCGCTGAACTCAGGTTGTCTCCCTTCGGGTGCCGTTGTGGTTTTTTGACCAGCAAGGGTGGTCGGGGCCATCTGTCCTCCCGTCATACCGTAAATAGCATTATTTACGAATATAACGGTTATGTTTTCTCCCCGGTGGGCGGCGTGAACTATCTCCGCAGTGCCGATTGAGGCGAGATCACCATCTCCCTGGTAGGTGAAGACCGTTTTCTCGGGTACGGTTCGTTTTATTCCAGTTGCCACTGCAGGAGCCCTACCGTGGGAACATTCTATCATATCGACATTCAAGTAATTATAGGACAGGATGGAACACCCCACCGAGGCACAACCTATTGTCTCGCCTAACAGCCCGAGTTCCTCAAGCACCTCTGCTACCAGTCGATGGGCAATTCCGTGGGTGCATCCCGGGCAATAGTGGGTGGCAGTCTCGGTAAGTCCAGAGGTTTTTGAGAAAATCACACTCATTGCGAATCTCCCGACAAAATGTCCAGGGCTCTGGCGGTGAGTTCTTCCGGTTCCGGTATCATACCGCCGCAACGGCCATAAAAGTGCACCGGCACCCTGCCCTCCACCGCCAGTTTGACGTCGTCGAGCATCTGCCCGCAGTTCATTTCAACGCAGATTACCGATCTGCAGCTCTTGGGCAGCGACCTGAAGGCCAGAGCTGGGAAAGGCCAGAGAGTTTGAGGACGAATCAGACCGGCGCGATAGCCCTTTTGATGCAAATCGTCGACGCTGTTTTTGACAATCCTGGCGGTTGAGCCGAAAGCGCAGAAAAGCAGCTCCGCATCAACCTCTCGGTATGCTTCAAATCGCACTTCTGCCTGGCTTATCCGTTTGTATTTTTCCTGCAGTCTGAGGTTGTGGATCTCCAGTTCTGCCGGGTCAAGCCTCAATGATTTGATGGTTCTCGGAGATCGATTGTTGTGGTGCCCAGTGAGAATCCACGGTTGCTCAGCTACCCTTTCTTTGCTGCGGCTCTTGTTTAATTCGACCGGCTCCATCATCTGACCCAGCATTCCGTCGCTGACTATGAATACCGGGGTGCGGTACTTTTGCGCCAGTGCGAATGCCTCCTGCATCATCTCGGCTGACTCCTGCAGCGTTGCCGGAGCCAGACTGATTATCCGGTAATCACCGTTGCCGCCCCCACGGGTCATCTGAAAGTAATCTGACTGGGCGGGCTGGATGCCGCCAAGACCAGGTCCACCGCGCATCACGTTGACAATGACACAGGGGATTTCGGTTGCGGCCAGCATCGAAATACCCTCCTGCATCAGAGCCAATCCAGGCGATGATGAAGAGATCATGGCCCGGGCCCCAGCCGCTGCAGCTCCGTAGAGCATATTTACGGCGGCTATCTCGCTTTCAGCCTGCAGAAAGAGCCCACCTGCTTTCGGCAGCTCGCGGGCCAGAAATTCCGGAATTTCATTTTGAGGAGTAATCGGATAACCAAAGAAATGGGTGCAGCCCCCGTGGATCGCAGCCAGCGCCAGTGCCTCATTACCTTTCATCAGTGTCCTGGTCATCTTATCCCCCCTGCTGGTCGACAACACGCTCGATGGTGAACACCACATCGGGACAGATCAAGGCACAGCTGAGACAGGCAATGCAGTTCTCGACAGCCTCCACGGATACTGGATAATAGCCTTTGAGATTGACGCGGGCATCATCGATGGTGAGAACCGATTCGGGGCAGACGGAGACACAAAGAGCGCAGCCTTTACAGCTGTCGACTGCTATATGCGGTATACCCCTTCTGCCAGTCATGACCACCTCCGCGCCAGAGGGCAACGATCCTTGTTTGTATTTTATTATAACAAATATTTTTCAATATAGCCAAACTCTCCAGGGAGCCGGACATCCTTGAATTTATTTCTATATATTTATTAATAACAAATATTTAAAATAATTTTTTTATACAAAAAGAGTCGTTCCAATGGTGAAAAAATAATTTGGTGGTATTGAAATAAATGCGGTAGCTGACCTGCAGACCTGCCCTAATTTCCATCCATGAAATTGTCGGGATGTCAGCCGGGTGTTGAGAATGATCGTGGTCGGATACAACGATTACCGCAGAAGGCGACAGAAAGAGATTGCAAGCTTCCGTGTTTTGGGATCTTTCTTACTGGGGTCTATAAATAACTACGAGGGTTTTGGCTGGCCCTCCTATACCACGATAGCCATGGGGAACTATCGAATCGAAGTAAAGACTGTCGCCTTCCTCAAGGGTCACGCTGTCATCCCCGTAGCAAAATTCCAGGCTTCCCCGAAGGACGAAGAGGAACTCTTCCCCGCGGTGGTTGTTGAAGACGATATCACTGGCCTCACGCTCCTCCATTTCGACAATAAAGGGCTCCATTGATTTATCTATTTTGGGATAGGCGAGCGGTTCGTATTGATAGCCTATATGGGAGATGTGAGGGCCTTTGGCAATCCCGTATCTATCCTCCTTGCGAACCACAATCATATTTATTTGCTGGGGAGATTCCTGGAAGAAATAGCCGATGGGCACCCCCAGGGCAGTGGCAATCTTCAAAAGCGTGGCAATGGGCGGGGTAACGAGATTGTTTTCGATCTGGGACAGATTGGGCTTCGACAGGCCTGTGAGACCGGCAAGATCCTGCAGGGTCAGGCTTCGTTCATTTCTTAGTTTTCTGACTTGGTTGCCAAGGTCGAGCAGGGCGAGAGATTGTTTCATATCCCTGATAGATTTATGAAGGCAGATGCCTGATCATTGGTAAACGCTCACGACTACTCTGATTCAAAGCCTATTATACAGGCATCGTCCCGCCTAATCACCACTTTCTTTGCTGTAATAATCGTAACCCCGGCTGACCCAGCAGCAGTGGAAAGCCAGATCGCCACTCGCACTTATCCAATTAAATCCCCCAATTTTTACCAGACAAGGTGACTTGGCGGGAGTTTTTCCAGGCACGCTGGAGGGCTATACCGGCAACTGAAATGTAGAGTAAAACCAAGGGGTAGGCCGAAAACAAGGGGCGGGTAATCGGCCAGAGGGTGATCTTCACGAAAGTCAGCACCGACACTAGCGAGATCAATCCGCCGAGTATGACGAAAAGCATCCAGATCTCAAGGGAACACTGTTTTTTGACCGTCTCTCTGACAAACAATAGTAGATGGCCAATGAGGGCGAGGACGAAGAGAATTGGAGTAAGCCACTTATAGGTTGCAGCAATATCGAGCAGGACCCGGAATTTCTCGGTCTTCATATGGGTGTAGTAGCTTGGCTGTTTGTTCATCACACTTCTTCGTGATGGTGCGAGATGTTCACCGGTGACGAAGATATAGTCTTCCATGACTTCCTTCGCCCCATCGCTGATTCGGCCATTGACCTTCATTCGTTCTTCGTCAAACATGGAAAAGGTGACCGCATCGCTGAATATCTTTGAGAAGACCGGCCAGATATTATGGTTATAAGCTGAGTGCCAAGGCGGCCTAAGCGTCGGTTTTCTATCATAGCATGATATGGTTCCCGCATCACAAGCCTGCTGAATATCGGCGCCGATCTGGCCATAAAATGCCAAGGCATCGGTTAGGGTATCAACATGACCGCCATGGCTAGCTGCGGCTCTGAGCTTCCAGATATAAAAGGAATCTGGCCAGGCGGAAGATCTACTTTTTGCAAATATCGGCTTGAGCTGGGCAAAAGTTGGACTGACCGTAAAGGCAATATCTTGGGCTTCGGAGCTCACCGGCACATAGCGCCGAATGTCGCCGATATCGATATTCATCAGCGAGCCAAGCGCGGTGCTGAACTGGGGAGATTTCAGCTCATTAATGACCGGGTGGCCATAATGCTTCTCATTCAGATGGGCAAAGGTAGTCTGCAAGCCCCAGAAAATGCAGCCAACCCAGGCAACCACCAGAAATCTCAACAATAATTCTTTTTTTGAGTAGACGGCATCAGCCAGAAAAAACAACAGAATCGTCAACCCCAGCGAGGGCACCATCCAGATCCCTTCTTCTCGGGTAAACCAGAGATAGGAGAAGAAAAACCCAAGACCGCTGCTCCACATTATCTTGCTTTTCCATGAACCGCGCACTCTGCTCACCAGTCCGAACATACAGGTAAAAGTCGCCAAAACCAGCGGCATTGACAGCCCTAGCCGAAGAACCCGGCCGATCCCAGGATACATATACATAAACGGGTTCAGCAGAACTAGGGCAAAAACGGCCATCAGCAGCCAGCGACCGGTTACCAGGGGGCGCAGAGCAACCACAACCAGGAGACTGAACAGTGAGTAGAGCAGTTGCAGGGCAAACAGCAGCGGCAGGCCAAGATGGTGAACGACCGCTAAAAAAAGTGGAAAGCCAGGACCTTTGATAAGCGTGTAGTCATCATATGGCCCGAGCCATTGACCGCTCAGGATGTTCTTGGCCAACCTGATAAACAGATAATCGTCATGCGGCGTCCTGGTGGCGATCAAATCCATTGAATCTACCAGCCAGAGGCGAACCAGAATCAGGATAATCACCCACCACAACAGAACCTTGTCATCCGACACCCGACGCTCATTCAGCTCAGGTGCTCGCAGTCTGTAGGGGAAATATTTCATCATAGATTATGGTACTCCAAAGCCGTCCAAGTTCCAAATATTACTGTGAGTTTTTAAATGATCGATAAAGATAGAACCTGCTGGAATCAGCTTATCCCTACTATTTCACCTCGATGCATTGTTACGTTTATTTATTTATAATTACGCAAATAAATCAAACGATTAAAGGGTACTTTGCAAAATTAGGATTTTGGTTCAAAAACAAGGCGCATGTGAAAATTTTACCGCAGGCATATAGTTGATATTCCGAGGATAAATTTTTTGCACGCAACGCAGCGTTTGGGCAAAAAGACAATTTTTCAAGGTAGCCTAAAGAATTGTGTTAGCGTGTTAGCAATATATACAGACATATGCCCAAAAAAGCAACTCCGTCAATCAGGATGGGCCATTGTAACAGTAACAAGCCGTGG
>CAJQNS010000208.1 GCA_905479735.1 uncultured Desulfofustis sp.
GATGAAACAACAGAGTTTCCACCCTGCGGGCGAGTCGATACGGCCCGCCATCCCGCGTCGCTTTTGGGAAAGGCATATTAAAGATATAGCCTCCCCCAGTCTCCTTGGCTGGCAGGCCGCCTCAACTCGTGAAATATCCGGGTTAGCCCGCAGCAGTTGGGAAACTATTTTGCCAGATTAACCGCACTTCTTTTTATGGGCCTTACAGCTTTTATGGGCTTTGCAACTGCCCTTCTTGGCCCCTCTTATATCGCTCTGGTGCTTGGCGATCGAAACGACGGTTCTCAGTCGCTTCTTGGTCTTCTCCGAGAGATCGTCCTTTTTGATTTTATCCACTTCTTCACAGATGGCCTCGAAGGCCTTTGCTATCTTGTCGCTGGCCAGCATGATTTCCTCCACTTTATTGGTATTACTGAAAATTATGATTATCCATTATAATAATCAAGCCTTTGACAAAAGGGATAAACACCCTTTTGAAAAAAAGCAAAAATTCACTATCGATCATCCCTTCACAACCACCAACTTACTCCTCGACCGCACTTGACAGGCCAGAGCTAACCACTTATAAAACATTGTTAGAACGTTTGTTTCGCAGGGGTGGTCTTCGGACCTGAGATGATACCCATAGAACCTGATCTGGTTAATGCCAGCGTAGGGAATTGCAGTTCGCGCTTTTCTATTCAGTTTGTTCTCTCTGGTTATCCCCCAGGCTTTTCCGCAAGCCATCCCCTGTGGTGTATTAATCTTCAACAAAAGGTGACGCCATGTCAGTTCTTGCGGTGAGATGTGCCGAAAATATCGAGAAAATTCGTCTTAACAAGCCACTTATTCATAATATCACCAACTATGTGGTCATGAATTATACGGCCAACGTGCTCCTGGCTGCCGGGGCCTCGCCGGTCATGGCCCACGCCGAAAACGAAGTGGAGGAAATGGTCAGTTTTGCCGGCGCGCTGGTGATAAATATCGGTACGCTCTCCGACAGCTGGATCAGGTCGATGCTCACAGCCGGGAGAAAAGCGAGTAAACTGGGTACGCCCATCGTCCTCGACCCGGTGGGTTCCGGGGCTACCAGGCTGCGCACCGAGACGGCCCAGACCATCGCCGCCGAAACCAATGTGTCGATCATCAGAGGCAATGCCTCCGAGATTCTCTCCCTGCACAATGAAGACTCAAAGAGCAAGGGGGTAGATTCACTCCACTCGGTGGATGAAGCAGAGGGCAGCGCCATGGTCCTGGCCAGGGAACTCGGAGCGACCCTGGCGATTACCGGCCCCGTTGATTTCATCACCGACGGTACGAGAATCCTTAGGGTTGAAAACGGCCATCCTCTGATGCCGATGGTGACGGGAACGGGTTGCTCGGCGACCGCGATAATCGGCGCCTTCGCTGCCGTCGATCTGGATCCGGTCAGCGCTGCGGCAACTGGCCTGGCCTTTTTCGGTCTCGCCGGCGAACGGGCAGGAGATAAAGCCCAGGGGCCCGGTTCTTTCATGATAGCAGTTCTCGACGCGCTCTACCAAATCGGTCCTGATGATATCGTCGCCGGCTGCAAAATCATCGAGGGCTGAGGATTAATGATCGACTATTCCCTCTATCTGGTCACCGATCGGTCACTGTCTAAAGGCAGGCCCACCGCCGAGATAGTTGCAGCAGCGGTGGCCGGAGGAGTGAGCTGCATCCAGCTTCGTGAGAAGAGCTGTGGGACCCGGGATTTCCTGAACGAGGCCCTGGCCCTGCAGCCGCTGCTCAAATCTCGTAACCTACCTTTAATCATCAATGACCGGCTCGATATTGCCCTGGCCATCGAAGCCGACGGCGTCCATCTTGGCCAGAGCGATATGCCCATAGGTAGGGCCAGGAAAATAGCCGGTGATTCACTGATCATTGGAATCTCGGCCGAATCGGTCGATGATGCGCTCAGGGCAGAGCAGCAAGGAGCTGATTATATCGGTATTTCTCCTGTCTTCTCCACCCCAACCAAGACAGATACCGTGCCGCCGCTGGGGCTTGAAGGGGTACGGCAGATCCGGGCCCTGGTCGATATTCCGCTGGTCGGCATCGGTGGTATAAATTCAGACAACGCTGAATCTGTATTAGCTGCAGGCGCCGACGGCATTGCCGTGGTCTCTGCCATTGTCTCCGCAGCCGACCCCGCCGGTGCTGCAAAGAAACTGAAAACTTTGATAGATCAGGTCCTTGCTCAGAAAGACTGAGAGGCCGATCTGCGACTTCATCAAACCACGTGACCGCACCAGCCATACAGATCACCGACCTAACCCTGCGGTATGACAGCGGTGCTCCATTGTTTGAGAATCTCAGCCTCGACATCGGGGCCGGTCAGACCACCTGCATTCTGGGACCAAGCGGCTGCGGTAAGTCAACCCTGCTTCGGTTAATCTCCGGGTCCACCGGGTTCACCTGGAGTGGTGCGGTTGAATTCAATCCGCCGGAATCATCAACGGTCGCCTGGATGGGGCAGGACGATCTGCTGCTGCCCTGGTTAAGCCTGCGTGACAATGTCCTGCTGGGAGCCAAGTTGCGCGGCGAGCTGACCGACTCACTGCGCCGACAGGCCGACGAACTCATTGTCAGGGGACGGCTGGCCGGTTTTGAAGATTCGCTCCCCTCCTCGCTGTCGGGCGGCATGCGCCAGCGGAGTGCGCTGCTTCGTACATTGATGGAGGGGCGGTCCCTGCTGCTGATGGATGAGCCATTTTCCGCTCTCGATGCCTTGACCAGAATCAGATTGCAGGATCTCTCAGCCGAACTGACCAGGGGAACAACCACTCTGCTGGTCACCCACGACGCGGCCGAGGCGCTCCGGATGGCCCATCGCATTATCATTTTGGGAGGCACCCCGGCGGAGGTAAAGGCAACAATCGATTTTCGTACCCAGCCGCCCCGCGGCCCGGAAAGCGAGGAAGTACTGGAGCACTACTCCAGCCTCCTGGGACTGCTGCTCGAGGATCACCACTGATGGCTGCGCTACGCCTTTTCCTTTTGACACTCGGGCTGCTCGTACTGTGGCAGCTGCTGGTCCTAATCACCCAGGTCCCAGCCTATATCCTTCCAGGTCCGCTGCCGGTCGCCCAGGCTCTGGCAGAGCATGGAGGGGTGCTGTTCAAACACTTGAGAACGACCGCCTTCGAAATCATCGCCGGTCTTCTGATCGGTACCCTGCTCGGGGCATCCTGTGCCCTGACAATGATCATCTCACCGATGCTGAAACGCTGGATGCAGCCGGTGCTGGTGATCAGTCAGGCCATACCTGTTTTTGCCCTGGCACCTATTCTGGTACTCTGGTTCGGCTATGGCATGGCCTCTAAGATTGCCATGGCAGTTCTGATCATCTTTTTCCCGGTGGCCGCCTCCTTCTACCAGGGCATGCGCAGAACCAATCCTGATCTCCTTGAACTGGCCAGAATCATGGGGGCCAGCCGCTTCACCATCCTTAGATACATAGTCATCCCCTCAGCCCTGCCGGCCTTTGCCTCTGGGCTGAGGGTAGCGGCTGCAGTCGCCCCCATCGGTGCAATTGTCGGTGAATGGGTCGGCTCCAGTTCCGGACTCGGCTTCTACATGCTGCATGCCAACGCCCGGATGCAGGTGGACGTAATGTTTGCCGCCCTGGCAGTGCTTTCGGTTACGGCCCTGCTCATTTACTTTGCCATAGATTTTCTGTTGGACAGAATCATTTACTGGGAACCCACAAAAGGAATCTGACAATGAAACAATCACTTCGCTGCTCCCTCGCCGCCGCTCTCTGGCTGCTGCTCATCTCTGGAAGTTCAGTTCACGGTGCAGAAAAACTGACGGTACTGCTCGACTGGTTTATCAACCCTGACCACGCCCCTCTTTTTGTTGCCCACGAGAAAGGCTATTTCAAAGACCGGGGACTGGAAGTGGAGTTCATTGCCCCATCAAACCCGAATGATCCGCCCAAACTTGTCGCCGCCGGCAAGGCCGATCTTGCCGTTTCTTATCAGCACCAGCATCAGATGCAGGTCGATCAGGGGCTACCCCTTGTCCGGGTAGCAACGCTCGTGGCAACGCCACTTAACAGCCTCGTGGTACTCGCCGATGGTGACATTAAGGATATCGGCGACCTGAAAGGCAAGACCATCGGCTACTCGGTGGGCGGGTTTGAAACCTTACTGCTTAAAGTTATGCTTGAAAAAGCCTCACTGACACTCGAGGACGTCAAGCTTATCAATGTCAATTTTTCCCTGTCACCGTCGCTGTTCACTGGCAGTGCGGACGGGGTGATAGGGGCTTTTCGAAATTTTGAACTCAACCAGATGGATATTGAGAACAGACCGGGCCGGGCCTTTTATGTTGAAGAATACGGCATTCCCGCTTATGACGAGTTGATTCTGGTCGCCAACAGGGATTCTCTTGACGACCCCAAATTACGTAGATTCATAGACGGTCTGGAGGCGGGTGTGCAGTTTCTGGTGAACCATCCCGACGAGAGTTGGCAGCTTTTCATTGCCGGAGAGCGCCAGGAACTTGATGATGAGCTCAACCGCCGGGCCTGGCGTGACACCCTGCCCCGTTTCGCCCTCAGGCCCGGAGCCCTGGATAGAACCCGCTACCAGCGCTTCGCCGAATTTCTGAAAGACCAGGATATCATAAAAGAGATCGCCCCCTTGGAAAGCTGGGCCGTGGAGCTGGAACGTTAGCATACACCGCGACCTCCACAAAGAAGAAGCCTGGAATCTGACTCCACAGTCCGGTTCCAGGCTTCTACCTTCTATCTTTTGTCTTCTATCTTCTAACTAATGTCTTCTGTCCTCTGACTAGGCTACCCGGTCCCCAGGCTCCTGCCCTCCAAAATAGGCATCCAGGTTATCAAGCGCCCTGAAACCCATCGCATCTCTCGTTTCTTTAGTGGCGCTGCCGATATGCGGCATCAAGAACACATTGGTCAATTCCCGGTAGGCCGGATCGATATCCGGCTCGTTGTTGAACACATCGAGCCCTGCAGCATAGAGTTTGCCCGATTTCAAGGCATCGATGAGGGCTGCATCATCTATGACCGCTCCCCTGCTTGCATTGACAACCACGGCGCCATCGGGCAACAGAGATATCCTCTCTGCATTGAGCAGGCCGGTGGTTTCCGGCGAAGCCACGCAATGAAGAGCCAGAAAATCGCAGTGCGGCATCAATTCCTCGACCGTCTCATGATAGATTGCTCCCTGCTCGATCCCAGGTTCGGCCCGATGTCTGTTGTGGTAATGAATGGTCATGTCGAAAGCCCGAGCCCGCTGGGCAACCACCTGACCGACCCTGCCAAAGCCGACTATGCCAAGCCGTTTACCGGTCATTTGCACACCTACCATGAAGCTCGGACTCCAGTCCTTCCACTCCCGGGTACGAACCAGCCGCTCACCCTCGGAGGCCCGCCTGGCGGCCCCCAGCATCAGCATGATGGTAAGTTCCGCGGTGGCATCCGAGAGCACATCAGGAGTATTGGTGACCACCAGTCCATGCTCCTTCGCCGCAGACGTATCGACATGGTCATAACCGACGGAAAAATTGGCTATAATCTTTACGCTTTCGGGAAGTCTGGAGATCACGTCTGAGGTGAACTTCTCGGTATGGCATGGCAGGATAGCGGCCGCTCCGTCCGCCATCTCGATGATCTGCTCGCTGGTATAAAGGGTATCGGTGGGATTCAGAATAGGCTGATAGTCACGCTGCAGCCTTGTTTCGACCGCATCGGGAAGTTTTCTGGTGACCAGAACTACGGGTTTCATAGCTAGATATGCTCCTCTCCTTCAGTGACCGACTTATAGTAGTCATAAAGCAGGGCTGCCAGATTAGCGACGATTATGATCCATAGAATCGGGGTTTTCAACCTGATGGCATAATAAAGCAAATACACCATTGCCATCAAAACGGCTATTCCTCCAGCGATAACGTTACTCATAATCTCTATATCTCCTTAACCTGATAATAAATATCTTATTTCTCACGCACAACAGATGCCTCACAAACCTGCCATTGTATTCACCAGCCAGCGTGCGGTGCGAAGAAGCCTCGCATCATCACCACGGGGGCCTACCAACTGGACACCAATAGGCATTCCCTGCTCGCCCTGAAGTAACGGCAGGGCAATCGCCGGCATGCCAAAATAAGTCCAAATTGTGCAAAATGCAGGGCTTCCGGTAGAGCCAAGACCAACAGGCGCTTCCCCTGTGGTTGCAGGAGTAATTATGGCGTCATGTTCTTCGAAAAGTTTATCAAAAAGGTGATAAAACTCCTTCATACGAGTGATGCTGTTGTTATAATCAACGGCTGTTACCGTTTGTCCCCGCTCAATCATCTCCCGTAGTATGTCACTGAGTTGTTTTTTGCCGTCAACATACTCCCGCTCAAAACTCCGGGCCAGATCCGCTTCCATCACTATACGGTGCAAGTCGTGAACGTCATCGATCAATTCGTGCAAATCGCACGATTCAGCACATTCCCCAAGTGCCGACACGAGCTCACTGAAAGCAGTTTTTGTGTCTTCTTCAGCCTGGTTCCACACAGGGCTTTTCACGAAAGCCAGAAACGGATCCAACGGCGGTGGCTGCGCCTGAGTTAATAATAGTTCAGGTTTAGCCTGCAGTCTCGTATCCGGATCCAAGCTGTCATAACCGATAATCGACTCGGCAACCAGCGCAACATCTTCAATGCTTCGAGCATAGACACCAACCTGATCGAGGGGGCGGGACTGCTGCAGTACCAGGTGCCTGGAGACTAGTCCGAATGTCGGTTTATAGCCGTAAACTCCGCAAAAAGAGGCCGGACGGATCACCGAGCCATTGGTCTGAGTGCCAAGCGCCAACGGTATCATGCCGGCAGCCACTGCAGCCGCTGATCCACTTGACGAGCCGCCGGGCGTGCGCGTGAGATCATGTGGGTTCTTGGTTTTTCCCGGGGAGAACACCGCCAGTTCGGTAGTAACCGTTTTACCCATAATTACGGCACCGGCCTCACGCAGTTTAGAAACGACAGTGGCATCGTCTTGTGGTCGGCGGCCTTTATGGAGAACCGTACCGTCCTCCGTAGGCATATCTTTTGTATCGATAATGTCTTTAATTCCTACCGGCACCCCGTGCAGGGGTCCGAGCCGCAGACCTCTCTGTATTGCTGAATCAGCATCTTTCGCCTGCTGCACAGCAAGGTCCGGGTCAATAAAAGTCCAGGCACCAACCTGTTTTTCCAGACGATCAATCTGTGCGAGGCAGGCCCTGACCAGATCCTCCGAGCTGATTAATCCATCTCGAATCTTCTGAGCCACCTCAACTGCTCCCATTAATTCCAATTCCATCAATTTCCTCTTTTCTCTCCGATCCTCTTTCTTAGTGTACCCCGTAAACAAGATCGGGTAGCCACGTCGTGATGAATGGGAAATTGTAGAGAATCACCATGGCAACCAGGACCAATCCCAGAAACGGCAGCGATCCCTTGAAGATCGTGGTCAACTGTATATGAGGCGGCGCAATGCCTTTCAAGTAATAGCACGACATGGCCATTGGCGGGGTAAGGAACGAGGTCTGCAGGTTGAATGCAACCAGTATTCCGAAAAACAACGGATCGATGCCAAAGGCGTCGAGCAGCGGCAGAAAAATCGGCACAAAAATAATGATGATTTCGCTCCACTCCAGCGGCCAGCCAAGCAGAAAGATGATAACCTGGGCCAGCACAAGGAAAGCGACCGGTGGCAAATTCAGGCCGATCACAAACTCCTCGATAACATGGTGACCACCAAGGTAGGAAAAAACCGAGGAGAACGTCCACGATCCGACAAACAACCAGCAGACCATGGCCGAGGTTCGTGTTGTCAAATAGACAGAGTCTCTCAGTCGTTTCCAGGTAAGTTCCTTATAACTCGCGGCCAAAATGATACTGCCAAAGGCACCAACTGCGGCAGCTTCAGATGGGGTGGCCAGACCAAACAAGATCGAGCCCAGCACAGATAAAATCAGAATGGTCAGTGGAAAGACCGAGGTCAGGAGCATCATGAACAATTCCTTGTTCGGAATATCTGTCTGCTCCTTCGGTGGTTTCGGTGCCAGTTTCGGATTCAGCCAGGCCCGAGCTACCACATACATGATATAAAGACCAGCAAGCATAAAGCCAGGGATCAAAGCTCCCGCATAAAGCCGGACGACAGACACCCCGGAAATAGCACCATAGACAATGAGCATGATACTTGGCGGGATGAGTATACCGAGGCACCCTCCCGCGCAGACAACGCCTGCAGACAATTTTTCGTCATAACCGGCCTTGAGCAAGGCCGGAAAGGCCAACAGCCCCATCAGGGTCACCACCGCACCGACAATCCCGACTGCTGTTGCAAAAATGGCGCAGGTCATCAAGGCAGCGACGGCCATTGCACCCGGTACAAAACGCGCAGCTATATTGAGACTGTAGAACAAGCGTTCGACAATATTTGCCCGCTCGACGATATAACCCATGAAAAGAAAAAGCGGGACCGCAACCAGAACGTCGTTGATCATGACCGAGTAGGTCTGGTTAACAAGCAGATCGAAAATTACGTTCTGTAATGGATGAGACATCCAATCAGGTGTTGCATAGGCATAGTAGCCAAAGCCGAAGCCCATGGCTATGAGCGTAAAACAAATAGGAAATCCAAGAAGAATTGAGGCTACGAAGGACCCCATCATTAGCATCGCAACTTGCGGATCTGTCATTTTGCGGCCTCCTCTTGCTCGGCCGCTTCTCGGGCCAGTCGTTCTTCTTCTATTCTATGCTTTTCAATCAATACCTTTTCCATTTCCTCCACATCGTGCAGTCGCGCCGGCCATTCGCCTGACTTTAAGCACTGAATACAGCGGATGGTCTCGGCAATCCCCTGCAGTAACAGCACCGCTGAGGCAATCGGTAAAATTGTTTTGAGTGGAGATACCGGCACTCCAATCGGACTGTTGATACTGATCTCCCCGCGGGGTCCGTTGAAACCATAGGGCATATAGTTCCAGGATTCACCCGCATAAATAATTCCCGCATAGATCAACGCAAGTATGCCGGGATAAAAAAAGAGGAAGTAGAGGACCAGTTCGATTCCCGCCTGAATACGAGGCGGCCAGAGTCGGTAGACAAAGTCGCCGCGCACATGAGCATTTCGAGACAATGCATAGCCACCCGCCATCATAAACAGGGTACCGTACATGATGTAGCTGATATCGAAGGCCCACGAAGTGGGCGCACGAAAAGCATAGCGGACAATCACTTCATAGGTTGTGGCAAAAGTCAGGATCAGGATGCACCAGGCAAATGATTTTCCCACCCAGGCCGTGAACCGGTCAATAAAATTAAGAACCTTATTCATACTCGCGCCCTTAAAAGAATTTCACACAAAAGAACCGGAAGGAGTAGTCGAAACACCCCTCCTTCCGGATCACGACGACATTTACATTGTTATACGATTAGAATCCCAACTCGCCTGGGAAGTAGTGATCGTAAGCGAGTTTGTAGTCTGCCGCGTTCATCAGTTCATAGTAAGCCACCCGATGGGCAAATTCCTTATACGACTTGACGACTTTGGCAAAGAACGGGTCCTTTTCCAGTTCCGGCAGAACCGTATCCCAGGCCTTGAGCTGATCTTCCATAACCCCTTTTGGCGTTCTATAGACCTTGACTCCGGCTTCGTTCTTGAGCCACTGGAGATCTGCGGAGTAACGGTCCTGGCCTTTCCAGAAGTTATCAGAAGAGGCTGCTTCGGCCGAATATCTGAGGATCGCTTTCTGCTCATCGGCCAGCGCGTCGTACTTAGTCTTGTTAAAAATGACCTCGAAAAACTCTGCTGCCTGGTGATAGCTGCCGAGCATGTAAACCTTACTTACGTCCTGGGCTCCAAAGCTCCTATCAGATGTCGGGTTGTTGTACTCGAATGCCTCAATAACTCCACGTTCTAGTGCCGGAACAATCTCGCCACCCGGCAGCTGCGTTACCTTGACACCCATCTCCTGCATTAAGTCTGCGGCCAGACCGACGGTGCGGTACTTGAGGCCTTTCATATCTTCAGATTTTTCGATAGGATTTTTAAACCAGCCAAGCGGCTGGGTCGGCATCGGCATGCAGAAGAAGCCGACAATATTGAGGCCAAGTGCTTCCAGCAGTTCCTGGTAAAGTTCAAGGCCTCCTCCATAGTACATCCAGGCAAGACCCTGGTGAGCATTCTGGCCGAAAACTGGTCCCGTACCGAAGAGTGAAGCCACCTTGCTCTTACCATACCAATAAACCGCGACCTGATGGCCGGCATCGAGGACACCTTTATTAACAGCATCCATCACCTGAAAAGACTTGACCACCGCTCCTGAAAGAAGATACTGGATCTTCAGGCGACCGCCGGCCATTTCGTTGACGCGCTTCACATAATCTTCGGCCATCTCATTGAAGATGTCCTTGGCGCCCCAGGCACCCTGCATTTTAATGATTGTTGTTTCTGCTCTTGAAACCATCGGAAACCCTATGGTCGCAACGGTTGCAGCGCCTGCTGCCGCAGCCGCTGTCTTCAGAAACTTCCGACGTCCTGCTGCAGGTTCTCTTTTTACGCTTTTTTTCACTTCCTGCTTTTCCATCTACGGTACCTCCTCGCATAGTTGAAATAGAACAAGTATACAGTGCCGGAAATATTCCGACACGATCCCAGCACAGCGC
>CAJQNS010000209.1 GCA_905479735.1 uncultured Desulfofustis sp.
CCTCGACCGCCGTCTTGATGGTGTCGACATCATCACCTTCCAGGGCTTTCTTGACGTTTTCGATCTCATTCTCCACATTGGTTCTGGTCTCGGCATCCACCTTGTCGCCCAATTCCTTGAGGCTCTTCTCGGTGGAATGAACCAGCGCGTCTGCCTGGTTCTTGGTCTCGACCAGTTCCCTTCGCTTCTTGTCCTCTTCGGCATGAATTTCTGCGTCTTTTGTCATCTTGTCGATCTCTTCCTCGGTCAGACCGGAAGAAGCGGTAATCCGGATCGACTGCTCTTTGCCGGTACCCAGATCTTTGGCAGAGACGTGCAGAATTCCGTTGGCGTCCAGATCAAAGGTAACTTCGATCTGAGGTACGCCGCGAGGGGCCGTAGGAATGTCCGTCAATTCAAATCGACCGATGGTCTTGTTGTCCGGGGCCATCTCACGCTCACCCTGGAGCACATGGATGGAAACCGCCGGCTGATTGTCGGCCGCTGTCGAGAAGACCTGACTCTTTTTGGTCGGCACGGTGGTGTTCTTCTCTATCAGTTTGGTGGTAACACTGCCCAGCGTTTCAATGCCGAGCGACAGTGGCGTCACGTCGAGAAGCAGGACATCCTTAACATCTCCCTGCAGCACTCCGCCCTGGATGGCTGCACCAATGGCAACGACCTCGTCGGGGTTGACACCTTTGTTCGGGGCCTTGCCAAAGATCTCTTCCACTTGGGTCTGAACCATGGGCATCCTGGTCATACCGCCGACCAGAATAATTTCATCGATATCGGACGGATTCAGGCCAGCATCTTTTAGTGCCGTGCGGCACGGTTGCACAGTGCGCTCCACCAGATCCTCGACCAGTGATTCGAATTTGGCCCTGCTCAGCTTGGTATTCAAATGTTTCGGACCCGAGGCATCAGCAGTGATAAAAGGCAAATTGATATCGGTCTCAACAGTTGTAGAAAGTGCCATCTTGGCCTTTTCAGCTTCCTCCTTCAAGCGCTGCAGAGCCATCTTGTCATTGCGAAGATCGACGCCCTGATCACGTTTGAATTCATCGGCAAGCCAGGAAACGACACGCATATCGAAGTCCTCGCCGCCCAGGAATGTGTCGCCGTTTGTCGACTTGACTTCGAACACCCCGTCACCAATCTCCAGGATGGAAACGTCGAAGGTGCCGCCGCCCAGATCGAACACGGCAATCTTTTCCTCAGTTTTCTTGTCCAGTCCATAGGCGAGAGAGGCTGCTGTCGGCTCGTTGATGATACGCTGGACGTTTAGTCCGGCAATCTTGCCCGCATCCTTTGTTGCCTGCCGTTGCGAGTCATTGAAGTAGGCCGGTACGGTAATCACTGCATCGGTCACCTCTTCACCCAGATACTCCTCCGCCGTTTGCTTCATGTTGCCAAGAACCATGGCGGAAATCTCGGCGGGACGATAGACTTTGTCCTCCACCTTGATCGAAACACTGCCGTTTGTGCCTTCGACAATATCGAACGGGCTGATGCTGATCGACTTCTGTACTTCGGCATCCTTGAATTTGCGACCGATCAGACGCTTTACCGCATACAACGTTCTGGTAGGATTGGTCACTGCCTGTCGCTTGGCGACCTGTCCAACAAGCCGCTCGTTATTATCGGCAAAAGCCACCACGGACGGAGTGGTTCTATTTCCTTCAAGATTGGCAATGACTTTCGGCTCACCGCCCTCCATCACCGCCACACATGAGTTGGTGGTTCCTAAATCAATTCCGATAATTTTTCCCATCTTTAAATCTCCTTGTAACTTAAACCGGATGGTTTAGTTCACTCCGTATTCCTCCCAGAATATTGAGTGCGCCGCCTAGTCGCGGCACCATTAAAAAATTTTCACTTCTCACAGATTGTCAAGCGTTGCGGGCAATATAACAAGATCTCTCTCAGGTCTCGCCAGAACCTGAAGAAACGATCACCCTGGCCGCCCTGAGCAGCCTGTCCTTATAATTATATCCCTTCTCGAATTCACTGACTACATGGTTGCCAGGGACACTCTCACTGGCCTCCATACTCAGTGCTTCCTGAACGGTGGGATCAAAAGGCTGACCTACAGTATCAATGGGCTTGACCTCGAATTTCTCCAGGGTCGTCTGGAGGCTCTTCAGGGTCAGTTCCACCCCCTCGAGCAGCGCATTGAGGTTCTTTTCGGCCTCCACGCCGTCAACGATGCCCTGATCCACGGCCCTTTCCAGGTTGTCAACCACCGGCAGCAATTCCCGGAAGATCGGTTCCCCCGAGTATTTGAGCATTGCCGCCCGCTCACGCTCCATTCTCTTTTTATAATTTTCGAATTCAGCAGCGGACCGCAGGGCTTGATCCTGCCATTCGGCAATCTCGGCCCGGGATTCCGCCAGCAATTCTTCAGGACTTTTATCAGGTTCTTCGATTTCGACCTCTTCAGCACCGATTTCTTCAGGTGCACCGAGATCCTGATCGTTTACAATTTCTTCACTTTTCTTTTCTTTGCTCACCAAAGTCACCAAAAAATCGGATCGAAAAATATGATCGTCTACAATCATCACATAATTAAAACCATCGCAGAACCACATTGTTCCAGCGATGGCCCCCTGAAACCTGTGCGCACAATAAGTAGCCAAATTTTCCTTGTCAAGCCGGGCGGATAAGAAAATAAAACTGCTTTTAACTTAGGTGGTTAGATTGACTTTTTTCTGATGTACACAAGTTCTGGTAATGGCCTCTGGGCAAACAGTAAAATGAGAGGGTATCAAAGCTGCCTGGCGGACTCTTTCTTCTCTGTGAATGAGCCTGGGGCAGATCACCTTTCTATACTCCGGGTGATATATGGCCAATTTAATTGTTCTCGAATGATTATTTCGTTGCCCATTTCTTCCCAGCCGGTTACACAGATAAGGATAGCCTGCAATGGTCAAACAGATTGTCAGAAAAATTGACCGGAGCGTCAGGATAACAACCAGGGGAGAGAACACATGACTAAAACCGAACTTGTTGAAAAGATTGCCAAAGACACTGGTACTTCCAAAGCTGCCGCGGCTGAGGCAGTAAACTCCTTTCTTGGAAACATCACCAAGGAACTCAAGAAGAAGAACGGTAAAGTCACTCTGGTAGGCTTTGGCACCTTCACCAAGGTCCGCAGAAAAGCCCGTAAAGGAAGAAATCCCCAAACCGGCGAAGCCATCAAGATCAAGGCCTCCAACAGCGTGCGGTTTAAGCCGGGTAAAACACTTAAGGATTCCATCTGAACCAGCATTTTTAAAGGCAGTATTCCGCTGGACTTAAAATTTTAATGGGATACTTCCGCCTTTTCTAGCGCTATGCTAAAAACCGTTGCAGTAATCCTGCTGATTGCTCATATGGTACTGGGTATGGTCATCTGGCTCGAGGATCATGACGACAATCGGTTGCGCGTGATCAGGTTGGGGGCAGTTGTCGTTGTGGCTGTCATATTGCTGATGATTATCTATTTTTCCGGCCGTTGATTAAACCGTCACGTTTAATCTCACCTGCGATCGCCAAGCACTAATTGCTTGATAGTTTAAGCACGCATGTGCATATTATCGATAATCGAAAGGAACGACACAGATGAAGAAAAAAGTTATCAGACAGAGTCTTAAAGATCAGGTCAAATCGATCCTCATCGATCGAATGATTGACGGTGACCTTGCTCCCGGGGACCGCATAAAAGAACTCCAGGTTGCCAAGGAGCTGGGAACCTCCCAGGCACCGGTGCGCGAGGCCATTCGCTGCCTGGAAACATTGGGCTACGTCGAACACATCCCTCATGTGGGAGCAATGGTCAAGACCTTCAATCAAAGTGAAATCGAAGAGGCTTATCAGGTGCGTGAGGCACTGGAAGTTCATTCGATGGCCTTGATCGGTGATTCGCTCAATGAACTGGTTAAAGAGCTTGAAGCGCAACTTATGGTGATGCAGTCTGCCATCAGGGGAAATAACATCAGAACGTTTACCCAGGCCGACAATCAGTTTCATCGAGCAATCGTTTCCTATTGTGACAACGCAACCATGCTCTCCATGTGGGAGTCGCTTAAAATGCAGGCTCAGGTAATTGCAACCCTGCTCAAAGCCTCCATGCCTCTTGAAAAGATCTATCTGCTTCACCCGCCGATCGTGGATGCCTTCAAAAGCAAAAGCCGAGAACGCGCTTCCCTGTTGCTCAAAGGACATTACAAAATTCTCAGCGGTTACTGGGAAAATTTGAAGTAATTCAAGTCTAAGGAGTCGCGAGATTGGACAAAAAAGCAAACGAATTATTTATCGATAATCGATAGGAAGAAAAACATGAAACAGCACATAGCTATTGAAGAAATCAGGCAGCTTGAAGAGAACGCCAGGAAACTTCGTTCAGAAGCCATTTTTGAGACGTGTGCCTCGTTGTTCAAGGCAATCGGCTCGGGGATCATAGGCCTGGCTGCAAATGTTGGCAAAACGAATGGCGGGGTCCAGAGCACTGCATTGGGAGCCAGGACCAGGTAACCTCGCTAATCCTTCTCTGAACAAAAAGAAAAGCCCCGGAAAAACCTCCGAGGCTTTGGGCTGCCGATGACCTACCAGGTCTGATGAATGTAGAAGGCAGCTCTAACGATCGAAGCTGCAGATCGTCATGGAATCTCCGACGGATTGCAGAGCTCGTTTTCCGCTTCGGCTACTCTTCCGCAGGTACTGCATGAGTATTTCATAGCTGCGAGTTTCCCTTTACAGACGTGAGTGGCGGGGACATTGTGCTCACCACAATAATCGCAGTGCAGCGTACTCTGGACAGGGTTGCACAAATGCCCAGGGTTCTCGGCTGTTGCCCCACAGTTTTGACATGTATGGGCCATGTGGAACCTCCTTGGCTAATCGGTTGATTAACCGTTTTGTAATAATGGTTACCGCCTGAAACCTAATGATTGATTGGACAGCAAATTAAACTTGGCGGACTGTCAGAAACGATAAAGGTGCTTCCCTGCCCTGTCAATACAGACAAAAAGCTCGGTGCCACTGTTTATTGAGAAGAAGACGCAGCGACGGTTGGTTTGAGCGCCGCTGTCTGACAGAAATTCAGCAGCGGTACATACTATTTTTCTTTAGTCAAACTGGTGTCGAAGGTAACCGAGAGATCGTTGCCAGCCTCATCTACCAACCAGTCTTTCAATATATCGTGCTCGTCTATATGCTTGATGAACTCTTCACTGAGCTGGAACCCTTCAACGAGGCGATAAATGGCCTTGAGACACGCTCTGTCGATCGAGGTAATCTTAATGCCAACGCTTGAGTCTGTCTGATAAACAGGAAAGCCCGAGAAACGAATTTTCCCCTCGGTCTCAGTCAGGATTTCGATATGATATTCGGTGTCCCCGAGTGCATGCGATGGCGCAGTAATGCATATACCGCCGGCACTGATGTTGATTACCCGGGCTGCAATTTTCACCTGATTGCCGACCCTAAGAATCACCTCGCCGGTGGCTGGTACGCGTATGTGTAGTCTCTGGTACTGCATTGTAGTAGTTTACCGTTTTTAATCTTAAAACGGAAGAGCTAACTTGACCTATCTATCTGAGTAAGCTTAACTTTATGCAGTTATACATTATAATGTTATAACCATATGATAGATCCGAAACCATAAATATTCAATCTGAATTAACTATTATATCAATTATACAGATTTCAGCAGGAGGAATATTAGACGGATACTAGTGCCGATACCCTCTGATACGCTGCACCAGTTATCCAATCGATGATGCAGCAGCTTTTTTGTCTGCAACCAGTAAAAGCCATGTGAGCGGTTCTGCGTCCCACATTAATATATACCCTAAGAAATCGTTGGGCTTCAAATTGTCACATTTCGTACTTTCAGTGCAGGATGGAATTGATACTTATTCAAAACATTGAGAGAGACAGCCTCACCTCCTCCCTAGAAAACGGAGATAAAATTGTATGAAAAACGAATTGACGGCCCCAATGAACATCACAGGAGAAACCCGTTTCTATGTCGTGGCGGGAGATCCGATCAAACAGGTCAGATCTACCGAGCTCTACAACAAACTTGCAAGCGACAAAGGGCTGGACGTCGTCTTTATACCACTGCACTTTTCAGCAAAAGATGCGGATAGTGCCATCTCCGGTCTGCGCTCCTTTAAAAATCTTGGGGGCATCATTCCAACCATTCCCCATAAACCCGGATTTATGAGCGCTGTAGACCAATTTTCTCCCCGGGCCCAGATGGTCGGAGCAGTGAATTCGGTTCGCTGCGAGGACGACGGGCGTTGGGTGGGGGACATTTTCGATGGGGTCGGTTATGTGAACGGGTTACTGGCCAATAACAGGTCGCCCAAGGGCAAATCGGTACTTTTGATCGGGGCCGGCGGGGCCGGCAGCTCAATGGCATATGCACTTGCGGAGGAAGGGGTCTCACGTCTGCTGATTTACGACATTGTAAGAGAGAAAGCAGAGCAGGTTGCAACCGGGGTAGCATGCCACTACCCCGAAATCGAGATTGTTGTGGATCAGCCCAATCCCCAGGGATTCGATATAGTGGCAAACGCCACACCAGTCGGCATGAACCCCGCCGATCCCTACCCCCTCGACCCCGAGCTGCTCGATCCATCTCAGCTGGTTACCGAAATGATCATGAAACCCGACATAACCTCGTTTCTGCTGGCAGCGAGGAAAAAGGGGTGCGAGATCCAGGGGGGCTATGAGGCACTGAAGGGCCAGGCAAAAGCCACCATGGAATTTTTTGGCTTGACCTAATAGTGATGGCTACCTTGAAAAATTGAGATTTTCGTTCATAATCAAGGCGCGAATGTAAATTTTGCCGCAGGCATATAGTTGATATGTCGAGGATAAAACTTTCATGCGCAACGCGGAGTTTGGGCGAAAAAGCGATTTTTCAAGGTAGCCTTAACCATGACCAAAGTAACGACATATTATTTGGAGATGCGATCACCTTCTTTACTGAAAAGTAGGGATGAACCCAAGGGCTTAGTCGTTTCTGAATGTTCGATAAAACAATTCGAATTCAATAAATTTCTCTACAGATTCATCGGAGAAAAATGGCTTTGGACTGACAAACTCTCATGGAGCGACCAGCAGTGGAGAGACTATGTTGAGAACGATAATCTTCGCACCTATGTGGCATATTTTGACGGTTCCATAGCTGGCTATTTCGAACTATTGAGAGAAAAAGATGATGTGGAAATTATATATTTTGGCCTCGCCGAACAGGTTATAGGCAAAGGTCACGGAGCTTATCTACTAACACAAGCAGTCAGAGCCGCCTGGAACTGGGAGGGTGTACAAAGAGTGTGGGTTCACACCTGCTCCTTGGATCACCCGGGTGCATTGCAAAATTATTTATCCAGAGGAATGAAAGTATACAAACAGGAAACGGCGAACCAATCCTCCTGTACCAACTCGCCGAAGATCAACAATTAGCTCATCGTTGTCATCTCTGCTTCCGAGATCACAATTTTCTAAGTATTCCATAACCGCAGAACTTGCCAGTGTAATCTTTGGGCTTCAGGATTAACAGCAAAGATGTTGAGGCAGAAAACCAAATCTGCGGCACTGCAGGGATGGAAAACTATGTGATTTTAAGGTGGCGGAGGAGCAGGGATTCGAACCCTGGGTGGAAGTCACCTCCCACAACGGTTTTCGAGACCGCCCCGTTCAGCCGCTCCGGCACTCCTCCGGGGGACCCTATTCTTACCTGCAGTTGCATGATTTTTCAAGTGGAGAACCAGGTTTCTTCGGTGCTCAGCACTTTAGCGACTGTGGTAAGGTCTCAACATAATCCCTTATCTTGTCCCTTACTCTTCTGTAAGGGACGAGTCGCTGCTCTTTTGATCTCATTTCCGCGGCCAGCTTTGGCGGATCGTCAAATCCTTGGTGAATCTTGGTTCCGGGTAGATTCGGGCAGGTCTCATCGGCGTGCCCGCAAAGGGTGATTATCCAGTCGAATTTGGTGCACGCCAGCTCATCGATGGTGTTTGACTCCTGGTCCGAGATATCGACACCCGTTTCCGCCATCACCTCTACTGCATGAGGATTGAGTCCGTTTTTCTCGATGCCGGCGGAAAACACTTCGATCTCGTCACCCTTGAGATGTCTGATCCAGCCCTCCGCCATCTGACTGCGACACGAGTTGCCCGTGCATAGAAAAAGGATAGTCGTTTTCATTTTGCTCATTTCGGCCCAGGACAAAGATGTGGGGGCACCAGTAAAATCACTGCTCGAACCAGGAAACGGTCCGCCTGCAGAAGCCAACCAGCATCAGCATAACAGGAACCTCTATCAGCACTCCCACCACAGTGGCTAGAGCAGCACCGGAAGAGAGGCCGAAAAGCATCACGGCGGTGGCAATGGCGACCTCGAAATGATTGGAGGCGCCAATCATCGCTGCGGGTGCCGCATCCTCATATTTGAGTCTGAGAAATTTTGCCGCCCCATAGCCGATGGCAAAGATTAAAATGGTTTGAATAAACAGGGGCACTGCAATCCAGACAATGGTCATGGGATTGGAGGTGATCACCTCCCCTTTGAAACTGAACAGCAGCACCAGGGTCGCAAGCAGTGCAGTAATCGTGACAGGAGTCAGCACGCCGAGAAATTTTTCTCTGAACCACTGTTCCCCTTTGGCGTTGATGATCATTTTTCGGGAGAAATATCCGGTTACCAGAGGCAGAGCCACGTAAATCGACACCGACAGGAGCAATGCCTGCCAGGGGATCGGAAGTTTGCCTACACCGAGTAGAAAGCCACCGAGAACGCCATAAAGGAGCAACATGGTCAACGAGTTGATGGCAACCATGACCAGGGTGAGCCCATCATTGCCGCGAGCGAGATACCCCCAGACCAGTACCATTGCAGTGCACGGTGCAATGCCGAGGAGAATACAACCGGCAAAGTAGCTCCGCCACAGCGGAACCTGGAGCATCTTCACCCCCTCCTGTATTACCACCACCCCTGCTCCGTGCTGGGCGCCAACCGGCAGATCCAGCCCGAACGGCATTTTGACGAGATCCACCGCTTCGGCACCGATAAAAGATTTGAACAGGAAGCCCAGGAAAATGAGGGCTATCGCGTACATGGTGAAGGGCTTCAGGCACCAGTTGAGAAACAGTGTCAAAAATACCGGCTTACCGCTCTTGGAGGCTTGGACAACGCTACCGAAATCAATCTTCACCATGATTGGATACATCATGAAAAAGAGACAGATAGCAATAGGCACGGAGACGACCGGAGCACCATCGACAGAGATGGACATACGATCGAGCGACTGGGCCAGATCGGGAGCGATTCTGCCAAGCAGAATTCCGCCCAGGATGCAGAGACCAACCCAGACGGTCAAATAGCGTTCGAAAAGATTCGACATCTTTCGCTCATTGGCTGGATCGATATCTTTGCTCATCATATTCTCCAGGTGGATTTATTTTTTTTTTACCTTTGTTGGCTATTCAGGTTAGCAGATCTAATGATCGAACTCTACCAGACAATAGCTCCATCAGCTCTGCTGTTAAATTATCCCTTAAAATATCTGCCGAGCAATGTCGTCTCAGGAAACGTTCTGATCTGTCACTATACGGTCAGACTTCATAATCGAAGGTGCACTCCGCTCAGAACCTTGGTGATAAAGATACTTACCTCCGTGGTGCGATCCTATTTCTGGGTGGAATCAGTCATGGATGTACAATTCATAGATTTCATCCCAAGTGTCGACGTCTCCGTCACGAAGCAGCACCAATTTTTCATAGTAAAAAATCTGCACGGAAATGAACTGCAGCCGCATATCCTGGCATTTTCCAGGCTCATCAGGTGCCAGAGCGCAGGCCTCCTCATCGGGCATAG
>CAJQNS010000210.1 GCA_905479735.1 uncultured Desulfofustis sp.
GGTCTTACCGCCCGAGTATTTATCGATGATGTAGTCGAGTCTCTGGCTCAGAGGAACGATCTCGTTATGGCGTACCCGTTTGTCGGCATAGTAGATGATCTCTCTGGCAGGAAAGTGTCCACGTTTGTATTCATCGCGTCTGAAGCTGCTCATGATCACGTGTTCATTTACAATCTTTCCGACTTCCGGATAGCCGTGTTCAGAGCAGATGAGCATGCCTTCTTCGGCATGTTGACAGCTTCCATCGAGGCACTTGGTTTTGGCGATATCATGGAGCAGGGCACCGGCCAGAACCAAATCAATATCGGCTGGTAAGCTTGTCTGGTCCTTGGGTAGCTGCAAGCCGCTGACAATGGTTTCCGCCACCCGGGCAACGATGAACGAGTGCTCCCGGATATTATCGAGCATCCCGTAGCTGTCCATCAGTGACAGGCATTTGTTGACGGATGGTATGTTCACGGTCGTTCCGGGTCCCTCTCAGCGTCTGCTCAGCTCATGGACCGCATCTACTGCAATTTTGGCTTGTTCTGGTGGAGTAAACTGATGAATGCCGTGACCGAGATTGAAGATGTGACCTTTGGCCTGGCTGGCATCGTCGAGTAGTTTTTGTATCCTGGCCCGCAACTGATCTTCGGGCAGCAGCAGGGCAAAGGGGTCGATGTTACCCTGCACGGCTTTGTCACCTACTCTCTGTATCGCCTCGCCGATATTGATTCGCCAGTCCAGGCCTATGACATCAGCACCCGAACGGGCGGAGTAATCGAGCAGGGTAGCGCCGTTGTTGGCAAAATAGATAAACGGCACTCCGGCTGGTCTCAGCGCCTCTATGATTCTCTGTACATAAGGAAAGGCGTAAGTTTCGTAATCACAAGGTGCCAGAATACCGGCCCAGGAGTCGAAAAGCTGCAGGGCCTGGGCTCCGGCTTCAGCCTGGGCCTTGAGATAGTCGATGGTGCAGAGGGTGATTTTCTCCATCAGACCATGAAATAGTTCCGGGGCGCTGAACATCATTTTTTTTGTTTCCCAGAACACCTTTGATGAGCCGCCTTCTATCAGATAGGTGGCGCAGGTAAATGGCGCCCCGGCGAAACCGATCAGGGGCACCTTCAACTCTTTTCTGAGCAGCCTGATGGTCTCCATTACAAAGCCCATGCTTTCATGAGGATCGGGAACTATCAAGCGGTCCAGCGCTGCCCGGTCTCTCACCGTTTGGGGGAATACGGGGCCTCTGCCCTCGTGAAACTCCAGTTCCAGCCCCATCGCTTCCATCGGAACCAGGATGTCCGAGAACAAAATCGCGGCGTCAAAACCTAAAATGTCGATGGGCTGCAGAGTCACCTCAACGCAAAGCTCCGGTGACTTGCACAATTCCAGAAAGGTGCGGCCACGGCGGACTTTCTGGTACTCAGGCAGGTATCGTCCGGCCTGGCGCATCATCCATATCGGGGTGTAGTCGGTCGGTTCGCCTCTGCAGGCTTTCAGGAAGGTGTCGTTCATGGTTTATCCAGTGATCGGTGTTTATTTAAGCTGTCCCGGGACATAGCTGCAGAACGGTTCCTGGGCCAGGTAATCTCCGGAGATTGCGTAGGCCCGGGCCCGGCAGCCGCCGCAGACATTGACGTACTCACAGCGTCCGCAATTGTCCTTATAGCTCTTAAAATCCCTCAAACTCAAGAATAGTTCGGAGTTTTCCCAGATTTCCTTGAAAGGCAACTGATTGATGTTGCCGGCCGATTTGGGGAAATAGCTGCAGGGCAGCACTTCCCCGTCAACGTCTATCAGGCAGATGAGCTGGCCTGCCAGACAACCCTTGGAACCGCCGGTGGAAAACTTCAGGTTGCGGCGCTTGAATTTCTCTCCCTCCTCCTTCGCTTTTTGTCGGACGATGCGATAATATTGGGGGGCGCAGGTAGGCCGCATGAGGATTTCCTGCTCCTTTTTTTCCATCTGATAGTGCCATTCCAGAATCTCATCGTAGACGTCTTCCGGGATCAGCTCGTCCATGACATCCTCGCCGCGCCCGGTGGGAACGATCATGAACATGTACCAGGCGGTTGCCCCCAGGTTTTTTACCAGTTTGAATATCTCGGGTATTTCGTCCTTGTTCCGCACAGTGAAGGAAGAATTTACCAGAAAGGGGATGTCGTTGCGGTTGAAGAGCTCTATGGCCTGCAGGGTGCCGTCAAAAGCCCCTGCCTGGTTGCGAAAATTGTCGTGAGTTTCAGCCTTGGCGCCATCAAGGCTGAGCGACACCATCTTGATGTCAGCATCTTTGATCTTGGCGCAAACCGACTCATTGACCAGGGTTCCATTAGTGGCCAGACACATGCGCAGTCCTTTGTCCGTCCCGTAGCGGGCAATGTCGAAAATGTCCGGACGCATTAGCGGTTCGCCGCCGGAGAGTACCATGACCGGGTTGGCGTAAGAGCTGATATCGTCGAGAATGTGGGTGGCCTGCTCAAAGGAGAAGTCGGGATGTCCCTGGACCTCAAGTTCTGAGGAGGATCTGCAGTGTACGCACTTGAGATTGCAGCGCCTGGTGGTTTCCCAGGCAATCCATTTTGCTTCGAAATCCATGTGTTACTGCCTGCGAAGTTGAAATAGGCCGTGATTTGCTGCCCAACTCCGCCCTTGTTAAAGTTAAAATTTTATTTCATTTCGTAGTTTTAACCAGTTTTGCGAAGTAACTATATTTACTTTTGAAATAACTTCCAAGATAAATGTTGGAAGCTGGGGACACAATACCTATCGTGTCCCCAAATATTAAACTGGCCTGAACGAGTAGGTGAAAGTGGACACGATAGGTATTGTGTCCCCCTGACTGAGTATTGTTGGCAATGAACTGATGCCGGTTCTGCTTTCAAATCGTTGACAAATGGCGTATAATGGCCAGCCGTGTAGCTGCCCTGGAAAGTGATTAACCGGATAACGGATTGTCTATTCAAAGAACATATGATTATTAAACCACTGCATGCAAAGAGTTCCGAAGGTCAGGAAGCGATAGATGGACTGCTGTCCAGATTTGAGACCGGTGACGATTCCTGTACCCGGGTGGTGACGGAAATCATCGAGGCGGTGAGAACCGGCGCTGATGAAGCATTGCTGTCCTACGTCAGGAAGTTCGATTCACCCGGCCTGGATCTGAGTTCGCTTGGCGTTTCAACCGAAGAACTGCGCAAGGCCTATGATCTCGTAGATCAGAACTTTTTAGCGACCCTGGAAGTCGCCATCGAGCGAATAGAGGGATTTCATCAGCGCGAGATGGAAGATTCCTGGATGCAGACCCGCGACGACGGTACCATCGTCGGTCGTCTGGTTAGGCCGGTGGACAGTTGTGGACTCTATGTCCCCGGCGGTAAAAGCGGGTCGACTCCGTTGGTATCGTCGGTGCTGATGAACGGCATTCCTGCAGCCATTGCCGGAGTTCAGCAACGGGTCATGGTAACGCCTCCCGGGGCTGACGGTGAGGTGAGCCCCTACCTGCTCGTGGCTGCCCAGGAAATTGGCCTCACCGAGATCTATAAAGTCGGTTCCGCCTGGGCCATCGCGGCACTTGCTTATGGGACTCCGACCATACCATCGGTAGATGTCATCGTTGGGCCCGGAAATCAATATGTGGCCGAGGCCAAGCGTCAGGTCTCCGGTTTGGTCCGGATCGACATGATAGCCGGTCCGTCGGAAGTGCTGATCGTTACCGATGCTGCTGCCGACGCCAGCCATATCGCGGCCGATATGCTCGCCCAGGCAGAACATGATAGCCAGGCCCTGGCCGTGGTGGTAACCACTGATGAAACCCAGCCGGAGCGCATTGAAGCGGCACTGGCAAGCCAGCTGCCGAAATTGGAAAGAGAGAAGATAGCCAGACAGGCGCTGGCCGACAAGGGCAGGATTATCGTGGTCGATACCCTGGAGGAGTCTATTGATCTAGCCAACCAGGTCGCCATAGAACACCTGGAACTGATGATCGAAGATCCCTGGTCCCAGCTGCCGTTTGTCCGGCATGCCGGCGCCATTTTTCTCGGAGGCTATACGCCGGAAGCGGCCGGTGATTACCTGGCTGGTCCCAATCATGTGCTGCCCACCATGGGGACGGCGCGATTCGCCTCGGCACTCGGGGTTGAGACCTTTCTGAAGAAAAGCTCCATCATCTCCTACTCGAGAACTGGACTGAAAGGTGATGCCGAGCATATTAAAACCCTGGCCAGACTCGAAGGGCTGACCGCTCATGCGGCTTCGGTGAGCTGCAGGTTTCCGGAAGAGTAGCTTCTTTCGGACGCAGGACTATCGGTATGGAGTACGAGCGTTTCAATTCAATGCTCCGTAAAGGATCGGATTCATTGGCCGTTGAACTGGACGTTCAGCAGAGCCGCCGGCTCTATGACTACTTTTCGGAGTTGAAACGCTGGTCCAGGAAGGTGAACTTGATTTCCAAGAGTGCCACGGACGAGGAGATCGTCGAAAAACATTTCCTCGACTCGCTGGCCCTGCTGAACTTGATCAAACTGCCGTCCGCCAGTCTGCTCGACGTCGGCAGCGGTGCCGGGTTTCCCGGACTGGTCTGCAAGACTGCTCGCCCGGAATTGAAGGTCGACCTCGTGGAGCCTCGTCTGAAAAGGGTTTCGTTTCTGCGTCATATCTGCCGGCTGCTCGATCTCGCCGACGTCGAGGTTCATGGCTGCAGACTGGAGGATCGGACTTTCGCGGGTGAAGCAACGTGTGGCTGGGTAGTGAGCAGGGCGGTGGCGGAGATCGGTGACTTTCTCACCCTCTGCAGCCGCTTTAAAGGATATGGATCTTCGGTTGTCTGCATGAAAGGACCGGGGTATCTTGACGAACTGGATGACAGAACAATAGCCGCCAGCGGCTGGCGCCTGACAGATACGAAAACATATCGTCTTCCATTCTCCGGGGCACAGCGCTCGCTGCTTGTCTTTCGGGGGCTGGAATCACCGTAGTTATGCAGCTTTAAGCAATTGGAAGTAGGAATAAAAAAGGATCGATGAGTTCTCACAACCTGGTACTGGTAGCCAACGAAGCTTCGACGCCCCTGGCCCGAAAAGTGGCCGATCTGCTTGGCGTCGAATTTTCCGAGATGATCCGCAAGCGGTTCTCCGATGGCGAACGTTATCACGCTTTCCCCGCCAGCATATCCGAGAAGGATCTGGTGATTATCGGGGCCACCCACAACGACTCATCCCACCAGGAAGTGCTCGATCTCATTCAGGGTGGCCGTTACTGGAATGCCACGTCGATCAACGTAATCATCCCTTTCCTGGGATATTCCACCATGGAACGGGTCAAACCGGACAGCAGGGAAATTCCCAAAGGAATTACCAGAACCAGACAGATTTTCCGGGCCCGACCCAATTTCGTGGCCTTTATAGACCTGCATTCCGAGGCAGTGCTCCACGCCCATGCCGGGGAAATCAGGACCAAGCATATCTGGAGTGATCGCCTTGTTGTGGAAAAGGTACAATCCCTCGGATTGGAGGATTTTGTCCTGGTTTCTCCTGATTATGGCTTCTCCAAGCGCGTTGCTCGTCTGGCGAGCCTGTTGAGCTGCGCCCACACGGCGGCCGACAAGGATAGGTATGATACCGACAAGACTATTGTCGGACAGGTATCTTCAGTGGTCAAGGATCGCACTGCCATCGTCTGTGACGATATGATCAGAACCGGAGGTTCGATTATCCAGACCGCAAACCGATGCCTTGAAGCCGGAGCCCGGGAGGTCTACGTGCTGGCCACCCACCTGGTTCTATCTGGTAACGCCAGGCATAGATTCGAGCAGAGCAGAATCGTCAGGATACTCGGCTCTGACAGTTACCCCGGTGTCGAGCCCGACGACCTGGTAGACGTCTATTCCGTTGCACCGCTCATCAAAAAAGCACTAACGTCCCACCTAATATCACCGCCAGATCAGACGAGGGATCGTAACAGCTGAGACCCCAGATCCCCGCTGAATTCAGAGAACGATGAAGCCCGAACTTATCCGTCAATATCTCAAGCACACGGTTTTATTTAAAAACCTCAGCTCCCAGCAGCTTGACACCATCTTCGACAACGTACGTGTACGGCATATACCGGAAGGAGACGTTGTCCATAAAAAAGGTGATACGGCAGACACCTTCTATGTGGTAGCCGTCGGCGAGATGGAACTGCTCATGGAAGCCGATGACGGAATCAAGACAATTGTCGGCAGGGTAGGTCCCAGTGGTCATTTCGGGGAAACCTCGCTGCTCACCAACAAGCCTCAGTCGCTTACCATAAGATCTTTGTGCGATGCCGTGCTGCTCTGCTTCAGCGATCGTTTTTTCCGTCGTATGCTCAGCGAGTTCCGGATAGTCCAGGAGCAGATAGAGGCGGCCCTGGCGGAGCGGCTTAGGTTGTCTTTTCAGAACCTGTCATCGGGTCTTCTGGCCTGCGACCTCTCGACCCGAGAAGAGATTCGTATCGTCGATATGATGCCCCTCAACGGGGATACTACCGACCCTGACGAACGGGGTAGCAAGGAACGAATCATGCGTTCCCAGTCGGCCAAGGAGATTCAAGCCGCCATCGAGCGTTTCTCAGCGGTTGATGATCCGGTACTTCTAACTGGAGAATCTGGAACCGGCCGCCGGCTGATCGCCAAACAGATCCACCTGCAGGGCAATCAGGCGCAGGGGCCTTACATCGAGATCGATGTGCGGGATTACAGCGCCGACGAACTCAGCAAAAAACTGTTTGGCGTCAGACACGACTTTTTTCCCTTCAGCCAGGTGAAACAGACCGGCATCCTCGAACAGTTTTGCCGGGGTACGGTGGTAATCAGGCACTTCGAGCAGATCCCCCCGGCGGTTCAGGATAAAATAGCCGGTGCCGTGCGTACCCTGTTTTTCACTAGAGAAGGGGGGGAGCGGGAGATCGCTTTTCAAGCCCGGCTGGTCTTTGTCAGTGACCTCTCTCTGGAAAAAATAAAGGAGCGCCATCTCTTGACCAGGGAGTTGGAGCAGATTCTGGTTCCCAGTTCGTTTCATGTGGCGCCGCTCCGCTTTCATAAGAGAGATATCCCTCACCTGGTGGATTACTATCTGCACCGGTTCGGCCGCGAATACGGCAAGAAGATTCGAGCAGTTGCCCCCGAGACCCTTGGCATCCTGATGAATTACGACTGGCCGGGCAACCTGACTGAGTTGTCCACCGTTATTCAGCGGGCGGTGATGCTGGCCAGAGACGATGAACTGTTGAGCGATCACATTCTGCTGGGGCTTCCCAAAAGCGAGGGTAAATGGGAATTTAACCTGCTGCGCCTCGGCTGGATCAGGAAATTGCTCGAGAGTAGGCTCTATCCTGCACTGCCAAGTGCTCTTGTCGGCATAGTCCTGCTGGTGGCCGTGGTCTCCCTGTTTTTTGGTCCCGATGATCCGGAAAAAAACCTCGGCATCACCTTAAGCTGGGTAATCGGCTGGCCGCTGCTCTTCTTTTCTTTCTTCTTCATGGCCCGAACCTGGTGTTCGGTCTGCGCCCTGGCCATGCCCGGCACACTGCTGCAACGTCTAGTGAAACCTACCCGTTCGACCCCGCTGTTCTTGAAAAAATATTCCGGCTGGATCATGGCTTGGCTCTGCATCATCGTCTTGTGGGTGGAGATCGTCTGGAACGCCTATGAAAATCCGGCGCTGACCGGCGGGATAATCCTGGCGGTGACCATCGGCTCGATTGTGTTCAGCCTGTTTTTCAAGCGCCGGGCCTGGTGCCGCTATCTTTGCCCGCTGGGAGCCGTAAACGCAATTTTTGCCATGCCTTCGATACTGGAGGTGCGCTCGAACCGCCACCTCTGTCTGAATCGCTGCGAAGACCATGCTTGTTATACCGGCGACCTGGAGAAAGAGGGCTGTCCAATGTTTCGACATCCGTTCATGGTCGACAACAACAGGGACTGCATTGTCTGCGGCAGATGTATCAAACACTGCAACAAGCATTCCGTTCATCTGAATATCCGGATGGCGCCCCAGGAACTCTGGGACATCGAGGCACCGCGACGGCCGGACAGCTTTCTGATCGTCTCTTTAGGCGCTATCTTCTTCCTTTTTGCCCTGCATACTGAGTTCTACGAATTAATTTATTCTCTTCAGCAGAGTTACCCGAGCCTGCTCGGCCGAGTTCCTTTCGCGCTGCTCGGTTCAGCCGTTTTCTTCGGCCTGATTTTCATCTTCCAGGTCGGCTATTACCTGACGGTCAATTTGCAGGCCTATTTGACCAAAATCGACCGGGTTCTGATCCTGAGGCTGCTTGGCTATGGGTTTATTCCGATCATCCTGGGTGTCTATCTGGCCGTCTATTTTGAGATCTTCGTGTCTGATTCGTGGCGTTTGGCCGCCAACCTGAGAGAAATGTTCAGTTTGTCTCCGGTGAGGGAGGGAGCGCGGCTGATCAGCCCCGATGCCTCTGCCCTGATTCAGGTCTTCACCGTTGCCGGCGGCTTTCTCGCTTCACTCTATGCAACCCACAGAATCATCGACCGGATCAAGGGCGGCGGCGTCGTAAGCAGAGATCTGATCCTGCCCTACAGTCTGCTGTTCGGCTTCACCATCCTCTTCATTTTCTTTATGAAGACATCAAGGATTATTCTTTTTTAAAGAAG
>CAJQNS010000211.1 GCA_905479735.1 uncultured Desulfofustis sp.
AGCAGGTTGTAATAGGCCCATTTAAACAACAGTTTGGAGATGTGGTTGAACTTGGTATCCTTCAGCAGACCCATGGGGCCGATAGCTGGGAAGGGATACTCTCCGATAACCGGTTCAATGTCGTAGTTAAAATCAATAACGTAGGCTTTCCCGAAGCCTGATTCGATGAATCAGACCGCGTGACCGTCCGAGCGGGCGTGCTGTTCACCTCCCGAAACATAGGCCAGGATGTTCTCATGCAGCACGTCTCCCTGGAAATGCGCTACCGCACCAGCTTTCGAGGTCGGTACGTCCGTTCCGTCGCCCAGCACCCAGACATTGTCATGGCCTTCGGGCTGCAGGGTGTGCTTGTCGACGGGGATATAACCCATCGGGTCGGCGATACCGGAGTCAATCATAACCTGGGCCCCGAAGTTGGGCGGAATTGAGACCAGCATGTCATAGTTAACCTCGCTGCCGTCAAAGGCCTGGATGACTTTCTCTTTGTGATCGACTGAGCCGAGCGCGAAGTTCGGTATAATCTTGATGTCTTTATCTTCGCAGGCATCCGTCAGAACTTTGGTGGCTACCGGTTTGGTGAAGGCCCCTGAAAGGGGGGTGACGAATTCAATTTCGACATCTTCGCGGATTCCCCGCTCATGAAAATACCAGTCCGCCAGAAAGGCGAATTCAAGCGGTGCAACCGGGCATTTTATCGGCATTTCGGCGATATTGACCACGATTTTCCCACCTTTAAACCTCTTCAGCGCCTTACCCAGTTCCTGACAGTCATTGAAGCGGTAATATCCATGAATGTCGTGTCCCCAACCTTCCTCAAGCCCTTCGACTTCGTCAGGTCTAATATCACAGCCGGTGGCCATGACCAGGATATCGTAGTTGAATTTACCTTCGGTGGCGGTGGAAATCTCCTGCTTGTCCCAGTCGACATTGGCGATATCGCTGATGACAAAGTCAATCCCCGGGTTGATGAACTCCCGCTTACTTCTTCTTATCTCGCGCGGCTTGTTGATGTCGAACGGAACAAAAAGATAGCCGGGCTGGTAATAATGGATGTTATCTTTATCGATAATGGTGATCATCCAGTCATCGTCCAGATCCTTCCTCAACTTGTTCGCCATCATGGTACCACCGGTGCCGCCACCGAGTATGACTAGCTTTTTCATGTTTTCTGTTGCCTCCTTTGCGGTCAGGTTTACAGGTACGAGATTGATACAGTCGGTGTAACCGTATGTTTGCTCATCTTATGTGTTGTTGTTCGCTTGTTCTCTTTTGTCTTCCTGGTAGGCCAGTACAACAGTTCCCATGGTTTCCAGCATCATGAACATGAAACCCAGGGCAGACTGGACCTTTGGATCCCTCATCTTTTTCATCAAGGTGAACGGGCCCACCGGTTCGGCTTTGTTGAAGTCGAGGCCCGAGATCGCGTTGCAGATTTTCTCGACCTGTTTCTCGTTGTAATCGAGACGCTTCAGCTGGGTCCATGAGACTCCGGCAACTTTGACGATTCCGCTGCTCTGCTGAAGACTGTCGAGCCAGAGATTCACCGAATTCATGATGTCGGAGCCCTTCATCACAGCAGTGAATTCCTTGACGAATTCCGTCATCGGTTGGACCATGTTCAGCAAATCGCTCAGGGTGTGGATATTGATCAGGACCGTATGCAGCAGATCACCAAGTTTCTCAGCCTGGAATTCACCTTCATGCAGGGATTTCATGAAGCGGATGATACGTGGGTACATCAGCTTGACGATCGGAATCATTTCATCCCTGAGTTCGACTCCGGCCTTGAGCATGTCCATAGACTCGCCGAGAGCGTCCAGGTTGGTTACCAGTTTCCTGAGCAGGATGGTGAGCTCATCAACGTGGAATTCTCCACTGAGATCATTGAAAAAATTGATCGTTGAGGGGTACACCTGCTTGACCACCGGCATCATGTCGCTCTTCAGTTCCATGCCAGCCTTGACGGTATCAACGATGTCGTTCAACTCATCGAGACTGGTGAGGACATTCTGGGCGAGATGGATGGCCTTTTCTTTGGTGTATCGGTCATCTATATCTTCCAAAACGTTGGAAAGACTTGGCATGGCGTCTTTTAATACCGGTTCCAGGTCCTTCTTGATGTCCTGCAAGACATCTGATTTGAGGGACTTTACTTCGGCGGATAGCTGGTCCAGTTTTTCCAGGATCAATGCTTCATTCATCGTTTGTACCTGCCTGAGAATTTATGATCTTGTTCTCCTTCACCCTGGCAGCATCATATGTTTCACTTGCCCGGGTCGGGTTAATTATCATGTACCACAAATGTCAGTACTACTTTGTGCAGTGTTGGGATGATTTTGTCAAGGATATTCGCACATGGGATACTCGAAAAATCAATCATTCTACGACCTTATTTTGCTAGGTCCGGTTCTGGGGAATCTCTTCCAAGCTCTTGATAATTAACAATGAATGAGTGTTCAATAGGGCTGAACGTTAGCGCTCATGGGCAAAGATACATCACGTGCTGGTAGCGGCAGGACTGATGTGGTAGACTGGCGAGGTAGCAGCAGAATCAACAAAGCAGCGGTGCAGTCCATGAACAGACGTCGATTTCTCAGGCAGGTAATGCTCTACAGCAGCGGTCTGAGCCTTTCCCTGCCACTGTTTCGTATACCTGAGAGTCTTGCTTTCAATGCATCCGTGCCTGATGTGGTAAGGGTATCTGGGGAAGATTATGCGGCACTGGTGAAAAAAACAGTCGAGCTGCTCGGCAGCATGAGTAGATTCGTCAAGCCGGGATACAAGGTAGTGGTAAAACCCAATATTGGCTGGGATCGCAAACCTGAGCAGGCGGCCAATACTCATCCACAGGTGGTAACTACCCTGGTTGAACTGGCCCTTGAGGCAGGGGCTGACGAGGTCAAGGTGTTCGATTATACCTGCAACGAAAAGCGGCGCTGCTACAACAATAGCGGGATGACCGAAGCAATTAAATCGATCGGCAGTAAAAAAGCTAAACTTGTCCATGTCGATCAGCGCAAGTTCGTTCCGGTCAAAATAGCCAAAGGCCGTTCGCTGAAAGAATGGGATATCTATAAAGATGCCCTGACTGCTGATTGTTATATCAACGTGCCGGTGGCCAAGCATCATGGACTCAGCCGCCTGACTCTGGGCCTCAAAAATTCGATGGGCGTCATCGGCGGCAGACGGGGAGCACTGCACCATGACCTGGGACAGAATCTGGCCGATCTTGCCACCGTCATCACTCCCCAGTTGACGATTATCGATGCCACCAGAATTCTGACCAATAACGGCCCGCAGGGGGGCTCGATCGAAGATGTCAGGCGCCTCGACACGTTAATCGGATCGGTTGATCCGGTTGCTGTCGATGCCCTGGCCACGACGCTCTTCGACTTGCGACCCGAAGATATTTCTTCCACCGTGGCAGCACACCAAATGGGACTTGGACAAATGGATCCTGCCAAAATGAATATCATTTCTGGCAGCGTATAACCCGTGGAACAGGTTTCCCAGAGCGCCTTTTACCGATGGCTGAGAAAGGGGCGCATCGTTTCTCAAGCGTTTTTCTTTCTGCTTTTTGTCTTTCTGTTTGTCAAAACAGACTACACCGGTTCGGACTCCATTGAATACGCGGTAAACATCCTTTTCCGGATTGATCCGCTGCTGGCGCTGTCGACCATGCTGGCAGTGAAGACCATAATTATCCTGATGCTGCCGGCGCTGCTGATAGTGGTTCTCAGTCTTGTCTCGGGCCGCTCTTTCTGCGGCTGGCTCTGCCCGATGGGCGGATTGCTCGACGGCTGGCGCCGTCTGTTTGGGCGAGCCCGCAAAAATGAGGCCACCAGGTTTCCCTCTCTGCCCGCAATAATGCTGATCTTTATCCTCATCTCGGCAATTTTCGGGGTGCCGCTGGCGGGTTATCTCGATCCATTTTCGATACTGGTGCGGGGACTGTCACAGGCCATATATCCCGGCCTCAACGAGGTGACCGTCTCTTTCTTTACCTTTACCTATCAGCATCTGCCGGAAGCACTCAACCGGATTGTTGAACCTGTCTATTCGCTCCTGCGTTACACCATTCTGCCGTTTGAACAGAAGTTCTACCAGTTCGGGCTGGTCAGCCTCTTTGTGTTGGGCCTGGTGGTCGCCGCCGAGTACGTGCAGCAGCGCTTTTTCTGCCGCAATATCTGTCCGCTTGGGGCCTTGCTGGGCTGGTGCAGCCGGGTGGGAATGCTGGCTATGTCCGGTGGCGATGAGAGCTGCGGAGCCTGTCGCCATTGCGCCCGTATCTGCCGCATGGGTGCCATCGATGAGCAGAGAAAGATCGATGCGGAAACCTGCGTCCTTTGCCTTGATTGCTTTGAGCAGTGTCCGCGACAGATTATATCATTCGCCGGTGTACTGCCAATTTCCCGTGGTGCTGGAACCTCACTTTCCCGAAGGCGCTTTCTCACCACTGCCTCGGCGTCGCTGGTTTTACCCACGGTACTTGGTGTTCGGACGCTTAATGTCCAGGCCGACCCGCTGTTGATTCGACCGCCGGGTGCTTTGGCTGAACCCGAGTTCCTCAACCGCTGCGTCCGCTGTGGCCAATGTATGCAGGTCTGTATCACCAATGGCCTGCAGCCGGTGATGCTCAGGGCCGGTATCGAGGGAATGTTCTCGCCTTATCTGGTTGCCCGGACCGGTTATTGTGAATTCAACTGCACTCTCTGTGGCCAGGTCTGCCCGACAGGGGCCTTACAAGTACTTGGGATGGCTGAGAAACACCAGTTCAAGATCGGCCATGCCTGGTTTGATAAGAATCTCTCTGCCCTTTGCCAAGGGTATCCCCTGCATCGTCTGTGAGGAGCATTGCCCGACTCCGGAGAAGGCGATCAAGTTCAGAAACTCCGAGGTGGTCGATGAGCAGGGCGGTAGGCGACAGGTGCGCCAACCGTTCATCGATGATGCACTGTGCATCGGCTGTGGAATTTGTGAAACCAGATGCCCTCTGCCCGGGCGAAGTGCCATCTATGTGACCAGTGCCGGTGAACAGCGCCATCCTCAGAGCCGCCTGCCTGCGGCGCAGGACCTGGGCGGCTATGGGGGGTGATTTTATAGCCGCTGCTGCCTTCCAAACTTTAACTCTGATGAAATTGGTCATATAATCTATTTAGAGCCTGACCTGTTGGCAGAGCCCCGGCCTGTCTGCTGCACTTCTGAACTTTGTGGAAGGGAGGATCAATCGATGCCCAGCCCTATCCGTGAGAATCGACGATACCACAATCATGATCCTGACCTTATGGGTTTGGACCGGGTCGCGATCTCGGTAAAGTCCCACCGCTTGCTGCACCAGCTTTTATCTGAAAATCCCAAGCTTGAAAAGATAATGCGTTATGCCAAGACCGAAATCGAGGCATTGATCGGGATCCGGAGCTGGGTGATGGAAGTGCTGGCCGGCAACCACCTGGCCAACGCTTTCTATCGTGGAGAACTGACAAATGAAAATCCTTACGAAAAGCTGTCTTGGAAGGACTTCGGTGCAATCCGCCTGCTTGACTATATCGACCACGCCGGGATGACCTATCGGGATCAGAACCTGCGTGGAGTGGCAGCGGTCAATAATCCGATAAAAATGATCTGGCTGGCGGTCAATCATGGGACCGGCGGAGCCAGGCCTGCTTTTTTTGAGGATATGATTCATCTGTTCCGCCAGTTTGAGGGGGTTGAGACACGTGAGTTGCCGGACCGGCACCAGGTTGAGAAATGGATGGAAAGATTTCCCTCAGGGCTCGATCCCCGCATCGTCAAACTCAGGGAAGAAAACAGGGATCGCATTTTGAACCTGATCATCGATAAGATGGAATCCGGGGAGATTGTCGATCGCAAATACTGCTTTGGACCTGATCTTTCGCCAGAACAGAAATTTCTGCAGGCACTCGAGTGGTGGAACGATTATCGGTTCCATCTCAAATTCGCCGTTCGCTCAGCCGATCTGCTCAATGAGATGCTTGGCAACTCACTCGATCCCGATACCATGAAGCTGCTCCATCGAGCGGAGGAGACCGGGATTCCTATATTTGTCAACCCCTACTACCTGTCCCTGCTGCATGTCCGGGTACCTTATTTTGCCATTGGAGCTGATCTGGCCATCCGACATTATGTGCTCTATAGCCGGCAACTTATAGAGGAGTTCGGCCATATTGTGGCCTGGGAAAAGGAGGACCAGGTGGAGCCGGGCAAACCCAATGCCGCCGGCTGGATTCTGCCGTCTGAGTACAGCATTCACCGAAGATACCCGGAAGTCGCGATTCTCATCCCCGATACCACGGGGCGGGCCTGCGGGGGGCTCTGTGCCTCCTGCCAGAGAATGTACTCGTTCCAGAGGGGGCAGCTTAACTTTAATCTGAAGAAACTACGGCCCGATAAGAAATGGCCGGAACGTCTACAGGACTTATTAGGCTATTTCGAGAATGATTCACAGCTCAGGGACATCCTGATCACTGGCGGTGATGCACTGATGAGTTCTGATGCCGCCCTTGAACAGATACTCGATGGCGTCTACAAGATGGCCATGCGCAAGCGAGCTGCAAATAAGACACGGCCAGAAAATGAAAAATATGCCGAGATAGTAAGGGTACGTCTTGGCTCCCGGCTCCCGGTTTATCTGCCTCAGCGGATTACTTCTGAGGTGGTTGGCATTCTCCAGGATTTCCAGAAAAAGGCGAGGCTGGCGGGCATCAGGCAGTTTTTTATCCAGACCCATGTCGAATCGTCAATGGAGATCACTCCCCAGGTCAAAGAAGCGCTGCGCAGGTTGAACCAGGCCGGCTGGCTGGTTATCAATCAGCATGTTTTCACGGCAGCGGCCTCGAGGCGGGGGCATAACGCCAAGCTGCGTCAAACTCTGGGTGAAGTCGGCGTGCTTCCTTATTACAGTTTTTCGGTTAAGGGGTATATGGAAAACAGCCATAATTTTGCCCCTAATGGCCGCGCCGTCCAGGAGCAGATGGAGGAAAAGGTTATCGGAAGGCTGAGCGAGCAGGCGATTGATGAACTCAGTTCTCGGCTGGACCAAACCGAAGAAATAGTTGATCACCTGGCAGAGTTGCGGGGCAAGGAGGACATCGCCTTTATGGCCACCGACCGCAATGTCCTGAATCTTCCCGGGGTAGGCAAGAGTCTGAGTTTTCGGGTGATTGGCATAACCCGGTACGGCAGAAGAATCCTGCAGTTTGATCACGACACGACCAGACGACACAGTCCGATCATTGAGAAACTCGGCAAGATTATAATTATCGAATCAAAATCGGTCAGCGAATATCTGGAGCAGCTCTCTGAGCTAGGCGAGGATCCTACTGATTATGCTGGATTATACGGATATTCCATCGGCTTTACTGACCCCCGGCTGCCGATCTATGAGTATCCGGATTATGAATATTCAGTTACCCAGGAGATGACCAATCTTGACCTTTCCTAGCTCCAAGTCTCCTTGAGTCGCAGATTTTCTCAATTCGCGCAAGTCAGGCTAAGAGACCAGCAGATATATACCAAACACGGCAACGATCGTTCCGACTATGGCCCGCAGTGACACATGCTCCTTATGCAGAAATCGGGCAAACGGAATCATGAATATCGGAACCAGTGATAAAAAGGTGGCGGCAACGCCGGCCGCCAGGTAATGGAGAATCAGCAGCGATAATGAAACACCCAAAAACGGGCCGACCACAGATCCTGCCGAGGTGTAAACGATCGCCCTCGGATCGCCAAAGGCCTTTTTCACCGACCCCCATCTATTGGTTATGGTCAAAAAGGCAATGAAGCAGATAAAGGCGGCGATAGCTCTGATCTGGGTGGAGGCGAAGGCATCGAGATAACCTGTTTCGGTTTGCATTCCCACCTTACTGAAAATATAGCCGACCGCCTGGCCCAAAAGGGCGCCAGCCCCAAGGGCCAGACCTTTGAGCGAAATGGTTCGGACCTGCAGGCTCCTGGCAGAGGGCTCAGGGCTTCTCTCCAGGATAACGAGACAAACACCCGAGAGGGCGATGAAAATCCCAAGCCACTGGGTAATCCGGTAGCTTTCACCCAGAAACAGCCAGCCGATAACTGCCGTTGTCGGGGCCGCCAGGCTGTGAATGAGCATTGCCAGTCGGGGACCAAGATTTACCAGGGCCATGAACAAAAAAAGGTCGCCAATAAAAAAACCGACAATGCCGGAGAGACTCAGGTAAAACCAGGCGTGCGCAGGAAAATCGGTGGGAAACATAGTTCCGTCACGGATCATCAGAAAGAGGCTGAACAAGATCAGGGCGATCCCAATTCTGATGATATTAACCGGTATTGAACCGACGCGCTTCGAGGCGGCTTCGAAAAACTGAACACTGATACTCCAGCACAGTACCGTGGTAAGTGCGAGTAATTCTCCGGCAAAAGGCACGCTTGTTTCCTGGTTGAAGGTGAAGACTGGTACATAGATGGTTGGGACTAAAAATACAAGCCATTTATTGACTCATACATTGTGGCAGCCAGTTCATCTATAGTGTGTGAAAATAAATATTTTTCTGAAACTTGTTCATATTAACCTGGAAGCAGGTTGTTTACTAACAAGCTGTAATATCTGGAGATACACAGGTATTTAGTAATGAGAATTATTATTGACAAGGCTGGGGCCCTTCGATATAGTGCAATCCGATATTGACTGACTGAAAATCGAAGATAAAATCAGGCGATGAAAAGGGAAGCCAGGGTCATAACGGGTTGTCGGTTGCAGATATTTTGCAGAATGAATTTTCAGAGACGAGAAAGCTAATGGCATCATATCCGGTCAGAGTTTTCAGGTTTTACCGGGACGGGTTCAGGTCGATGACCCTCGGCAAGACACTATGGAAAATCATTTTGGTGAAATTGTTTATAATGTTTGCGGTTTTGAAGCTCTTTTTCTTTCCTGACTTTTTGAGTACTCAATTTTCTACAGATGAACAGCGGGCCGATTATGTGATGGAGCAGATCACCGCACCCGCTCAGAACAGTAATTAGAGGAGGAACTATGGGTGAGATAGACCTGGCACTGGTCAACTGGTCCAGGGCTCAGTTTGCACTGACCGCGATGTACCACTGGCTGTTTGTGCCGTTGACGCTGGGGTTGTCGTTCTTGTGTGCCTTTTATGAGACCATTTACGTAAAGACCGGTAACGAAGAGTGGAAGCAGCTGACCAGATTCTGGATGACGCTGTTCGGCATCAACTTCGCGATTGGTGTTGCCACCGGCATTATCCTCGAATTCGAGTTCGGCACCAACTGGTCTAACTACTCCTGGATGGTCGGCGATATTTTCGGCGCACCACTAGCCATTGAGGGCATTGTGGCCTTTTTCCTCGAAGCCACCTTCTTCGCGGTCATGTTTTTTGGCTGGGACAGGGTATCAAAAGGCTTCCATCTATTCTCCACCTGGATGGTGGCCATCGGCTCCAATCTCTCTGCCTTGTGGATCCTGGTGGCTAACGGCTGGATGCAGTATCCGATCGGTATGGAGTTCAATCCCGAAAAGGCCCGTTTCGAGATGCAGAACTTCTGGGAGGTACTCTTCTCACCCGTGGCGATTGCCAAATTCACCCACACCACCAGCTCCAGCTTCCTGGTTGCGGTGATGTTCGTTTTTGCTGTTTCTTCCTATTATCTGATCAAACGCAGGCATGTGGAAATGGCCAAGCGCTCCATTCTGGTGGCCTCCGTCTTCGGCCTGATCTCTTTCGCCTACGCCGGGCTTACCGGAGATGAATCGGCTTTCAACAATGCCAGGGTGCAGCCGATGAAACTGGCGGCCTA
>CAJQNS010000212.1 GCA_905479735.1 uncultured Desulfofustis sp.
GCTTCTTCCATCCCAGGATAAGTCCAAGGGAAACCTGTCTACTGCTTGGGCGGCGGCCGGCATAGAGGTGGCGTGAACATGATCCAGGCTTTCGTGCGGAACGTGGGAACCTGTCGTTCCGATGGTAAGGGAGGCACCCAAGTGGAGACCCCACGAGGGTGGAAGTCCCGATGCGGAGCACAGGGGCGGAGTAGCCTGTAGTAGTGATGAAGGCTCTGTAATGGAGCTGGAGCGAAGGGGCTGCATTGTCCAGCTTTTAACTATGAGACAACCAGTAATCTGGGAGGATCTTATTGGAAAAAGCAAAGCCATTCCAAATTTCCAAGAAGCAGGTTTGGGATGCATTCAAGAAAGTAAGGGCAAATCGTGGATCAGGCGGTGTTGATGGTCAGTCGATAAGCGAGTTTGAGAAGGATCTAAGTAATAATCTTTACAAACTGTGGAACCGATTGGCATCGGGAAGTTATTTTCCCGTCCCCGTGCGTCGAGTTGAGATCCCGAAGGGTGATGGACGAATGCGACCGTTGGGGATACCCACGGTAGCAGACCGTATTGCCCAGATGGTTGTCAAGCAGGCATTAGAGCCTCTGGTGGAGCCTCACTTTCATGATGACTCATACGGGTATCGTCCCGGGAAGTCTGCTCATGATGCGGTTGGGGCTGCTCGTCGCCGATGTTGGCGATATGGCTGGGTGCTGGATCTTGATATCAAGGGCTTCTTTGACAACATCGACCATGAGTTGATGATGAAGGCGGTGCGGCATCATACGGATTGCCGCTGGATCGTTCTGTATGTACAGAGATGGCTGCAATGTCCTGTTCAGCATCCAGATGGATCAATTGAGTCCAGGGACAAAGGAACTCCACAGGGTGGGGTTATTAGTCCGTTATTGGCTAATCTGTATCTGCACTATGCCTTTGACCTATGGATGAGGAAAAACTTTCCAACAATTCCGTTTGAGCGATATGCCGACGATGTGGTGTGTCACTGTATGAGTGAGTCAAAAGCGAAACGACTTCTAAGCGCAGTCGAAAGGCGGTTAAAAGAGTGTCGGTTAGAGCTGCACCCTGAGAAGACGAAGATTGTCTTCTGTAAGGAGCAGAATAAGCGAGGGGATTATCCTCACTGCTCGTTCGACTTTCTAGGGTTTACGTTCAGACCCCGATTAGCAAAGAACAAGTATGGAAAATTCTTTGTGTGCTTTCTGCCGGCGATAAGTAATAAAGCTGCCAAATCTATCTGCGATAAGATGCGTACATGGCGTATTCACAACCGGAGTGATAAATCACTGGAAGACCTTTCACGAATGCTAAATCCCCAAATAAGGGGCTGGATCAACTATTATGCGAAGTTCTATAAATCAAGCATGTTCACGATATCAAATGTCTTGAATCGCATAATAGTCAGATGGGCCATGAGGAAATTTAAACAATTAAGAGGATGTCAACGACGGGCAACGCACTGGTTAGGTCGTGTAGCTCGAAGAAATCCTGAACTATTTGCCCATTGGCAGATATTGAGGATGCGTCCTGCGGCTGGACAATAGGAGCCCGGTGAGCTGAGAGGTTCACGCCGGGTTCTGTGAGGGCCTGGGGGTGAAATTCCCCCGGGCTACTCGACTCTTCAACTCTCTCTCGCTATATGACTCGAAGGTGTCCAGGAAAAATCTAACACCTAGTTGCCCTCGACAACTGAAATTTGTTGTAACCTTTTCTAATGATCGTGGCCTCCATTCAAAATTTAGATAAATCCAACTGACCTCTGCAACTTCCAAGCCGATAAACATCTAAAATAACAGAAATAATAGCTATTGCTTCATGGTAGGTTACCCAAAATACACCTAACCACCTAAATGATTGATTGCAGATTTCGTTCAAAAGACTTTCCGCTTTGAAAAAAATCTGGCATTGCTTTAGTTGGAATGAATTGTTGAATCTAGATATCGCACTTCAAAAACTATTAGGGGGAGAGAACTATGAAAGCATCACCTTGCGCTCTTATATCCAGTCTGATATTTGTACCGATTTTTGTTTTCTTCATAAGCCTATTTTTCCCCACCACAATTTTATCCCAAACTTCTAGTAATCCAGCTCCCGATCAGAACCTAAATCCACCCGCTCCCACACAACCCAAAAAGTACGAAAGCGCAATGGTAGTCCTGGATGGGAAAAACCTTTTCCGCATAAGTGGTGTCAAGGCTTTCCCCGCAGAAAAGAGAGCAGAAAATATAGTAAATAATATCATCCAACTTGCTAAAGACCAGAGCTTTGATCCCGAAACATTAGAAGTCAAAGAAGACATGGGAATCTTTAAAATTTATGCGGGTGATATGGAAGTCTTGGGAGTTTTTGCTGAGGATGCAAAACTTGAAGGTGACTTTGAGCCGGAAGTAATAGCAAAAGAGTTGTTCAAGAAACAAATTGCCAAAGCAATTGAAAATTATCGTCACGAACGACGATCCGGCACGATAAAGAAGAACATTATCCAAGCATTAATAAGAACTGGACTGCTCGTCATCGTATTATTTGTACTCTTTTGGGTCTTTAGAAAAAGTGATCAGTTTTTTGAGATACGTTTAAAGCGAAAGATTGATAAGCTTGAATCAACATCAAAAAAAGTAATACAATCTGAGGAAATTTGGAACATTTTCAAGTTTATAAACCGTTTATTAAGAGCAGCTGTCGTATTATTTATAATCTATGTATTCTTGAATTTTGTTCTTGGTCTTTTCCCTTGGACTCGTGAATTAGCATTCTTGCTGCTCGGTTTTGTTGTTAATCCTGTAATGTTTATCTGGCAATCTTTTGTAGATTATTTGCCGAGTTTATTCTTCCTAATTATCATTTGTTTTATTTTTCGATACATATTGCGAATCACTCGTGCATTTTTCAGCCGTGTTGCCCGTGATCAACTTAAAATTTCTGGGTTTGAATCAGAATGGGCGTGGCCCACCTATCGAATTGTTCGAATCGTTGTCATCATATTGGGGTTGGTTATGGCTTACCCTTACATTCCTGGATCTGGTTCTGAGGCATTCAAGGGAATATCTATTCTCGTTGGCGTGCTATTTTCACTTGGTTCTTCTTCACTGATTTCAAACGTCGTTGCTGGATACACAATGACTTACAAAAGGGCCTTCAATGTGGGAGATCGAGTAAAATTTGGAGAACACGAAGGGGAAGTAACAGACGTACGATTGCTTGAGACAACAATAAGATCACTTAAGAACGAAGAGATCATTATACCAAATTCCACCATACTCAGTGGTGAGGTTATCAATTACAGCAATATTGCTAGTAAACAAGGGGTTATATTACATACAACAGTTGGTATTGGTTATGAAGTTCCATGGCGACAGGTGAAAGCGATGCTGCTCATGGCTGCCGAGCGAACCGATGGGTTGACCAGAAAAGCTGAACATTTTGTTCTACAGAAGAGCTTAGGAGATTTTGGTGTTATCTACGAGTTAAATGCTTTTTGTAGAAAACCAGATCAGATGGCAAAAATTTATTCAGATTTACACGAAAATATTCAAGATGTTTTCAATGAATATGGAGTTGCCATCATGACACCTCATTACGTTTCTGACACTGATGAACCCAAGATGGTTCCAAAGGAGAAGTGGTATGCACCTCCAGCACCAGAATCTCCATAATTGGTAAATTCGAAACAGAAGAGGGTTGCCACGGGTAATCTCTATCTGAAGTGAGTAGTTAAGCTTGTTCCTGTATCTCTTCAGAAAGGGTGGTTACTCGCAAAACTATTTTCACCGTGCAGGCAAATTCTGACCTTCACAGGAAACATCTTCACCCAGAGATGGCTACTCGGATGCTGTGATCTCAGAGTAGCCATCTAAATATTTAGGGAAATGTAAATTACCAGAGACTTGAATTGGCAATCTAAAGGCTTTGACTAATAGCCACCTTTATTCCGATCGCGGAGGCTCAGAACTTATCCGATAATCCAGGTTCTATATCAACTGTACAAGCAATTAGTCTTCTTGCTTTTCGTTGAGTCCATACTCCTTATTGATTTCGTCATACGTGGGCTGAATTACGTCTTTCATGTCGTACTTACCTCCCACTATAAAGTCCGAATAAGGAATCCTTTGACTTGAA
>CAJQNS010000213.1 GCA_905479735.1 uncultured Desulfofustis sp.
GGCGGTGCCGATAATTGGAACCTGCCCCTGGACAGATTTTTTTCGCTCGGCAAGTTGCAGAACGGGAATGGTCGATTCGGTCAAGGTTCCGCGAATGGCACAACCCAGGAAGTCGAGGAGCAGATACCTGGTTCTGTCGACGACCTCTTCAGCCAAATCGGCAAAGCGGGTTTGAGCACATGAAGCACTCACCTTTCTAGTCAGATTGTCGAGGGCAATTGCCATTACACACCTCCAGTGTCAATTGGACGGTAAAACCTTATTCCAGCGCAAATCCCTTTTTTGCCAGAGCAATGAAATGGGCCACATCGATTTCTTTGGGACAGACGTGAGAGCAGGCCTTGGAGGTGTGACAGCGATATACCCCCTGATCACTGTAAATCGTCTTCAGGCGCTCCTTTTTTTCCTGCTCCCTGGAGTCGAGTACCCGCACAATAGTGGCCAGCATCGCATTTGGCCCAAGGAAGGTTCGGTGGCTGCTGATACATGCAGAAGCACAGCAGAAGCAGTTTATACACCTGGTGGCATCAACATAGAGCTCTAGCTGATCGGGATTTATCTGGTGCTCCTCCCCGTCTTTTCCAGGTGGCAGCGGATCAATAATATATGGTTTGACCCTGTTGACTCTTTCGTAGGCCTCATCCGAATCGACTACCAGATCGCGCACAACCGTAGCGACCTGGAGAGGTTCAAGGGTAAAAGTTGTGGTGTTAAACATCTCCACACCATTTTCGACCAGCAGCTCACAGGCCAGCATCGGCCTACCATTGATTCTCATGGAACAGGTACCGCATTGTCCATGTTCGCAGGAGGAATTCCAGGTGAGGGAGGGATCCTGATCGTCGTTAATCATTCGCAGAAGATCGACAAAGCGCATGATAGGTCCGGCCTGTAATTGGTAAGTCTGGTACCGGGGTTTGCCGTCCTCAGAATTGGTGCGTTGTATTCTAAGGGTCAAATCGTAAAGCTTAGACATAATGTCACCGTGGATCGTATTCGCTTGGGTCAATAGCTGCGCTCAATGAAATCGAACTTTTCACTGTGTTCGCCTCCCGCTTCAAACAGGCTCATATCGATCTCCCGTCTGGACAGGTGGCAGTCACCATTGTCATCGATACCAACAAGACTGTGATGATTAAACTCATCGAGCCGTACGCTGAAATCATCTCTAAAATGAGCGCCACGAGATTCCTTTCGATAGCGTGCAGCGTAACAGATTGACTTGGCGACAAGCAGAAGATTTTCAAGCTCCCAGCGCTGCACTAGCTCTTGGTTCATGGCCAGGTGGCTACTCGTAATTGAAGTATGGAGTGCGCGATCGTTAATATCCTCGATCGTATCAATCGCTTTTGAAATTGAATCTTCGGTCCTGAACACGCTTACCTGTTCGGTCATGACCGTGCGCAGCCTGGACCGCAGTGTGCCGATACTCTCTTTACCACTGCTGTTCAAATAGTTGTGAAATCTGGGTTGATAGCTTTGCGGAATGAGATCATGGTGGGCCGATGGCATGGTTTTAAGGTAGTCGACCACCTTGTTGCCGACAAGACTTCCCATGGTGATAAGTTCCAGGATAGAGTTGGTACCCAACCGGTTAAAACCGTGAAAACTTGCTGCAGCACATTCTCCTGCACCATATAATCCACCAATGATCTCACGGTTTTTGTCCTCCACTTCGCCCCAGGCGTTGGTTGGAATACCCCCCATATGGTAGTGGTTGCTGGGCCTCACCGGGCAGAGATCTGTTTTGGTATCCAGGTTGACGTAGCGCTTGAAAAAACTTGACACCTCCGGTATCTGTTTCTCATGAACTTCATCCGGCAGGTGAGTGAGGTCGATCCAGACATGGGCGATATCATGATCGGGATTGACTATTCCCCTGCCCCCTCTGATTTCTGATTCAATAGCCCTGGCAACCAGGTCGCGCGGGGCAAGTTCCTTCATTTTAGGAGCATATTCGATCATAAACGGTTCAAGGTCCCTATTCCTCAGAATCCCCCCCACCGAACGCAGTGTCTCACTGGCCAGAATACCCGGCCCGACAATTCCAGTGGGATGAAACTGGACTGCTTCCGGATCCATTACCGGTAAACCACTCTGCAGCACGAGCGCCAGGCCGTCCCCGGTATTTTGCCGACAGTTGGTGGTCACTCGATAGACCTGACCGCTTCCGCCGGTAGCGATAACGGTGGCTTTGGAGAGAATCTTTATGAAAGCTCCTTCTTTCTGTTTGAGCGCGATTACCCCATGACATTGTTTGTTTTCGATGAGCAGTTCAATGCCGATGGTTTGGTTGAGAAAGCGTATCCCTTTTTTCAGCGTTTCCCCCCAGCTGGTATCCATGATTCCTTTACCGGTTCGATCCGCCTCAAACACCGCACGATATATAGAGGATTCACCAAAATTTCTTGTATGTCCGCCAAAGGTCCTCTTGCTGAGTCTACCGTCTCTGTTTCTGGAAAAGTGCATACCTCGATTCTCAAGCCAGAGAATCTGCTCCCAGGCCGACTCACAAATGGTTTTGACAACGTTCTGGTCGGCGGTGCAGTCGGACCCCTTCCAGGTGTCGAACATGTGATAGATGGTCGCATCGAGCGGATCCTTGGGGTCCACCGCGGCCAGCCCGCCCTGAGCAGTAGAAGTGTGTGACTTTTGGGGGTGGGTGACCTTGGTAATGGAGATGATACTCGTGTCCGGGCGCTTTTCAAATATCTCAGCGGCACACCTCAAAGCGGCACCGCCTGCGCCAATGATCAGAACATCACAGCGCAGGGTTGAGTCTATATCAATTTTCATCAGTAACTCCGAATTAGAGTGCTCCCGCCAGACCGGTTCCCTGCAGACCAAACAACACCAGTGTGACGATCACCACCGCCATGGCAATCTTTATGGTGCGCTGGTCTATCAGGTAATCTTTCAAGATCCCAATTAATCCATAGCCACCATGGTAAAGTATACAGACAAGCAGGCCCGTATCGAGGGCGACAATCAAAGGCTGATTGAGCCGCTCTGTAATTACCTGCACATCGCGGCCGACCGTTGGGTTGAGATGCATGAACAGCATATGTGCAGGAACTAACACAAATAAAAATGCTCCGCTCAAACGTTGCAGTTTCCAGAAGATAGAACCATTGACCCCGCTGATTTTCTGCCAAACAGGACAGGTTACAACCAGACTAAGGACCAGGGCGGTGAGCCAGAAAAAAAGCGGACTGACTTCCTGGTTGCCGAGAAACATCAGATAGCCGAGCAGCAGCATATAGACAATTGAAAGAGTTGCCATCCAGCCAATAAGTTTTTCGTCATGGCGAGTGGTAAATAGCTCGTAGACCAGCAATCTGCCCCCATTCAAACAATGAAATATCACTGGTATCGCCAGCAGCCATTCAAGAAACACGAAAAACGGCCCGCTGAACATTTCAGCTTTACGAGTGAAAACTTCCGGACTGGACAGCGTGGACAAGGTGTTGATGTGAAGAAGCACATAAGCCAGCAGAAGGAGCCCCGTCAATCTGTGGGACCAGCCGATAATATAGCTGCCTCCCCTGTTCTGCCTCAAACCTTGCAGATTAAGAAAATAGAGGCTGGAGAGGTAGTTTTTGAAATTAGTCATCTTCACACCTTGGGGCCGTTTCATGATGGAAATGGTTAAGATTCCTTTGACTCAAGTGTCGCCAGATAAGCCAGAAAACTCTCAAGGGCTGCGTTGATATGATGCTCAACGAGTCTGCGAAGCTCTAAAGGATCGTTGCTTCTTGTCAAGAGACAGTCGAGTATTCTCCGATGCACCGCAAAAGATCTGTTCAGATCATCCTGATAATAGTGAAAAGAAAATCGATGCCAGAGACTCTGCATTCTCAGTGAGGAGAGTGTGTTGATCAGCAATTCGTTTCCGGAAGCATCGATAAATATTTCATGAAACCGCAAATGAGCTTCATAAAACGATTGGGTGTTACGTTCGGCTAACGCCTGTTTCATGTTTTCAAGAACACGTTCGAGTTGTTCAAGTTCTTCAGGGGTGATTCGTTGATGGGCGAGTTGGGCGGCGAGTCCTTCAAGGGCTGCCCGTACAGGAAAATTGTCTTCAATATCCTTGCGGGTGACAGCTCTGACGAAGGTACCCTTTCTTGGAACGATGACTACCAGACCGCGTTTCTCGAGCTCTCTGAAAGCCTCTCTCAATGGCGATCTGCTGATCCCGAAATAGGCCTGCAACTCCTGCTCAACCAACTGGGCTCCACCTTTGAACTGACCTTCCAGAATTGCCGCAGAGAGCGATTGAGCGACTTGAAGTCCGAGCCCCTGCGGCTTAGCTTTCTTAATGTTCATGGGATTTTAAAATTTGA
>CAJQNS010000214.1 GCA_905479735.1 uncultured Desulfofustis sp.
AGAGCGATGGCACCTATATCAAGAGACAGCCGGAAAAAGGGGATGATCCGCGCACCGTCCAGGAGATCCTGATCGAGCTGGCCGAAGAGAGGCTGGCGTCATCAACCATAGTGAAAAAGAGAAAATTCAAAAAGCCTCGCAAAACGGGCAAGCGCAAACGTAATTAATAAGCCTTTACCCGGTAACGTCGCATCAATCTGTAAAATCTCTTGGCAGACATATGAAATTGAGAAAAACTTCTGAGCCATTTGCAAAATGATCTTTTCGCCCAAACTCTGCGTTATGCTCAAAATTTTATCCTCGGAATATCAATCATATGCCTGTGGTAAAATTTCTCGCATGCCTTGATTTTGAACGAAAATCTTAGTTTTGCAAAAGGCTCTGGAGTAATATCGTTTTATCCACATCATTGGTAAACACAGACAGGAAGAATGGTTATTTATAAAAAGCAGAGATTGTTACGGCGCATCTTTTACTTCTAATTATTTATAGACGAATTCCAAACTCTTATTCAGAATTCGTAAAAGATCAGCAGATGACAGACGTGGAGATGGTTCGAGCTGGCCGAAACTTTTTATCGACAATATTTTACCGACCGGCGCCGAAGATGTGGCAACCGCTGCAACCTCAGCCGATTAGGCCTGGGCGTCTTTTCAAGAAAGCGGTGCTATGTTCTTACCATTGTATAAATCTTCACCAATAGATCCTTTCACTTGAGGAGGTCCAATGAGCTTAAATCAGGTCATTACAATGCTTGGCAGGCGGCTGCGCTTAGCCCTTATCGGAGGTGGTCCCGGCTCCTTCATCGGCGCCATGCACCGGCAGGCGTCCCGACTTGACGACCACTTCCAGGTGGTCAGCGCGGTGCTGTCCTCGGATCCAACCCGTTCCTTGGCAGCCGGCCGGGAGCTCGGCCTGGACGAGGAACGAATCCATACCAAGGTTGCCGATATGTTGAAAGCCGAAGCCGCTCGCCAGGATGGCGCCGAAGTGGCAGCGATCATGACCCCCAACGACTCTCATTTCCCATTTGCCAAGGCAGCCCTGGAAAACGGTCTTGACGTGATCTGCGACAAGCCGATGACCAACACCCTCGCCGAGGCTGAAGAGCTGGTGCGTCTGGTCGAGGACACCGGCCTCGTCTTCTGCCTCACCCATAACTACACCGGTTACCCGATGGTCCGGCAGGCCCGGGCCATGGTCGGAGCCGGCCAGCTGGGCGATATTCGTCTGGTGCAGGTCGAATATGTCCAGGGCGGTAAGGCCAGAGAGGACGATCCCGATCCGGCTGCAGGGCCGGTGCCCTGGCGCTTCGACCCGGCCAAGAGTGGGCCTTCTCTGGTGCTGGGCGACATCGGCAGCCACGCTCACAATCTGGTCCGTTTCATCACCGGTCTGGAGGTGACAGAGGTGGCAGCCGAAGTCGGTGCCGTGGTGCCGAAGCGCAAGGTGCACGATTTTGCCGGGGCCTTGCTGCGGATGGAGCATGGCGTCCACGGATGTTTCTGGGTAACCCAGGCGGCCGCCGGGGTCGAGAACTGCCTCCGCATCCGGGTGAGCGGTACACGGGGGTCCCTGGAGTGGATGCAGGAACATCCTCAGGTTCTTCACTTCAAACCGCTTGACGCCCCGGCTGAGATCAGGACCCCAAACGGTCCAGGTACACTGCCGCTGGCCGCCCGTTCAAGCCGGATCGTGGCCGGGCATCCAGAGGGGTTTCCCGATGGTTTTGCCAACCTTTACAGCGACGCTGCCGAAGTCATCGCCGCCCGTCGCTCCGGCCGCAGCGCCGACCCGCTGGCTCGTCATTTTCCCACTGCTGCAGACGGCCTGCGGGGTGTTCGCTTCATCGACAGCGTCCTGGCGTCTAGCGACCAAAACGGTGCCTGGACCGCCTGTTGACCCGGTAGGAAATGAGAACTGGTTAAAACCATTCGGCCGAGTGTAGTTGGAAATCGATCCCCTCAATGTGTGCTGGTAAAGCTGCAGGAGTGACGGTGACAACCGGGAAAAATCTCTTCTAGGGTCGTCGCGGTGAGGTGATCTGTATCAGGGGATTGCAATCTCCTGATTTGCGTCCGGGATTCTGTAACCCGCTTGGAAAGCCGGCCGTTTTGCTAGTCTCAGATACCATTCGAGAACATGTGAAAATTCGGCCATATCTATTTTATGGAATTGATAGCGACTGACCCAGGGCCACACAGCTATGTCTGCAATGGTCAACTCGTCTGTTGCCACAAACCTTTTTCCTTCCAATTGTTTATCCAGGACACCATAAAGTCTTTTAGCTTCAAGTAGATAGCGTTTCTCAGCATATTCTGATTTACCTGGATTGAAATGTATGTAATGGTGAGCCTGTCCAAGCATTGGGCCTTGTCCTGCCACCTGCCACATCAGCCACTGCATCACCTGCCATTTATCATTGGCATCATCTGGCAGTAACTGACCTGACTTTTCAGCGAGATAAAGCAGGATAGCACCAGATTCAAAGAAAGACTGGCCGGTTTCGTCATCAATAATTGCCGGAATTTTATTGTTGGGATTGATGGCTAGAAAGCCCGGCTCAAACTGCTCACCCTTGCTGATATCAATTGGTACGACTTTATATGGCAAGGCAACTTCTTCAAGCATTATCGAAATCTTACGACCGTTTGGTGTTCCCCACGTGTATAGTTTTATCATTTTCTCCTCAGCTTGCTTCGGTACAAGTCAGAATATTCAGGCTTCCTTGTTAAACGCTAAAGCCCCCAAACCTCAAGTGGTGGTTTTATAATTTGCCTGATCGATCTACCAGCTAATTTGTTAAGGCTGCTTGTCAAACACCTTTACACCCTCAGGGATCTGATACCAGCTCTGTTTTTCGCTCGCCCAGATATGAATTGTCGGCTCAAAGATGCTGTCGTCGGACATATTAACCGGCTTCAATTTCAATTTTATTGTCGCAGAATCGTCAGGGTTATAGTGGTACACTCTGTTACCGCAATCAGGGCAAAACTTGGCAATATTCCTGTTGCCACTATCAGCAAACCTGCTCCACTCCCGGAGTTCACCCTCAAACTCAATTGCCTCCGAAGCCACTACCGCAGTAACACTGAATGGACTGGTCGCCAGTTTTTGGCACTCCGTACAATGACAGGCCTGCACTCGTTGAGGTGCTTCATGCAACTTATAGGTGAGTTGTCCGCATTGGCAAGAACCTTCGATTGGATATTCCATTTTCTCATGCTCCTTCTGAACCGCTGATTGCCCTTATTTCTCTATCTATGAAAACAATATGTCTTCTTCCTCAACATGGAAAGCCCTTCTCGGCACTACTAATCAATCGGTTTTTCAGTCAGGTATACTTTGGTCCCCGGCTGTGGTTTTTTCCGTAAATCTTCAGTTTGAAAAATAGAGAGCGATCTTTTTCAGAGATCTCTGTCGTCAAGGTAAAGTATAATCCCTTCATCTATTTACCATTATCCATCCATACCGCAGAGAGTTCCATGCATACATTCCCTCGGATTCGAACAGGCAGCCTCTTATGGCTGCCGATCTGCATGATCATCCTGCTGACAGCCTGTTCCCCGAAATTCAATGCGCCCCTTGCTCCGGAAGTTGCCCAGCCAACTATCAGCGGCCACATTTTCACCTCCTTCGACAACACTGAATTGCCATTGAGGGTGTGGCTGCCACCTCATAAACCAGCCGGTGTGATAATCGCTTTGCATGGGTTCAATGACTATTCGAAGTTTATGAAAGATTCTGTCTTGTTTTTCAATAATTACCAGTTGGCTGTTTATGCCTATGACCAGAGGGGCTTTGGGGAAACTTCGACAAGAGGCAGATGGAGCGGCTGGCAGGCTTTGACTGAGGACTTGGCGACCTTCATATCACTGATTAAAGAGATCTACCCAGAGACTCCAGTTTACCTCCTTGGAGACAGTATGGGTGGGGCTGTGACAATCCTGACCATGGCCAGTGAGGACGCTCCGGAGGTAGACGGTCTCATCCTGGTTGCACCTGCCGTATGGGCTCGATCTGAAATGCCTGTCTATCAGAGATTTCTTCTATCACTCGCGGCACATACCATCCCCTGGAAAAAAGTTACTGGTGGATCTCTTAAGATTACCCCCTCTGACAACATTGAAATGCTGAGGGAATTGGGAAAGGATCCTCTGGTTCTCAAAGAAACAAGAATCGATGTCCTTTACGGTTTATCAAACCTGATGGACAAAGCCTATGACAGTGCCGAACAATTAACTGGCAGGTTGCTCCTTCTGTTTGGTGAAAAGGATGAAATAATTCCTCGGCAACCCGTGCTCTCCTTCTACCAGCGCTTGCCCATACAGTCACAGGGGCAACAACAGATGATTCTCTATGAAGATGGCTATCATATGCTTTTGAGAGATCTGCAAGCTGAGGTTGTGATGTACGATATTGTTGAGTGGATCAATTATCCGGCTAACCCCGCTCTGTCTCAGTAAAAACTTCTCACGTCATTTACCAGGCCAGAGTGGGCCAGCAGAAAAGGAAACAACATACTTTGACGCACGTTTTGATCTCGGATTCAGGCAGGTCTCTTATTTCCGTAGACGTTTCACCGCCTCCACTATCACCTCCAGGGCACGATCGATTTCATCTTTCGTGGTGAACCTGCCGGTGGAGAAGCGCAGAGTACCCTTGGCCCATTCTTCAGGCACCTGCATGGCTGTCAACACATGTGAGATCTCCACCTGATCCGCATGACAGGCCGCACCTGCGGAGGCGGCGACATCTGAGCTTATTTCTGCGAGGATACGGTTCGCCTCCAAGCCTTTGAAGGATACACTGCTGGTATTGGGTAATCTATGTTCCCGATGCCCGTTGAAACGAATATCGGTAAGTGCTGCGGCCACCCCCTCTTCCAGTCGATCGCGCATCTCCTGCATCCCTCCGCCGCGCATCTCCAGTTCAACCGCCGCAATCTCACAGGCTTTGCCAAGACCGACGATTTCCAGAACATTCTCCGTCCCTGCTCTGCGGCCATTCTCCTGTCCGGCGCCATGGCAGAAACTCTCGGCGTAAATTCCATCTCTTATGTAGAGCGCCCCGATCCCCTTTGGTGCATAAACCTTATGCCCGGCCACAGAGAGAAGATCCACATTTAAATCATCTACCAGGGTGGGAATCTTTCCCACCGATTGAGCGGCATCCGTATGCATCATAATATGGTGTTGACGCGCCAGTTCGGCAATCTCGGCAATCGGTTGTAAAGTACCGACCTCATTGTTGGCATGCATGATGGATATCATAATGGTGTCCGGCCGGATCGCAGCGGCTACGTCGGACGGCTTGACCAGGCCATCAGTATCAACCGGGAGAAGAGTGATGGCAAATCCATGATCCTCCATGAAGCCGCAGACCTTGAGGATGGCGGGATGTTCGATGACAGTGGTTATGATGTGGTTCCCTTTGGCGTAACCGGCTCCAGCAATGCTTTTAAGGGCATGGTTGTTGGATTCTGTACCACCGCTGGTGAAAAGAATTTCAGAAGATGAACAACCCAGAATTCCAGCTACCTGTGCGCGTGCTTCAACAATCGCCTGTTTAGGATCTAGGCCATAGGCGTGGCTGCTTGAGGGATTACCAAATTCGTTATGCAAATAGGGAAGCATGGCATCTATCACTTCCGGGGCATGGGGAGTGGTACCGTTGTAATCGAGATAAATGGGGCGGGCCATTAGGGGCGGTTCCTCCAGTTGATGGTCGATTAGCGTGGTTTTTCAGGGTGTCCGGCGAATGGCCAAAAGGGTTATATCATCATGTTGATCGGCCTTACCTGTATGGCCCTCAACTGCTTTGACGATCCTATTGGTTAGAGAAGTGGCTGAAGTTACCGGTTCCTGCAACAATGAGAACAGCCTTTCAACAGTATAAAAATCGCCCTCTGAATTTATTGCATCTGGAACACCATCCGTGTACCCCAGCAGCAGTTCACCTCGATCGAGGTACAATTGCTCGAATCTGAAACGAACACTGGCGTCAAAGCCAATAGCCGGACCCGTCGGTCTAAGCAGACTCTTAACTCCGCCGGAAGGATTGGCGACAATGAGAGGTTCATGACCTGCATTGATATAGCTAAGTGAGCCGGTTTCGGGGTCCAGGCAGCCAAAAAACAGGGTTGCAAACATCACCAGTTCACCATGATTAATAGCTACGTAATCATTGGTGAGTTCAACGGCTTTCAGCGCATTTGGCGGCAACGGGCACGATAACGAGTCTTCAGAAACGTGTACGATTCGGCCACATGTGCCGGGAGTGGCTCGATCTGCTAGATGTTCAGAATCCGCATAGACGGAGAATACTCTGATCAAGCTGCGAAAAAGAGCCATAAAAAGCGCCGCCCCAACACCTTTATCGCACACATCCGCAACTACGAACCCCAGACAACCGCTCGGCAGCTCAAAAACATCGTAGAAATCACCCGACAATTGACGTGCTTCCTTGAAATAGGTTGAAATTTCCCAACCTGGAATTTGTGGGGAGCTTTCTGGGAAGAAATTCCTCTGTATATGCCGGCCTTTTTCCAATTCGTTGTTGAGAATGGCAGAAAAGGCCTCTATTTGTTCATAGCTTATTTGCCGTTCTTTCTCCGCTTCATTGCGATGCTGGATTGCTTCTGTAATCTGCTGATACATTTGATTAAAAGCAGTGATTACATCACCCAGCTCATCGCGACGCTTTACAGAAGTTGAGTAGAATGGTTGCGCTTGCCGATCATTGCTGATGGCATCCCCGGCTTTAATCAAATCACTTCTGAGTCTGAGAATTGGTGAGACAACAATTGGTTTCAGGGCTATCCATGCTCCTGCAGTAACAAAAAAGGAGATGATAAAAACTAACCCGGCTATTCGCCAAAAGAACGCATATAGTTCATGCTTTACAGCCGATGAATCCAGCCGGGCGATAAAGATGTATTTTTCCTGCTGTCTCGTTGCCATGACGGCAAAATCGTACCTGGAGTCATGGCGATTCAATAGAGATGCATCTTTATCCTTCCTGATCTCAGCAATTGTCAGCTCAGGTTGTTCTCCAAAAGCCCCGATCATATCACCGTCGTATCGATAAAACGCTCCCCCATCGATGTCATAATACATTCGGACACTTTTTATTATTTCGACAAGTTGATCATCTGTGGTTGACGAATCAGCAACCCCCAGAGTCACAGAGACAGTTGCAGAAGTGATCTCTTTTAGTTGAGACAGGAGTTCATTTTCCCGTCTCATTAAAGATGGGATTAAAATGATGGTTTCAATGACAATAACGCTGAAAAAAACCCATAACACAATGCGCAGCGATAGAGATGAGGTGAGTAATTTGAGCAACTTGTTTTCGTTCCGCATTTATGCCCCTTGGCCATTCAAATATTGAGCTATCGATCCCCTAACCTCGTTTAAAGAAACACCATCGGAGCCTTTTGCAAAACTAAGATTTTCGTTCAAAATCAAAGCATGCGAGAAATTTTACCACAGGCATATGATTGATATTCCGAGGATAAAATTTTGAGCATAACGCAGAGTTTGGGCGAAAAGATTGTTTTGCAAATGGCTCCATCGGTCTATCAGAATTTATTCAGTGTTCGCTTCCGTG
>CAJQNS010000215.1 GCA_905479735.1 uncultured Desulfofustis sp.
AAACATCCCTCATACAGAGTGAAGATGTTTTTTATTTATCTACACGGGATTATCAAATTTGACGGCCCTTCTTATCAGGAAATTTGGCGTAGTAAATATTTTTTTTAGTTTCCTTGGATTTGCCAAAACTTGATGTTGCTAAGCTTTTGATTGACCACATTATGCGCATGATAATAATCCAGCTTGCGTACCCAAGACAGAAGAGGGCTAAACTCGAAGTAAATAAATCTTCAGAAAAATAAAAGATCGCAGCCCCTACGATCCCTACAATAATGGGTTTTAAATTGTACAACCAGGTGGGTAGCCAAATCTTTTTCATAACCTTACCTCCCTATTGGCTTTTAGGGTAACGTTCAGGTTCACAAATATTATCTCATCATAAGATGGGCATGTCAAAAGCAAAAACCTCAATTTTTCTTATTCACTTCAATATCAATTCCACTTAGAAGGAGCCAAAGTGCTATAGAGAACCATGCGATGGAAATTGATAACAAAAGGATACTATCCGAATGCAGAAGAAGGAAAATGCTTAATAGCATCGAGAACGCAAAAAGGAGGACTCGAGAGCAGTGCAATGATGCGGGTAACCAAATCTTCATAACCTTACTCCCTATTTGGTTGTTAGGGCAACGTTCAGGTCAGATTTAACTACTTACACAACTAGCCTAAAAGTCAATGAAAATACTATAGAGTAACACCAAATATGAATATAGGTGACGCGGCCTGGCAACCCCATCACCTAAAAGAAGAGAGAACCGTAGCACACGAGCTGACTGTGTACCACACTGTGAAAATAATCAGGAGTCGGCGGAAATACAAGAAGCAATTAACGACTCTTTGATAGAGATAAACATGAGTTGTCTAAATATTGTGATAGAGGAGCAGAAATCCCCTGACTGAAACGTATGGAAGCCTACCCGTCCTGTAGTTTTTCATTGACACCCCATATCATATGTGATGCAATATTTTATAGACTCACAACTTCTACGAAAGGGCAAACCTAGGGTGACCTGGGGACGCAAAGCCACGGGACTGCAATGGCAGTTAGCCGGGTTGCCGAAAAGAGGGGTCATACCCATATTAATGTGACGCCCTTCTTCGGCCAGGAAGAGGGGCTTTTTTCTGTCCATAAATGTCACTTCAATATGGGAGGTTTGTATGACAGTTGCGTATGTGATTGACAAAGTTTTAACCAGCTCGATCCTCATATTTTTCTTCTATAGTTGTTTCGCCACATTGATCCTATGTCTGGCATATCTGATAGAACAAGAAGTGCAAAAAATCATGGCCGAGAAACATGAACAGCTTGAGTTACAGGGACGATTAAGAGGAGCAGCTATTGATCCAGTCGTTGACGAAATCTATGAGTCCTGATGAACAATTAGAAGATAAAGAAAAACATAAAAACACTCAGAGATGCAGCCAACCATCACACTTCATCGTCAGCGTGAGGATTGTTGTTTGAAGAAAGAAACGACAAAAATGAGTAATGCGGTCTTCATTGTTACAAATGAAGAGTCTTGCCCGTATTACGATTTGGGTGATGAGATAAAGGCGGAAAGCGGCTCTCTCTCGATTTCTGCATTCAAACCTGTGTGTCTTTATCTATCGGAAAAGATCAAACACATTGTCGAAACTCCAGGAAGTATAAGAAAAACTTCTTTATTCAATTCTCCTCAACTCAAGTTCAACGAACAACCCACCCTGTTTGACTGTGGTGGATGTACCGGGTCGATTCAATACCAGTTTAAACAGGAAAAAGATTACGTAACTCTTCAGATGAAGTTATTGATGAACTCGATAGAGGTGCGTAAGCAAAAGCATTTAGCCAGGTATTACAATTTGATGAGGTCATTAGAGATATTTAAATCTCTAGAGGATGATGCCTTAAAAGAACTAATCCTTCTACTGGAATTTAAGACAGTTCCGCCGCAAAAGGTACTTTTAGAAAAAGACAGTCCCGGCACGCATCTGTATATCATAATTTCAGGTGAGGTCAATGTCGTAGAAGACGATGGTACAAAGATTTCAAAGATGCATTCTGGAGACATATTTGGTGAAGTGAGCCTTCTTTCGGGAGAACCGCACAGTAATTCCCTCCATACCGTCACCGTAACCCAGGCTGCGTTACTGAGTATTAAAAATTTCAGGCAGATTCTCAAAATGCACCCCCCTCTCCAGATATTCCTGTTTAAACTTCTTATCAATCGGGTGCAGTTAATGGCCCTTCGAGCAGGCAATATTGCTTCTGGAATGTCCGGTGACCTCGAGGAGATTCAGGTCGTTGATCTTCTGCAACTCATACATACTTCAAAGAAGACGGGTCATATAGACATTGGTTGTGTGGATGGCAGGGGACAGGTCTTCTTCAATGAAGGCGAGATTATCTATGCTCACTATGCCCAACTAGAGGGCAAGGAGGCCGTCTTTGCCATTCTTGGCATCAAAAACGGTCAATTCTCTTACCACAGAGACATGGTTGAGGACACTAAGGTTTATCTGCCTCTCGGCGATTTTATGGGATTGATTATGGAGGGAGTACAAAAAATCGACGAACATACTTCCCACTGATATACGCTGTCTATATCAGCATTTCTAGAATAATCTATTACTATTCAAGTTTAAGTTTTTGACCTGGAAAAATAACTTCATCAGGGCCAATTCTATTAATTTCTTTTAGCTGCTGTATTGTAATCCTATTCTTAGTACTAATCTGAAACAGATTGTCACCTTTCTGCACTATATGATATCGTAGCTCTTCTTCTTCTTTATTTTGTGAATTTTTTAAAACACCTTCATTAATATACGTAATTTTCTGATTAATATTTTCTAGTTCTTGATTTTGATGAGTAATCTGTTGAGATATCTTTTTCAGGCTGATCGCATCGGGCATTCTGGTCTTCATGTTTGATACTTCAACTTGAATATCATCTAATTGCCCCTCGAGGGGCGTAAGCAAATCCAGTGTATTTTGTATAGAATTGATTTGCTCTTCAATTATCAGAAGCTTTCCTTCTACATCAGATAGTAGATGTTCGTCATCTAATTTGCGTTGAATCGAGTCATAAACTAAATAGCTCAATGGAATTAATAAAATCATCACCAATATCCAAGGTAAATATGAGGTATTTCTATTATCATTCTGCGACACTATGCTATTTGTAATTGGGATAGTATCAGTATAATCTGCTTTCCATTCAGGAGCGATATTTCCTGTGAAATATTTTAAATTTTCATCTGATATTTCGGTAAACTGTAATGCGGCACTATGGGAAAACTCCTGTTCATCGCCTCTTTTAAGGGGGAAGCTTCTGAGGATTTCTCCCTTGGCGACGATCACATCATGATAATCAGGAACTTCAAAGGCTAAACGAACAGTGTCACCCGAAATTAATTCTTGTGATAGATGGATGAATGCTCCACCACGAGAAATGTTCGCAGCCTTTCCCTGATAGGAGCCTGTGGCGGAAATTACGGTGACTGGCCACTCAACGAGAGCTCTGGGATGTTTCCTTCTACTTTGAGTTCGCCTGTCGGTGGGATCAGTAAGTGGGTTAGCCAAGGTTCGGAATCTCCTTAGAATCTAATTTTTATGGCCTATCCCCATAATTACTATAAACAAATTCAAACAAAAACTTAATAAAATTCTATTGGATGTTCACCTGGACTGAGTTGTAGATCAGTTCAATAGAGCAGAAAATTTAACTTTGATGGTGGTGGACAGGATCAAGAATATTCCTCTTTATCTTTAGCTAAGGAGTCGACAGCATCCAATCTATAAACATGGAGAGATTTCCCCTGAGACTTTATAATCAAGCTTGCCCAAGCAGGTCTGAGGATTCTTCCTGGTATCCTTTGAGAGCGCAAAAGTGTGCAACGTCAGAGATTTGAATTGGCAATCTCGGAATCTAAAATCTCATGTCCGAGAAAATTTTAGGAGGGTGTCAGGCTCTCTGTAAAACGATTACCCGCGACGTACAACTTCAGTGTATGGTTTCACGCC
>CAJQNS010000216.1 GCA_905479735.1 uncultured Desulfofustis sp.
CGGATCAGCCGCCCTGCATCAGGGCAACGCGCAATGCTGAGTCGATATTATTCTGGCTGAGATACTCCTTGAGTTTAGTCGCCGCCAGGTCGGTTACGGATAGAGACATGTAAACCTCCTCTAAGTTTTTAGTCCCGGTTAATAGCACCTCAAATGCCCAAATGGCATGGGGTCTGCTCGTATTTGCCAACATCATAAGCCTGCACCAATAAGAAGTCAAATTATACATTTCAATAAATTATTAAACTGTTTCCTTGTAGTTGGTAAGGCGCGGAAAAATAAAATAAAAGTGATTAATTAGAGAAACGATCATCTACTCGAATAAATCATGGTGCTTGAATTGATTAATTGTTATCCTTATCATTGTACAAGTTGAAATTCCTTGTCATACTCATGGGTTGGAGTAGATCAGATAGTTTGCAAGTAGAGGGAAAAATATGAAAAAAGTGGTGATATCTACCGGCGGCGGGGATGCCCCCGGTCTAAACGCCGTAATCTATGCGGTGGTTCATGCCTGCTATCGATTGGGCTGGGAAGTGTATGGCAGCAGGAGCGGCTATGCAGGATTTCTGGATATCGATGAAATGATCAGGCTGACGCCCCGTGACGTCCAGGAAATTTATGCAATCGGCGGCACAATCCTGGGATCGACCAATAAAGGGAGCCCTTTTGCCAAGCCGGTTGAGAATCTGGCCGGCGAAATCAAAATGGTCGATATCAGTGATAAAATAATGAAAAATTACAAGCGCATGGGGTTTTACTGTCATATCGCTATCGGCGGGGACGGCAGTCTGGAAATTGCCCATCGATTTGCAAAACTGGGGATGAACGTGATCGGGGTACCCAAAACCATAGACAACGATCTGATGGCAACCGATCGAACGTTTGGTTTTGATACAGCCGTATCTACGGCCACCGAGGCGCTGGACAAACTTCACTCAACCGCGAAATCCCATGACCGGGTCATGGTGGTTGAAGTGATGGGCCGAGAGTCGGGGTGGATTGCTCTCTACTCAGGCATTTCGGGCGGTGCAGATGTTATCCTGATCCCAGAAATTCCATTCGATCTCGAACGGGTATCTGAGAAAATTGCTGACAATGAACTGCGTGAGAAGCATTACTCGATAGTGGTGGTAGCCGAGGGGGCATTGGCTAAAGGGGGTGAAATTATATCCAAAGGCAAAGGAGAGCTGGGACGGGAAGAGGTGATCCTGGGGGGCATAGGCGAATGGGTTGCCACTGAAATACGTGCGATGACGGGCAAAGACACCCGCTCGCTGACCCTGGGCCATTTGCAGCGCGGAGGCTCTCCCACCACCTTCGATCGCTTGCTGGCCTTGAGGTTTGGGGCGGCTGCCGTAAGACTGGTCGAGACCGGGACCTTTGATCACATGGTTGCCCTGGATTCATCCCAAATGAAAGCGGTACCCATAGAAGAAGCGATCAAGAACAGGAAAAAGGTAGATCTGGCAAGTGATAAGCTCACCACTGCACGAGACATCGGCATCTGTTTCGGAGACTGAGCAAAGACACGCGCTATGGGGGTTACTTCTGACCAACTTCTGGAGATTTACCAGCGGCTCGATGATTATTTCGGTCCGCTGAACTGGTGGCCGGCCGAGAATAGTTTTGAGGTGATTGTCGGGGCTGTTCTGACCCAGAATACCAACTGGAAAAATGTCGAGAAATCAATCGATTCGCTGAAGCGGGTCAACCTGCTGAACTTCGATGCCCTGCTGCACATGCCGGTGGAGCGGCTGGCTGATTTGATACGCTCTTCAGGCTATTACAATCTCAAGGCCCGGCGCTTGAAAAACCTCTTGGAGATGTTAGCGAGGGATTATGGAGGTGACCTGTCTCTGTTTTTTTCAGAAGATATTTCCACCGCCAGAGAAGCACTGCTTCAGGTAAAAGGGATTGGTGCTGAGACTGCTGATTCAATACTGCTCTATGCGGGTGGGCATGCGACCTTTGTCGTCGATGCCTACACCCATCGGATTCTCTCTCGCCACAATTTGATTCCCGAAGCTTGTGATTACCAGACTATTCATGATTTATTCATGGACAATCTCGATCATGACGCTGCCATGTTTAATCAATATCATGCCTTGTTGGTCAGGACGGCCAAGCAGTTCTGCAAGAAGGGAACGCCACTCTGTGCAGAATGTCCGCTGGAGCCGCTGCTATGATCAACTCCCAGCCGGTTTAGGGCTGCATCAACGAGCCCTTCAGCTCTTCTGCCTCCTCCTCACTATAACCTAGACGCAGCAGTTCCTGCCGATACTTGGCGAGAAGGTTCTGGGCTTTGATGGGGTTCTTCTTCTCCATGTATAATTTATGCTGAAGTGCTACCCTGTCCTCGTCGGAGAGAAGCAGTTTGTCGGTTTTTTCCAACAGGGCAAGTGCTTCGCCTGAACGATTGAAATCTGCCAGGGTTCCGGCCCAGGTCAAACAGACACTGCGCAAGGCATGGAGAATTTCATCGGTGTAGTCGGTGGCCTGATCACCCTGAAAGTAATCGTTGTCGGTAAATTTATCCCAGAAACTGAGGGCGCTGTAAAAAGCATTTCCAGCCTGCCACCACAATTCCCGCCTGCCAAGACTCGCTCCGAGGCGTGCCAGTTCGAGAAAATTTGCCGCGTCAACGGTGGTGTTTTTAAGCTGGACATAACTTTTCTCCACGCAGATATAACGGGTGGGGTCATCTATCTTTTCTGCCAGAACTTTTCGTAATCTGCTGAGCAAGGTGTAAAACGTTTTACTGGCTTTATCCGGTGGACTGTCTTTCCAGAGAGCGAATTGCACCTGATCCTGGCTGATGCGAAAATCGGGGGCAGAGATAAGCAGCCCAAACAATTCACGCTGGTGAGTGCTGAAATCTTTTAGACTGAAGAGTACTTCGTCGCCCAGGCTGATCGAGAAGGTCCCCAATACCTTGATAACGAGCATTGGCAAAGGCTTACCGTCTTTGCCCAGTGACTGAAGCAGCCTCTGACGGGCAAGCTGTTTGGCAAAATCTGGCTCGATGTTATGTTTTACTGCGTGGGACAGCAACAGGAGCATACTGGCAGGCTCCCAGCCCCAGAAAAAATCGTAACCGCAATCGATCATTAACTCCAGCAGGGTTCGCAAGCGGGATTTTGCCTCAGCTTCACAGCCGCTCTTCAGGTCAATGTAGCAGAGGTAGGACATCGCACAGGCCTGGATATAGGGTGAGGGAATCTGCTCAGCAATGGTCATTGCCTCTTCCAGACAATTCCGGGCTTCTTCGAGTTGATCGAGAAAGGCAAGGACAGCCCCCTTGACGGCAAAGTGGTATCCTGTAAAAAAGGGCCCGCCGGCTCTCGCGCGCATCTCGGTGGCCAGCTCTATATCGTCAATCGCGTTGTGCCGTTTTCCATGTAAGGCGTGGATAAAACCTCGCCATTGTAAAAGCTGGCTGGTCATGTGTTCGCTCGAGGCGGTTTTTGAGACAAACATTCCCTGTTCTATGAGGTCAAGGGCATCGTTGAATTTACCCGCCGAAATCAAGCCAATGGCGGACCAGACATACAGGTAGGGAGCTGCTACTGTCTGCCTGACTACTTCCCGGTCGACACCTTCGAGGACCAGATCCTTGTGATATAAAAAGGCCTGAAAACGACCGTACATTGAAAGTTCGCAAAGCTGCATAACATGCAGGGTTAAACGATTACTCATTCCGACAAGCGGGTCGCTGACCAGCGTGTAGGATTTTTCGATCTCCATTCTGGCCCTGCGGCCGTCGCCGCTGAGCAGACCGATATAGCCGAGAATGAATCTCGATGCAGCCAGAAAGTTTTTGCTGCCGATCCGCTCAGCCAGATCACAACCCCGCCTCGCGTAGTGGCGGGCAAGATCCATTTTCCCATCGAAAAAGCAGTATCCGGCAGCCAGGTTTCTCACCACCATGATTGAAATATCCCGAGGCAAGTCCTTGTGAATGGCTTCGAAAAGTACTCTTGTTCTGCCCAGCAGTTCAGAGCCCTCCCGGTAGCGGCCCGAAATGACGAAGTGAAAATAGATGAGCTGAGACAGGGTCATTAGTTCACCAATTTCATCATTATCATGGCTGAACTTCTCAATACAGGCTTGAAAATAGGGGAGGGTGGTCTGGGGCTGAAAATCAGTGTTCAACAGGGCATGGAAGAAGCTCAACCAGCCGTATTCAAGAAGAGTATTCTCAGGAATTGTCTGTAAAATACCCAGAATCGTGACGGTGCGATTTGCCGAAATGAGTTTGAGTCCCTGCTCTTTGAGCACCAGTTCCATTCTCTGATAATCTTCACCGAGTCTGAGCGACTTCAGTGCTCTCTCTAGCAGATCATGCTGGAGATAATAATCCGCCGCCAGGCGGTAGATGTCGGTGATAGATTCAGGGGAAAGTAGCTGTCGGCCTTTGGATTGCAGAAATTCCTGAAACAGGTGGTGGAAACGGAACATTCGGGACGAATCATCCAGGTGGTAGATGAAAAAGTTCTGATCGGCAATTTTACCCAGGTGCTCGTCCAGTTTTTCTATATCGATCAATTGCTGAGCAAAATCAATGTTGATTTCATCCAGAAAGCTGAGCTTGATGAATGGTTCGTGGAACATCTCAGGGATCTGGGTGAGGATCTCATCCTGAAAAAAGCTAAGCATAAAGCTGTCAAGCCCTTTACCGAAGAGGTCAGGTTTTTGAGTGATGAGGTTTTCAGGTTTGACCGATTTCACGCCGCCGGCAAGTGGACTTGCGGCGAGAACGATTCCCATGATCCAGCCATTGGTGATTTCCAGAATATGCTCGGCCTCGCTGCGGGCGATGTCGGCACCCAGAACAGTACTGTACAGACACTCGATGTCTTTGAGTCCAAGGGCGAGGTCGTCACTGTCCAGATAGATCGCATAGGGATTTTTGCGAATAGCCCTGGCCTCCATTCTGAGTGGGTGCCTGCTGATCAGGATGTAATGGAGGTTAGGCGGCGAGGTGTCGATCAGGTAATCTAGAAGTTGATTGGTGAGTTGAGCCTCACTGATCAAGTGAAGATCATCAAGCACCAGAAAGATGTCAGAGTCCAGAGCCGTATCGATATCATTGAGCAGAATGTTGGCGCAGCCCTGCAAATCCATCGGCCCGACCTGCCCGTTGTCAAGTATGGCTTCAAGCTGGGGCGAGGTGAAATTGTTAAATCTGCGAGAGAACGCCAGATTCAAGGCGGCCAGCAGGACCACCGGATCACTGTCTTCGGTGCCGATCTGATACCAGATAAAGGGAGTTCCCGAGTGGGTCAGGTACTGATAAACAAGCGTCGTCTTTCCCTGTCCGGCCTGGGCCTCGACGATGATGATCCGACCGGCAAAAAGACCGTCACCGGTTCGATCGGTAATAATTGAGTGACGGTCTATGGACTGGGATGTGTTTATACGGGGTGGGTAAAACTTATTGGCTGCTATGGACTGCTGGATTGAGGCTGTGAGAGGTGTGGTCATAATGGATCGAACTCCCTTGGTTGAGTATCCCTATGATTTTCCTGATGCCAGAGAAACTGACGACATATGCCTCTTATTATATTGGCCTCCTTTGACGACAATCTTACACGGCCCAAAAACTGCCTGATATTTCTCATCCAGTAGTGCTGACTTTTCTTATCAAGAAAATCGATCCTCAACAATGCCTCCTGCACGTGGCGGTACATCCCTTCAAGCTGAAACGTTGATGCATACTCGGGTTCCGCCGCCTCTTCTCGGCTCATTTCGACAATGGCGTAGTAGAGTTCATAGCAGTGAATCGCCACGGCCTGAGCGAGGTTGAGCGAGGCGAATTCTGCTGTTGGGATGCAGGAAGTGTACTGACAGAATTTCAAATCATCGTTGGTCAATCCCCGATCCTCAGGGCCAAACAGGAGGGCAATTTTGTTGTGAGCAAGTAGAGGAATAATCTCTTCGATAATGTCTCTCGGGGGCCGTTCCATCGTTCTCTTTCTGCCCAGTCTGGCGGTTGTGCCAACCACAAAGCTGAATGGGGCGAGAGCCTCCTCAAGGTCGGTATGGCGCTGCATGGTATCAATAAGATGCACGGCTTTATGGGTGGCCATCTTGGCCATGTCTTCATACGTTGGTGCTTCGTCTCTGACAAGAATAAGTTCTGAGATCCCCATATTGAAGCACATCCGGGCGGTAGCCCCAATATTTTCGGCGTACTTTGGTTGCTTCAGGACAACGGCCAGGTTGGCCAGCATGGTTTTGGAATCGATCATGGTTATCGGCTAAAAAAGAAGGGGCTGCCAGATTCACTGACAACCCCTTTGGTAATTGGTGTTTAGGCTTTATCTGCGGACGAGAGTCAGTTTTTCTGACTGGTGTCCTCCAGTGATATCCGGCTTATCTTTTCGTATTCCTCTGCCTGCTTGTCGGGCGTTGTTGGCATCAAACGCTTGAGCAGCGGAACCACGCCTTTTTCGGATTTTTCGAAGAGACTCTCTGCTTCTTTTAGGGTGATTTGCCAGGCTGGAGCAAATCCTGGTGCTTTCTCGAACATAATGTCCAGCGCAGTCTGGTAGATGAAATACTGGCGTATCTCCTTGCGGCCGGGCTTCTGGTTCAGTGACTGCACGGTTATGCGGAGGTTATCGCGCTCCTGCTTGAGTCGTTCCAGTTCGGTTTTGCGACGCTCGTTTTCACTGGAATCGATTTCAAGCTTGGTGTGCAGGTGAGCGCGCAGCCTGTTCACTTCCTTAGTCAACTCGTTACGCCTGATAAAGCCGCGGATATAAATGATGATGCAGAATAGAATGCCAAGCGCAAGCCCTTTGGCAAAAGGATTTGAGATTATAGCCATAAACCAGCTGGTGGTTTGTTCCATTATTATTCCTCCCGGTATCTGGGTGATGTACGACGTCAAGACAGGTCAGCACGAATATAACTGACCTAAATATGCCAAAATTTGGTCCCAAGTCAAGAAACAAAAAGCATAGTGCGTACTTTGCAGAATTAAATCCGGTTATTGATCGTTTTGCTTCAATTTCTATACTGGTGAAGAGGCGACCATTTCCAGCAATTCAGATCAATTTTAAGAGAAGATCAGCCGGCAACCTTAAAAATTATTTTACGGGTGCTTGTATCAACTTCGGTCAGCTCGACTTCGATTATCTTACCAACCTGAAAAATCTTTCCGGTAATGTCGCCAATCAGTCGGTGTCGTTTCCAGTCGTGCAGGTAATAGTCATCGGTCAGACTGCTCAGGAACACGGTGCCGCTGACGAATTGATCGAGCAGTTCGACAAAGAACATGGTGTCCGAAAGTGATGAGATTATTGCTTTGAATCGCTCTCCTATGCGTGGTTCCATATACCTGCACTTGAGTCGCTCTGCCATTTCTCTTTCGGCTGAGATGCTGTTGCGCTCCCGCTCCGATAAGTGCAGTCCGGCAGATTTGAGCGAAGGATAGGGAGCCGGGGGCAGATCTTTTTTCCCAGAGTCGCCTGTTGGGCTGATTAAGTTGGCAAGCAGCCGGTGTACTATCAGGTCGGGATAGCGTCTGATCGGTGAAGTGAAATGGGTGTAATCTGGGGCGCCAATACCAAAGTGCCCGGTGTTTTCACTGCTGTACTTTGCTTGCTGTAGAGTTCTGAGAAGCAGGCTGTTGATGATGAATTCACGGTCGGTTCCCTGCACCTGGGAGACCAGCCCATTGTACCATTGAGGGGTTGGCTCAGCGTCCCCGGGGTTGAGACCGAAAGCCTTGGCGATGGCGGTGAAATCCTTGACTTTGTCAGGGTCCGGCCGCTCATGAATGCGATAGAGTAAGTCGACTCCCCGTTCAGCAAAGGTCCCAGCCACCGCCTCGTTGGCCGCCAGCATGAATTCTTCGATGAGCTGATTGGCGAAGCTTCTCAGCTTTGTGTCAATGGCCACAACCCTACCCTTTTTATTAAGCCTGATTTCCGCTTCGGGAATCGTGAGTGCGAGGCTGCCCCGTTTTATTCTCTGACGTTGAAGTGCTTCACCAAGTTCTGTTGCCCACTTTAGCGGAGTTAGAAACTTTTTGAAGCGACGCCGTGTGTTATCGTCTTGGTCGACTATAATCCGTTTTACAATCTCATAGGTAAACCGCATTTTGCTGCGGATGATTGATCTGGTAAATCGCTTTTTCAGCAGCATCCCCTTCCGGTCGAAGTCGAGTACCGCCGTCATGGTGAGGCGGTCGACATCGGCCATCAGGCTGCAGAGATTGTTGCTGAGGTTCTCCGGCAGCATGGGCAGTACGAAACCCGGAAAATAGGTGGAGGTGCCCCGCTCGTAGGCCTCGATATCGAGCCGGCTGCCCGGTATTACATAGGCAGCTACATCAGCAATTGAGACATAGAGTCGGTAACCGTGATCCAGCTTCATTACAGCGATGGCATCGTCGAAATCCTTGGCGTCTTCACCGTCGATTGTATAATGCAGGATGTCACGTAAATCCTCACGCTCGGCGAGGTCCGGCGCTGTTTCGGCCTGTTTGGCGTCTTGGAGAGCTTCCGGGCTGAATTTCGCCGGAAGGCCATATTTTTCGGTCACCATCCTGAGTTGAACTTCCGGTAGATCGGGATTGCCGAGAATCTCAATTATTTTGCCGCGTACCGAGGAGGGGGTAGATTTTTTTTCATCCAACCTGACAATAACTACATCACCGAGTTCCGGTTTGTTGGTGGTTTTCGGGAGTTGGTCCAGCGTGATGGTAAAAGGAAAGCGGCGGTCTTCAGGATAAACAATATAACGGTTGCGTTCGATATGGAAAAAACCTGTCAGAATTGAGGAGCCATGTTCCAGGCACCCCAGCACCTCCGCTTCGGGATTCTTTCTCCGGCTCTCTAGGTTAACCAGCATCAGGATTCTGTCCCCATGGCGGGCTGAGAACAGGGCTGAGCTGGGAATAAAAGGATCTTCGAGTTTAGTCTTACTTTTACCAACAGGGTGAAGTTCGGTGGCAAACCCGAATCCGGCCGGCTTCATTACCAGGGTCCCGGTATAGAAAGGAGCAGCTCGATTGAGCGACAACTTGCTCTTGCCTTTGCTCTCCACCAGTCCGCGACGGACCAGTTGGGCAATTTCTTGTTTAAATTCAGTATTCGTATAACCGCTATTCTCAGTGTTCTTGAGGAGGTCCCGTCGCTCCAGCGGTTGCTCCGCCAGAAAAAGTTTCAAGAGAAGAAGACGCGCGAGCGCTGAGAGACGAGGATCTTTTTCGGGCGCACGGCGGCGATCTCGGTGGTGTTTTTTATGGTGTCTGGCCATTTATCTGGTCTTGAGAAGCTTGGTTTGTGGGTAGTAAAACGCCACGAAATTTGGATCCCGTGAAGAGCCGGTGAGGATCGGATTAAACCCGCAGCAGAAGGGGGTGAAAACAGTCCGTTTACTGAGGCGGGTCAGGAGAAGAGCCGCTGGTCCTCATTCCGGGTAAGAAAGAGGTTCCACCAGTTTTGTTTTACAGCGAACCTAGTTGATTTTCCACATAAAACAGTGTATTGCCTTTATCGATCGGGACCTTAATGTAACACAGATGAGACATTCCGAACATAAAAAGTGCAAGAGGAAGCCGTATCGGCCCGCCAGGGTATCGTATCCATGACCAGAATTCCTTTCGATCTAGAGCTCTACCGCAATCAGATGCGGGCTTATATAGGCGGCAGGCCTTATGAGCAGGTGTTCTGGGACGCCCTGGATTTTGCCACTGAGGCGCACGATGACCAATGGCGTCGGTCTGGTGACGCCTACATATTGCACCCCTGTTTTGTGGCCAAAATTCTGGCCGAGGAAATGGACATCACCGACCCGGAAATTCTGGCGGCCGCCCTCCTGCACGATACCATCGAAGATGTTGAAGAGGTCACCGCCGAGGTCGTCGGAGAAAGGTTCGGCAGTTATGTCCAGGCCATTGTCGAAGGCTGCACGAAAGTAACCCACCGTTCCATGGATCGGCAGACCCAGCGAAATCTGGCCCATCGCAAGATATTTTCAGGAGCAGCACTGCGCCCCGAGGTAATGCTGGTAAAGCTGGCTGATCGGCTGCATAACCTGAGAACGCTGAAGTCCATGCCGAAAAACAAACGTCAGCGAATCGCCGATGAAACTCTCGACATCTACGCACCGCTGGCCACAGTCTTCGGTCTGTTCAACATGAAGCGGGAAATGTACAATCTGGCATTATCCTATAAATTTCCCAAGCAGGGTACCAAGCTGAGTAATTTCATCAGGCAACTCGCCGCTTCCCCGGAATCCTTGCAGATAGTCGATCAGATTAGAATTGCCGCCAAGGATGCCGACTTGAAATGTGATGTATCGCGCAGGATAAAAGATCTATGGGCCTACTACGATACGGCCAATAAAATTTTGCTGCAGCAGATCGAGACCCCCATAGAAATAATCATTTTAGTCTCTTCAATCCCCGAATGTTACAGAGCCCTGGGGGTTGTCAATCAAACTTTCAGACCGATACCGAGAACCATCAGGGATTTCATCGCCAACCCGAAACCGACTGGCTACCAGGGGCTTCATGCCCGGGCAATTATCGGGGGACAGCGCTTCCTGTTCAAAGTCAGAACCAACCAGATGGCCCGCAAGGCACAACGCGGTGTTTTCCGCAACTGGACTTCAAAAAGCGGAAAACAGGGACAGTTCATTGTTGAACTCAAGGAGATGCTCGATATAATCGGCTCAGACGAAATTGTAAGCTATCGTGATCTTATCGCTGCCGGTGGAAATAAAGAAATCTACACCTATACGCCCCAGGGGGACCTGATCTGTCTGCCCATAAAATCGACGGTACTCGACTTTGCCTTCCGGGTACACACCGAGATCGGCCATACTTGCACCCAGGCGATGATCCGCAACGAAAAAGTCGGCCCCGAATACCGGCTCAAAGACGGACAGATGGTGAAGATTATCAGGGCCAGGAAGAATGTCGCCTTTCCCCAGGAGATGCTGCAGCTTTGCCAGACCCCTAAAGCCAGGTCAGAACTGTCGAAAAGCTTCCGCCTGAGAGGGCAGCGGGTTGCCGAGGAGATCGGTCAAGCGACTCTGCAGCAGGAAATGCTGCGTTATGGGCTGCCCCGTGATCTGCTGGACAGTAAGGACATGTTCAAGGTCGTTGAATCTTTTTCGCTGAAGGACAAGAAGACGCTATTCAGTTATATCGGTTCAGGAAGGATCAGACTGCCAGAGGTTATCGAAAGTATTCGCCAGCATCTTTTCGACGGTGCCTCCTTTCTGGTTAAACCCACCGGTGAATTCAACAAAATAAAGCTCAACACACTGGATCCGGTTTTTATCAAGCTTTCCTCATGCTGCAAACCCAACCCGGCCGACAAGATGAACTGTGCACTGTTGACGGCCAAGGCGCTCTCGGTGCATAACAAGAACTGCGAAAGACTGCACCAGATAAAGTTTCAGAGAGAGGACGCGGTCGACATTTCCTGGGAGCGCTCCACACCGATCATCAAGGTGCAATCCCTTCTCTTTGTCCAATGTACCAGAGAGGAGGCTCTGACGGCGGTTGCAACAGCACCTGGCCAGCTGAAAATGATCGATATGTCACGCTTGGTGAATCACTCCACGGACCGGCAGGAGTGGAATCTAAAATTCGAGGTCGAGGACCTCAGCGGCCTGCAGAAGGTATTGCGTCATTTCGACAAGACTAATCTCGACTATGAGTTCTATCTGGATTTTTAAGCGGCCGCCGAGTGTCTTCTAACCACTCTTCTCCATTTCATTTCCGCGGTAATTGCTCAATACCGAAGAGAGCATATCCGGCAGATCGTTTTTTTGCCTCGAGCTGCGGCGCAACTGTTTCAGGGTTTTATCCAGCGTCAGCACCTCGCCCAGAAATACATGCCTGAGAATCAGGGAGATCAGGCGGGTGATAGTCGTCAGATTGGATATCCTCGACTGCAGGTGCTGATCCCGATCAAAGGCGGTAGAGGCGAATATCTCTACCGGGTCTCCTTCCATTTCACTGACCGATACATACCAGGTGTTCTGCTCCCGGTCCCGGGTTCGATACCTTACCGCGTCGAGCACGTCAGGTAAATCTCTGGGGTCGCTGTCCCCATGATCACCATGATCGATCTCTCTGCCGGTCAGCGTGCAGAGTTTCTTGACCAGGTCGGGTCTGGTGGTCAGCACTTCAGCCATCTTGTAGCAGGATGGACAGAATTCATTGCCGTGTTTTTCGGTGAGCAGGTCAGATTGACCGCAGCCGTCGCAGAGTTCCATATCAGCAGATTTTTTCATGGGGCCAGGCTCCAGTGTGAAGTTCTGAGGTAATATATTGTTCCAGCAAGCGCTGGAATTCTTCGCCTGATATTTCACGGGCACCCAGAGATAAGAGGTGATCGGTGGTCATCTGGCAATCGATCAGTCGATACCCCTGTGATTTAAGAAAATTCACCAGATGAATCAAGGCCAATTTTGAACAATTCGGTAGGGCTGAAAACATCGATTCACCGAAGAAGACCTTTCCCAGGGCGATTCCGTATAACCCCCCGACCAGTTCGGAACCCTGCCAGCACTCGACAGAATGGGCGTAGCGATGTCGGTGAAGCTCCTCATAGGCGGTGATCATTTGTCTGGTGATCCAGGTCCCTTCGTTTTCCCTCCTGGGAATCGAGGCACATTTTTCTATGACCTCGCTGAATGCCGCATTTATGGTCAGAGTCATGGAGCTGTTTTTCTGATAGCGGTGAAGTCGCTTGGATATTCTCAAATCCTCGGGTGCCAGAATCAACCTGGGGGAGGTGAACCACCAGAGAATCGGGTCATCTTCTGAAAACCAGGGAAATATACCGTTTCGGTAGGCGGCGATCAGACGGGACACACTAAGGTCCCCACCGACGGCGAGCAGTCCGTTTGGTTCCGCCAGGTTTGGGGGTGGAAATATGATTTCGTCGGGGAGTTGGAATATCGGCATGAACAAACAGCAGCGTCTGGATGATGGTGAATTAGATTTAAAATCCCTTAAGCGCTATCTTTACTGATAATCCTTATTGAACGGAATGGGGAGATTTCAGGCTGGAATAGTGAGCGAGACGTTGTGTTCGGTGATTAAATCGCAGAATTGGGGAGGAGGCTTCTGATCGGTAACAAGATAGGATATATCCCGCAGATGCCCAACTTGCGCGGTTGCACTCTTTTCAAATTTGGTGTGATCGGTAACTAATATGGTCTCCCGGGCATTTTTCATCATCCTGCCCATAAGCATTGCTTCCTCGTAGTCGTAGTCGAGGAGGCGTCCTTCGGGAGAAATTGCTCCGATTCCCATAATAAGGTAATCCGTCTGGAAATTAGCTATAAATTCCATCGACGCTGGGCCGATAATTGCGCCATTATGATGCCGCACCCGTCCACAGGGCATCAGCAGTTCAATGTTCTTTTTACTGTAGAGGTGCACGGCAGCATGAATATTATTGGTGATGATGCAGAGCGTGGGGATAACGGACAGTTCCTTGGCGACTATCTCCATGGTTGATCCCCCGGTCATGAAGACAGAATGGCTTGAGCCGATCAGGGTCGCGGCAGCGACTGCAATAAGCTCTTTTTCCTCCAGCATGGATATCCGGCGGGCATCATAGCTGACGTTAACCAGCGACGAGACCGAGCCTGCACCACCGTGCAGACGGGTTACCAGATTTTCGACACTCAGGGCTTGGATATCGCGGCGAATCGTCTGGGTAGAGACACCGTGTTTGTCGGATAGAAATTCAATACTCGCATACCCTTGGGCATTAACCAGGTTAGCGATTTCTTCGCGACGTCCGACAACCTTTGAGCTGGTATCTTTTTTCATTTCTCTCCGTGGGAGATGTTTTCAGTCGTTTCGCCGGCACTGTAGACGATATTTTCTTTGAGGGCACCTCGAATTTGAACGAACTTGCTGGTTTTATACATACACTTAATGACTATAACTCTTTGATTTCAATAGCCCGGTGTTCCCTGATCGATTGCTCTGCTGCCAGACCTATGAGAACCGCCTGTAACCCATCATCAACGGTCACTTCAACCTTGCCTTTGCCACGCAGCACATCATGGAATCTCTGGTGTTGATAGAAGGTAGAACCCTGGTGGTCTCCCGCAAGCTGCAGGCTGGTATCCACTCTCACCGTCTCTCTGATTGGACCTTTCGGACTCCTCGGACTAAAAACAATTTCTGATTCACGATGCTCGCCGGTAAAACCAGTTGAATGGCCGAGATCGTCAAGATTGTCAACTGCCCACAATCTGTCTGGTCCGGGTACCCGGCATTCCAGTTTGCCTTTTGCACCCAGCACGGATATTTCTTCCTGAAAGTAGGAGCCGTCGCAGAACATACACAAGCTGAGGGAGGCTCTTTTTCCGGAAGCAAAGTCGATAATAACAAAGGCGTTATCGATGATATCAGGGGTTTTCCCTTCGTAGCTTTCATCAAGAAAGTTCACATCCGGTGCCCCTGACGCGTATACCCTCACCGCGTTGTCGTCAGCGATAAGTCGCATCAGATCAAAGAAGTGACAGCATTTTTCCACCAGCGTGCCACCGGTGTTGATGTTAAATCTGTTCCAGTCACCGACTTTAGTCAGAAAAGGAAAGCGGTGTTCTTGCACTGCAATCATCTTGGGATCACCTACCGTTCCGGCCCTCACTCTATTCAGCAATTCAGTCACAGCAGGCATATAGCGATACTCCATGGCCACCCAGATAGGCGCCTTGTAGCTGTCTGCCAGCTCAGCAATTGCTCTGCAATCCTCCGCCTTTGTGCACAGCGGTTTTTCGGCCAGAATCGCGCGGGAATCATTGGCCAGGATTTCTTTGAGGATCTCAACATGGGTATGGTTGGGTGAGGCAATAACAAAGGCGTCCACATTGGTATCTTTTATAAGATCACGGAAATCTTTGTAGATAGTGGCTTGAGGTGCAAGTGGTATTGAAAGAGACAGCTGATGATCATCCGGGTCAAACAGGGCGGTCACCTCTGTATCACCAAGCAGGGAAATATTCTGGATATGTTCTCGGCCCATCATGCCGGAGCCGATAATTGCATATTTGACTTTAGAACTCATTTCTTTGCGGATCAATTTTCTTCGCTGTGAATCGAAAACGGGCGGCGGCAACAACTGCCAGACCCGCCCGTCAATTAAAAGGAAATTACATAATACCTACATATTGAGCTTAAGTTCGGCATCAAGCTTTGCTTCTGCTTCGATGATTGCGGCTTCGTATGCTTTGAGCAGTTCAACACCCTCGGCGCCGTACTTGTCGGTGTACCATTGTTTCAGCGGAGCAGCTGCTTCACGGAATGCATCTTTTTCCTCGGCTGTCGGTACATAAATGGTTCCGCCTGCCTTTTTGAACTCTTCGTAGGCTTCAATGGAGCGGCGCTTCGGGAAGGCAAAGCAGACCTGGCCGAGACTTCTGAATCCGTCATTGACCAAACGTTTCTGTTCCGGTGTCAAGGCCTGGTAGGTATCTTCATTCATAATCCAGAGGCTCGCCATGTACGCATGTCCATCAAGGGTCATATGCTTGATATGCTCATGGAATTTCATCCCGACGATGTCTGTGATACCGTTTTTGGAACCGTCGATAACACCTGTTGCCAGAGAGGTGTATACTTCCGGCCAGGCTACGGGAGTTGCCGAGGCGCCAAGATTTTTAACCAGGGTCTGCTGCAGCGGCGAATTGATGGTGCGGATACGCAACCCTTTCATATCGGCCGGCGACTTGATCTGCTTTTTGGTGTTGGCGATGTTTCTCCAGCCGCCGGTGTTGGTCATGGTCATGATGCGGGGGCCGCCTTTGGCCAGGACATGCTGACGGAGAACGTTCAGAAATGGTCCAGTCAGAACTTCTTCAGCCACGGCATCGTTGTCCATCATGTAGGGCAGATCCAGAACCTGCAGTTCCGGGAAGGCGACGGAAATGCCGCCAATGGTCATCTGGTGTATCTGGATGATATTGCCCTGGGTAGCTTCATAACATTCTGCGGCATTGCCGCAGAGTTGCGCACCTGAGTATATCTCAGCGACGATTTTACCGTTGGAGCGGGCTTCCACATAATCCTTGAAGACCATCGCACCGTCATAGTCTTCGTCATTTTGGTTGGACAGATGAACTATCCGCAGGGTGTGATCCGCTGCGTAGACAGCTGTCACGCTGAAAACGAACATGCATGCTGCTAAAATTACCAGTACCTTTTTCATTTCTTACTCCTCCTCTGTTGGATGTTTACCGTGCTACATGAATTAACTATCCCCCGGCACCGCCCAGAATCCAGCTGGCAGCAGCAGGGACGTCCAGGTAACCCAGCCAGTTTGGAATAGCCAGGGTCAGAATCGGGAAATAGGATATGAGGAAAATCACCAGAACTTCCACGATTAAAAAGGGGATCATTTCTATGGCAATTTTCTCTAACGACTCGCGACTGAGGCCGGCTGCCACGAAGAGTACCAGGCCCATCGGCGGGGTGGCCAAACCAACGGTAACGTTGACGCACATGACCACCGCAAAATGAAGCGGATGAATGCCGACCTGCACCATGGCCGGTCCGAGGATCGGTCCGAGAATCAGAATAGCAGGGCCGGCATCAAGAAACATACCGACGATGAATAATAAGATGTTGACCATGAAGAAAACCGCATAAGGGTTTTCGCTGACGGAAAGCACCAGTTTGGCCATCTTTTCCGGGGTGTGATAAAAGCTGACGATAGAGGCAAAACTGACCGCCGCACCTACAAGCATTAGAATGACGCCTGATGAAATTGCAGCAGAAGTGAACACTCTGGGGATGTCGCTAATTTTCATCTGACGTGTTGCCAAGGCGACAATCAATGCGTATCCGGCACCAACCGCAGCAGCTTCGGTGGGAGTGAAGATGCCGGCCAGGATTCCGCCGAGCATGATTACCGGCGTCATCATTGGAATGATG
>CAJQNS010000217.1 GCA_905479735.1 uncultured Desulfofustis sp.
TGGGCTTATTTCGCAAGTATTGACTCTCATGTCTGAGATAGTAGGACACCAACATTAAAGGGGGATTAACCGAAAATGATATGTGTGCAATGTTGGGAAATAATGGCGGACCGGTAAAATCGGTCAACACAGCCTATGTTGAGGTGATTAGAGAAGATTTACGTGGTTCACTCAGCGTTGGCTGCTGGTTGGCGGGCCCTTTCAACAGTGGCGCAAGGTGGCCTGCTGGCCTGCCTGTGAGGGGATCGGGCGATTTGCATTTAAAACCAGACCGGCAGAGGTCTGGACTGATTCTCATTTATTGCAAGGGTTAATAATCCAGTCTTTTAGGTATCGACACTTGCTGGTAATCCTCAAGCATCATATTCGCTGGACGTGAGGCAGGGGATAGAGACCGAAAATTTTGAACCGCCTCCGGGAATGCTTTCAGCCGTAATGTCTCCGCGGTGAGCGAGGGCAATCGAGCGGGCAATACTAAGGCCCAGTCCCGATCCCTTGCTATTTTGCTGGCGGGCCTGGGATGTTCGATGAAATCTGTCAAAGATTTTCTCGGCTTCATTAGGGGAAAAACCAGGGCCTGAATCCCTTACATGAATTACTGCCTGGTGACCGCCTCTTTCCACCGAAACGCTCACTTGACCATCGGGTGGTGTGTATTTGATGCCATTATCGATAAGATTCATCAGCATTCTCTGCAATTGCAGCTCGTCGCCGTCGACGACCACAGAATCCAAATACTCATGACTCAATTCGATATTGTGTTGTCTGGCAAGGGGCTGCAGGTGGTCACAGAGCTGGCGGCAAATCTGGGCCAGATCTACTGGCTGAAGATCGAGCTTAAGGGCTCCGACATCGGCTCGGGCGAGCAGCAGCAAACCTTCGACCAGCCTATTGATCCGGTCGATTTCTTCAAGACTGCTGTGGAGCACCTGCTGGTATTCAGACGGATTGCGTTGCTTGAGCAAGGCCACCTCGATTTCACCTTTTAAAATAGTAAGCGGCGTCTGTAATTCGTGCGAAGCGTCGGCGCTGAAGCGCCGCATCTCCTGGACGGCACCGTCGATTCGATCGAGCATCTCGTTGATTGTTTGGGCCAGTCGATCCAATTCATCTTCGCTGCCGCTTACACTGAGGCGCTGGCTCAGGTGTTCAGCGGAGATCCTCTTGGCCGAACGGGTCATCGAGTCGATTGGGCTAAGTGCCCTGCCTGCCAGCAGCCAGCCTCCACCTCCAGACAAGAGCAGGGTGATGGGCAGCAGACCTGCCATTATCAGCAGATAGCGCTTTTTCGTATCATGCATGTTTTCAAGAGACATGCCAACACGTACCACGTTGATTACGCGGCCGTTGTCCACGACCGGGGTGGTGAGCACTCTCAGGGCAGGGTTGTCTTCTCCCCTGATGGTCTCAAAAACCTGCTGGCCTTGGGCTGCCGCCTTTAGAGCTGACTCGCTGAGCGGTACTTCAAGGAGTGATTTTTCCAGCCTCTGTTCACGTTGCCGTTGCCCTGAGAGGTTGAAAAAATCGATGTGTCGTTCGAGTGGAGAGAAGCCGAAGAATTGTCGAAAAATGTCATCAATTTCAGCAGGTAGCATGGAATCGCTTCGGCGCTGCACGGTGGTCGCCAGTACATCAGCAATCCCTCTCAAGGCATAATCTATATCCCGATTGAGACTGTAGGTCAGAAGGCCATAAGTCAGAACGCCCAACAGGAGGCAGGTCAGGGTGAGCAGTCCCGTGTACCAGAATGTCAGTTTTAAACGTATCGAGCGAAACCGCATTTATTCCTCCTCCCTCATGACATACCCGGTTCCCCGGATTGTGTGCAAGAGTTTTGGCTGGTAGGCTGCATCCATCTTTTTTCTCAGGTAGTTGATATACACATCAACCATGTTGGTTTCGGCCTCGTAGTCATAATCCCAGGCATGATTAATAATCATGGACCGGGTCAGAACACGTCCTGCATTGCGCATGAAGTACTCGAGGATGGCAAACTCCTTAGAGGTAAGCTCGATTCGATTTCCATCCCGGAAAACCTGTCGTGCGGCCGGGTCAAGCGAGAGGTCGGCTACCTTGAGAAGCGGTGTTTTACTGTCTGATCGGCGCCGCAGCAGGGCCCGGACTCTGGCCAGGAGTTCTTCAAAAGAAAAAGGTTTGGAAAGGTAGTCATCGGCTCCCGTATCGAGGCCTATCACCTTGTCTTCAATGGTTGCCCTGATGGTCAGCAACAGCACGGGAGTGACAACCTGTTTGTCACGAATCTGCCGTAATACGCTGAGCCCATCGATTTCTGGAAGATTGATATCAAGAATTACAAGGTCGTGAAGCTGGTCCAGGGCCATCGCCAGGCCAATTTTTCCATCAGAGGCCAGATCGACGGCATAGCCGTGTTCCTCAAGCCCTTTTTTGATAAAGCTTGCAACTTTTTTCTCATCTTCTACAAGCAATACTCTCATCTTTACCGTCGTAAATCATTAGAAGTGATTGTCAAATCTACCGCAGGTTCCTCAAGAAGTCGCAGAAAGTCTCATCAATAAGCACTTATCCGCATAACTATATAATTGAGCAGGATCTAATCAAGTGGGTTAACGGTGTTTATAAAGTGATGCCGCAACAGAAGGGATAGTAAGGCTTCAGGAAAACAATAGGGGCTCATCCCGATATAAAGACAATCATCGTGAGTGCGGCCATTTCAGTTTTCCAGTATCTTGAAATGGTTATTTGTGCGCAGAAAGGTGTTGCCTTTCACCTCTTTTGCCCCAGTTTAACAGCAGAAGCAATGGAAAACTTGAAATATCAAATTGTTGGCATCACCTGCGGGAGATGGCTGGAATGAAAATAGCGTCTTTTTCATTTGTGGCGCCACCTTACCGGAAAGTAAAAATATCAGAAGATCGGGTTCTGTTCTGGTGGATGCTGATCCTGATCCTTGTACGCCTGTGGTTTGTGCAGGCCCAGGGCTTCATTGCCACCTATACCCCTCATGACGATTATCTGTTTGTTCGCCTGGCAAAAGGTATCCTGAGCGGTGAGTGGCTTGGCCCCTATGACCAGCTCACTCTCGTTAAAGGGCCTGGATACCCATTGTTTATAGCCTTTGCCCACCATATCGGAATTCCGCTGTTACTGGCGCAGCAGCTACTCTATTCTTTTTTTTGCGTGATGATGATCTCGGCGGTTAGACCGCTGGTGAAAAATCGCTGGCTCTTGATAACCATCTTTACCTTTGTCTTGCTTAACCCATTCATGTATGCCTATCCCGCTAGCGGGCGGGCGTTCAGGTTGGGCCTGTCCATGCCACTGGTTCTGGCAGTGTTCTCCTGTGGGCTGGGCCTGGTTGTCAGAATTGGTGCATCGTTCAAGAGTAGATTCGTCTGGGCCAGCGGCTTTGGTTTTTTTGCCTCTCTGCTCTGGTTTACCCGCGAAGAAGGGGTATGGCTCCTTCCTGGTTTGGGACTCTTTGTCCTTATTTTCCTGATAACCGACAACGGTTTTTCCCGGAAATTATTATTCCAGCGCTTCCTGCTGTTAATCTGGGTAGCTGCAATTTTTGCCGGCTTTTATGGATCAATCATCTATCTTAATCACCGGGCTTACGGGCATGCCCTGGTAAACGAGCTTAAGTCGCCTCAATTTCAATCCGCCCTCGGCGGGCTGATGAACATTGAGGCGCAGGATGCCAAGAGATATGTTCCGGTGAGCCGTGAGGCAAAGAAACTTGCCTATGCGGCAAGTCCTACTTTTCGCATTCTCAAACCCTTATTCGATGCAGATCGATCCTTGCGATGGCCCGACTCCTTTTATATCTGGCGCCTCAGGGACAAGGTAGAAATGGCCGGGTACTCTGAGAACCTGACGGATGCGCTCGATTTTTATGGCAAAATGGGCGCTGAACTGAAAGAAGCATGTGAAAACGGGTCCCTTCCTTGCCTTGCTAGAAAACCATCCCTGCGGCCGCCATGGCGCGCCGAGTATAACGAATTTATCTGGCCGTACTTCTCAAAGGTGTTCCTGTCAGCCATTACCTTTTCAAAGCTGGACGAAGACTCTATTCTGGCGCACAAATATATCAGCTCCGGTACCACGGAGATGGTTGAAGATTATACCTATGTTACCCTGGAGAACCCAGTGACTTCACGTAGAAAGGTCATGGATAATTACCCGGAATATTATATGCACATGACCACCGAGAAGTTCCGGATACTCAGTGACATCGCAAAGGCTTATAAGGCCGTTGTTGTATACCTGTTTGCCCTGGCGTTATTCATACATCTCGTCCTTTTTGTCCGGGAGGTTCGGAGGCGGCAGTTCAGCGTCGAGGTGCTCTATGGATTTGTCGTCCTTGGCAGTTTTTTTTCACTGGTAAGTGTTCTTTCCTTTGTCTATATAACCCTCTGGCCCATCACCCGGCCGCTCTTCTCCGCCTATCCGGTGACTCTCTTCTATATCGCTCTGGTGGCAATACTACTGTTTCGGGCCCGGCAACAAGAGAGGGAGGATGCAATGCTGCCCTGGGCAGTGGCAGGCTGAATAAAGGGCCAACTCTTCAACTGCTGTCTTGTGGTCTCAAACAAGAAGTGACAAAGGTTCGCCTTCAGGCGTCTTCCTCTTTCTTTTCGTGGTAATCCTCTTCGGTATTGATCTCCCAGATGTTTTTCTTTGAGGTGATTCCGGCGACGATATTATCGACCGATACCATGGCGGTCAACATGGAGTGGTCCTGGTTGTTGTACTTGTGCATTCCGTTTCTGCCGAGAAGAAACAGGTTGTCAATCTGCATGACGAAATCCTTGACTATATCAAAGTCATTATAGGCGCCGAAGTAGGAGGGATAGGTCTTTGGCACACGTATCAGGGTGCTGTCGATGACCTTATCTTTTTCTATGATGTCAATGCTGGCAAGCTCGTCTATGGCAAAACTGATGAAGTCTTCGTCGGCCATTGCCCATAACTCATCTCCTTCGCTGCAGAAATACTCCAGGCCGATCCAGGCAGTATCAGGGGCGGCAACCAGATAGGGGCTCCAATTGTTGAAAATCTGTAGTCTGCCGAGTTTAACCTCCCGTTCCTGGATGTATATCCAGTTATCCGGTATGATATCGTTCGGTGTCTCTCTTGAGGTGCTGTTCTTGATTTTCAATTCCTTTAACAGCAGGCCTACGGTTATAAAATCTCTATATGAAAGGTTTCCTCCGACCTCGCGTACCCGCTCCGGCAAGCTCCCCTCCATTCCATCGATCAGGTCCTTGACCGGCATGGTTGAGAAATACAGATCCCCTTCATGTATTTCCTGCTCACCCGAGATACTGTCGGTTACCGCAATGGAGTCGATTTCTTCACCGTTGTAAACGATATTGGTGACCTTCTTGTTGAAATGGATCTGGCCGCCCTGCTCTTCAATTAAGCGGGCCACTTCTTCCCATAGCTGACCGGGACCCAGCTTTGGGTACATGAATTGCTCGATGAGGCTGGTCTCGGTGTCTTTCTGCTCAATACTTTTGGTCTTTTTAAAGGGTGCTTTCAGGGCGTGCAGGACCGCTTTGGTAATTGACAGTCCTTTTATTCTCTGAGCTCCCCATTCTGCGGTTATCTTGCTGCAGGGCACGCCCCATACTTTCTCGGTATAGTCCTTGAAAAAGGTCAGATACAATTGATTGCCGAAACGATTGATAAAGAAATCTTCCAGTGATTTCTCGTTCCGAATGGGAAATAGACGGGCCCGGATATAACTCGTGCCTATCTTGACCATCCTGACCAGGCCGAGGTTATTGAAGGTTTCAAAAGAGAGCGATACCGGGTAGGAAAAGAACTTCCGCAAGAAAAATATTCGGGACAGCCTACTCCTGATGAGCATTATTTTATCTGTTTCTTCGGGGGTAAGGGGGCTTCCCTGTCGATCGATGGTTCTGCTCTTATTGTGATAGCTGATAGTGGTACTGATTTGTTGATCGCCTTCCATTTCCTCCAGAGGTAGAATCTTGAGCCACCACTGCATTACCCGGTCGGATTTTGAGAAGAAGCGGTGTCCGCCAATATCGATCCGGTTTCCCTTGTAGTTAACCGTTTTAGATATGCCGCCAATCTCGTCGCTTGCCTCAAATATTATCGGCAGATAGTCGGTCTTTTTCAGGAGTTCGTAAGCAACGGTCAGTCCTGCAGGACCGGCTCCGAAGACTAGTGCCGTCTTGTTCTTTGCCATTCTGTTGTCCCTTGGTAGTGTTACCTGGTCAATAATTCTAAAAGATGAAGCGTTCGTTTTATTAGATCCGCAACGTGAACAATGGGGCGATAACTAGAGGTGACAGAGGTCGGAGGAGTTAAACGGACTCTCCGGAATGGTTCCCATAGGATCGCTTGCCAATGTTCGTTTGTTGGAAGAGAATATATCCGTTACCGTTCGAGCATCCAAGTTGTTTTACAAAATCGAGAGTAAAATGTGGGCCGGTGATAAAACAGATGAGTTTTGCTGGGCAGCCTGCTATATATTTTCACGCTGGCCACGTCCGTTAAGAATGATATAAAGATACATGCTCTCAAGGAGATCTGGTTTAATTCGATGTTACAGCGGGTAATGACAATCAGCCGGATCGTTGTTTCGATCACCATCTTTTTCGCGCTGAAGATGCTGCTTTCCTACGTCGCGCTGTCAAGTTTTGCCAAGGTTTCAGTCGATGCCGAATTCGACCATGACGATGTCATCGCCATCTATTATTCGAGCGGGATCGACGGTAAGGGCTTCCGGGAGCAAGAGAGCAAGCGCTCCAAAGGGTTTAGAGCCGGCCTGCGCTCCATCCGGACGGTTGACCTCGAAGATCATGTGGTTAGGAAGCTGCGGCTGGACACCGGGTCCGAACCCGGCGAGGTGAAACTATATTCCTTCGTACTGACAAGTTACTATGGCCCAGATATAGAATTCGACCACAACGAAATTTATAGCTCTTTCGCGCCTGGAACCAATATAGACTCATTTACCCTGGCCGATGATCATGTGCGCATCAGCACAACATCGGAGGATCCTTACCTGGTACTGAAAGACGATCTCATTCTGACAAATTTCTTTATCGGGACAGCGCTGCCCCTGATCCTGGCAATCTTGTTCTACGTTTTTCTTGTAACCCAAACGCTCAGGACTTTCCCGGCCTTTGCCGACATCAACAGTAAAAAGCCGTCATCCGGGGTGAACCTAGGTGCCCTGGACGGAATAAGGGGACTGGCAGCCCTGCTCGTCCTTGGCCAACATAGCGGTGTGCTGAAGGGCAGCGGGATTTTCGGTGTCTGGCTGTTTTTCTGTCTAAGCGGATTCCTGCTGACCAGCCCGTTCATCCGTCAGCCGGACCGGGCCCTCTCTCCTGCTTACCTGGGCCGCTACATTACCCGCAGGATAAAGCGCATCGTGCCCATGTATTACGTCATGATTACGGTGACAATCCTGTTCCTCGGCAAGTTTGACGTGGCTATCAGGCACTACCTGTTTCTCCAGGCCGATGGACACTACTGGACAGTAGCCCAGGAGATGTTCTTCTATCTGCTCCTGCCGCTTGTCATGATTGCCAACGTGCCTCTGGCCAGGAAGCGGCTCTGGCCGTCGATCATCTTTATAGGCCTGCTCGCCTTTGTTGCCAACCGATTTATAACCATCGATGTGATTCCGCTCTACGGTAACAACGTCACCATGCGGCCTATGCTGGGGATCTTCCTCACCGGCATCTGCATGGCCTACGCCTATCCCTGGCTGCAGGGTTCCTTTGGTGAACAGCTCAGTCGACCAGCTGTCAAGCGCATCCTGTCCGGCAGCGGGTTGCTGCTCCTCGTCGTCTGTTTAGTGATCTCGGCCCATCTGGTCCCGGGTCTTGAACATATAGATGCCGTGACCCGAAGTGGCTGGTTCGGTCTCGGAGCTGGTTTGCTCATCCTTATCACCCTGTTGTCGGGAAACTCACTGCTCGATTCGATTATGAATTTTCTACCGCTCCGGGCGGTCGGTCTGGTCGGTTTCAGCTTCTACCTCGTGCACCCTATGATGATCAGCGTTGTCCGGGGAATATCAACCTATTTCACAGATTATTATCCCATCGAGATACCGCTTTTCATCATGGCCGGTCTCGCCAGTTATGCCTTATCGGCATTCACCTACTCGTATATTGAAAGACCTTTCATCAAGGCGTCGAGAAGCCCTGCCGATGTGAACAATCTGCGAGGAAAACCTGTTACTCTATAACTCGAAGATTATCAGTTGCTTACCGCACACACCGAGGCGGTGCCATCCAGGTCCTGCCGGCCGATGTAGCTCTCGACAATATCTGCCATCCAGGCCTGTTTCTTATTGCAGTAGTCGGCCGACCAGAGCCAGTGAATGGTGGGCGCGAAACTTGGATCGAGACAGATATCCCGCTCCACAGTAGGTGGGCGCAAAATGGTGAGAAGCTCTTCCATGGTCGGTAGACGCCAGGTTGATTTACCCTGAAATTTCTGTTTGTTGAGGTAGTCTATGTAGGTGTGAGCCTGTTGCCAGTCCAGAGTATAACCGGACCCTTGGCGCTGCCAGTGCAGGCCGGTGTGCGAATCATGGAGCATCAAGGTGCTTATGACCTGGAGTTGATGCTGATAAAAGTGCAGGGGACGGAAAAGGCTGTCGAGCTGCAGTTCCCGCCTGATGTCCTTATACATCAATCGGGTTGGTTCTGATCTCAAGCATGGGGAGGGCGGCTGTTGCTGCGTTGCCGGATTATACCACTGGCAGGTTGCGGCTGAATCGGTTTGCCATTTGCTGAAGACCTTATCCAGCGCCAAGGCCATCTCCTGGGCACTGTAGAATCGATTGCCCACTTTAGCAGCGAGGGCTTTTGCCAAAAATGTATCCCAGGACTCACTTAAATCAGAATTTAACTGACTCGGCGGTTTGATTTTCCCTTGGGTCAGTTCAACCAGTTTTCCGGTGAGCATCCGGTACATCAAAACTCCCAGGCTGAACAGGTCTGCCCGGCCATCGGCAGCTTCCGGAGTGGACATCTGCTCGGGCGCGGCGTAGTAAGGTGAGCCAACCTGCATTCCAGGAATCGCCAGGGACTCCTCTCCGTGGACCCGGGAGAGCCCAAAGTCTATGATTTTTACCCGGTCATCGTTGGTTATCATCATGTTGTAGGGTTTGATATCCCGGTGTACGACGCCGGCGAAATGCAGCCGTTCCAGTCCTTTAAGCGCCTGGCTGATATACATGTAGGAACGCGGAATGCTGATAACCCGGGTATCCTGCTCAACCTTATAGGCTTCACCGATAAAGTCGCCGATGGAGTGGGAGAAGTATTCCAGGACCATAAAAGGGGTGTCATCGGCGAGGTCCGCATCAATTACTTTAGCGATATGATCATGGGTGATTGCCCCCATGATCCTGGCCTCTTCGATAAAGAGTTCCTTGAGCTTCTGCCAGCCCACCAGGTCCTCGAATATTTCATCACGCGGCTTCAGAACCTTGAGGGCAACGATGCGCTGGGTTATCGGGGCCCGTGCCTTGTAGACCGTGCTCATCCCACCCCGGCCAAGGCGACCGATTATCTCGTATCGACCTATCTTATTCATCTGTTTTCATTGGTATTTTCTTGAATTAGGCCGGCGCCGGTCTGGAAATTTTCCGACTCCAATTATTATTTTGATGGTGACGAGAACGACGGGCAGATGCACATGGCATAGGCTCTGGGAAATCCACGGGCAATTATTTTTTCGGCCGTCAGCTGGGCCGGGTAGGGCACGCCCCGTACTTCCAGAGTCCCGTCTTCGCTATCCCAGAGGACATATTTTGCTTTGGAGTTACCGCCGCGGGGGTGGCCGACACTGCCGACATTGATTAGATAGGTTTTGTCCTCATCTAGTTTCAAGCTTCCTTCCGTGAGTTTGGTTCGGGAAATTTCGCTCCGGCCGACCATGATTATCTGCAGTTCATGGGTGTGACCAACGAAAAATCGACTTTCCGGTAATGTTTTGAGCAGTTCGGCTATCTCCTCATCACCCAGCATATAGAGATATTTGAGAATCGAATCGGGGGGGCAGCCATGCACGAAGCGCGCATCTTCGAAACTGACCGATCTTGGCAGCGAGGTGCAGAAAGCCAGGCTCTTCTCCGAAAGCAGGGCCTTGGTGTCAATATTGTTTTCACGGGCCAGAAAATTGAGCCAGCCCAATTCCTTCTCAGAGGTCAATGCCGCCTCATGGTTGCCCAGGACACAGGTGATTCCAAGGTCGCCAATCGTGTTGATGACAGCTTCCGGATCTGGACCGTAGCCGATCAAGTCGCCGAGGCAGACTATCCTGTCAGGGTGGAATATCTCCAGATCCGAGAGAACGGCCTTTAATGCCTCCAGGTTCCCGTGGATATCAGAGATGATTGCTATTTTCATTGGCTCCTGGGAGGTGGTTTAAGTTACCAAGCATCGGCGGATGAGAGCCGAAATATTCTACCCGCTCTTCAGCATACCAGGCTACCGACAGAATTATATGTATACCGATATTGTGCAATCATTAATCCGGATCATTTTACAAGCTGTCCCCTGGATGAAAGAGGGAGTTAATTAGAAGAGTATCTCCGAGGAGCCCGCCGTAAACGGCCGAATCGATCCGACCGGAGTCATTGCAGATGATAATCATTGGTCCCATTAATCCTTGGATCACAAGAACATGTTAGAGGCCTTAAAACTGCTGAAAGTTCGGCATTCGAGAAAATTATTACAAAAAGATATAAATTTTTTCTGCATTTAGCGAAAGCGCTCTGGGGCATAAAAGGCCCAAAGCGCACACCGGCAATATTTTTGTCAGTTGTTTCCTGCGACATCTCTTTGCCAAACACTTTAACTAAACTGGTTGAACCAAGTCCCTGGTTGATCTGCAGCACTCTGATTTACCGCCATTTTGGAAATTCAGTGGTCAGTTTGTCACTCGGGCCGGCTCGTGGAAGGGGGCTCCGGCGCGGCCTGGCACTGCGAGCACAACATGCACAACAGAGATCCGGCTTGTTTCAACCAAGATACAAGTTAAGTAGCTGTATTATATATTAATAATTAGAATCAAGGAGTTTTGGTGCTACAATGTGGTGAAAAATATGTAAGTGCTCGAAATTAGGTATTTATGCCTATTGCATTGGTTTTCCTGTGACGATAAGATATTCTCAGGTTTATTTACTAACGCTAAGTAATTAGGGGGGATTTAATCATGATCGGAGTTGACCAGGTTGTTGTTGGGCTGTGGTTTTTACCCGTTGTAAGCTTTATTATTCTGCCACTGTTTGTCGCTTGTTTCGGGTTATTGTACTCCATGTTTGGTGCTTTTAAGCCGGTGGCAGGACAAGAGAGTAAAGCGATAAATGCAGGTTCAGAGGTTTCCGTCACAGCCTGACAACAGTTTGACTTAAAGTGTTCAGGCAATGGTATGACCGAAAGATTTTATGACTGCTAGAAATATCTGATGCCATATCAACCGCTTTTCTAGCATGGAGAGGGCTGACTCCCTTCAGCCCTCTCGCCTTTCCGGGCTTTTTCTGATGTGCTACCCGAATTTTTTATCACCACTTTCAATCCCTTGAGTTTCTCAGGATCGACCGGGTCATTTGGTTGACTGGTATCCCGGCAGAGTTATTGTTTTGCAAAACAAATCTTGCAATTCTGCAGATGACCACAGCTTTTCAGGGGAGGAGTTATGCCGATATTTATGGACCGCCATTTCATCGAGGGAGCGACTCATCATGCCATCTCCAATGCCCATGAAAAGGACCTGAAAACTCAAAACAAACATGGGGTTAAATTTCTTACCTACTGGTTCGACGAAAAAAGATGTACCGCCTTCTGCCTTGTTGACGCCCCTGATAAAAATTCTATTCAGAATGCCCACGATGAAGCCCATGGAGATATCCCTCATGAAATCATAGAAGTGGATCCCAATGTAGTTGAGGCTTTTTTAGGGCGAATTGATGATCCCACCAAGGCTTCCTCTGCCGCTGAAAACAAAGTCGATAGTGCATTTCGGGTGATCATGTTCACGGATCTGAAGGATTCAACCCTCATGACTTCAAAATTTGGTGATACCAGGGCTCTGCACCTTCTTAACATTCACAACGCGATTACCCGTAATGCGCTCAGGCAGTATCGGGGTAGTGAAGTGAAACACACCGGTGACGGTATTATGGCCTCCTTTGTCTCTTCAGACGATGCAGTCGCCTGTGGCATTGAGATTCAGAAAAAATTTAAGGATCACAATCGTACGAGCACTGATCAAGAACTGTATGTGCGAATTGGCATTAGTGCTGGAGAGCCTATCGAGGATCACGGTGATCTTTTCGGAAGTGCCGTCCAACTGGCGGCGCGGCTATGCGGTTTTGCCGATCCAGAGCAGATAGTGATATCTGAGTTTATTGCTGATCACTATGAAGGCACGGAGACGTTACTTGATATAGGTGAAGTGTCGTTGAAGGGTTTTCGCCAGCCTGTCCGGGCATATAGCGTAAACTTTTAATACTACCGTACAACTGGGCTCAATCTTCACTGTCCCGATTCCCTGACTCAAAGGGGGACCAGTCATTTTAATCAATGGTTCGCAGCAAAGCATGCATATCAGAGCAGCGACAAATCTTGATCGGGACAATGTCTACAAGATCCATTGGTCTGCCTTCGAAGCAAGCGAAAGAGAACTTGTTGCTGAACTGGCCGTCAATCTGCTCGCAGAGAATGCAGTTCCCCGGGTACTATCTCTGGTGGCTGAAAACGATGGGGTTGCGGCTGGCCACGTGGCCTTCAGTCCCGTGACCAGCCGCAACAATGAGAACTTCCTGGGATATATTTTAGCGCCTCTGGCAGTAAAGCCCGATTATCAGAAGTGTCGCATTGGCTCAAAACTAATAGAAAGCGGTGTGCAGCAACTATCGACAATGGGTGTTCAAATTATCTTTGTTTATGGTGACCCTGAATATTACAGCAGGTTTGGCTTTAGAGTGGATGTGGCTGAGCCTTATATGCCGCCGCATAAACTGCACTATCCCTTTGGATGGCAGGGGCTCAGCCTCAAAGAATGCAGTATTGG
>CAJQNS010000218.1 GCA_905479735.1 uncultured Desulfofustis sp.
CATTTGCAAAACAATCTTTTCGCCCAAACTCTGCGTTATGCTCAAAATTTTATCCTCGGAATATCAATCATATGCCTGTGGTAAAATTTCTCGCATGCCTTGATTTTGAACGAAAATCTTAGTTTTGCAAAAGGCTCGACTTGTCATCAAAAGCAGAGAATCAGGATGAATCTCACCCTGATTCTTCGCCCCGCTCAATGGTCAGAGATAAGCCCTTAAGACTCTTGAAGACACTGACATCACCTTCGATTCTGGCAAAAAGATTACCCGGTGAAATCAACCGGGGTTTAGCGCTGGTACTTGCCGGGGTGCGGCCATATAATATGCAGAACCCTGAGCCTTGCAGCCAATAGGCAATATCCCCAACCTCAAATTCTTCACGAGGGTTCTCTGCATCGATATCCACTGGAATAGTTCCATACAGTTCGTCTCCCCAGGTTGATAAATTGACTTCCAGAGGAAGAGCTTCCCAGATTTTAGCACATGTGTCGGGTGCGGTGTCGGTTAACAATTTTGCCTTTATTTCACCGATTTCCTTAGCTTTTAATACAATGGTTTTCATATCTCCATGTCCCATGTTGCTAAACTTGGCTATCTGCGGGCTATTTCAACAATCCTGCCACCCGGCATTTGATAGGTAACTATTACTTTGTCCATTTTACATTTTTATGGCCGGTCTCAGAGGTTCATAGGTGTCAAGTTGAAGATGATCACGAGCCTGGGCAGGCACATGGGTCATTAAATTACTGTAGAGCACATGATCTTCGGTAATATCTGCAATCGTTGGGGTGCCCATCAAGCGCATCACCATGGTCAATTCGTCTTTGAAAAGAGAGCACATCCTTTCAACACCAGCCTGACCGTAGGCCGCCAGGCTATAGAGCACCGGGCGGCCGATGCCAACAGCAGTTGCACCGAGGGCCAGGGCCTTGAAGATGTCAGTGCCGCGCCGAATGCCGCCATCCACAAACACCTCAAATCGAGACCTCCAGTCGGCGTCATGGGTATTGAGCGCCTCAACGGCTTCCGGCAGTATTTCAATTGCCGACCGGGCCGTATCTAGTTGTCGGCCTCCATGATTTGACAGAACAACGCCTGCACACCCCATTTTGTATGCCATGACAGTGTCCAGACCACCACCGACACCTTTAAGGATAATAGGCAGTTTCGTGAAGCTTTTAAGCCAGGTGATATCCTCCCAGCATAAGCTCGGGTCAATAAATTCACTGATCGCCCTGGCCACACCTTCACTGCGGTTGACCTCTTCACCTTTTTGCACATCGGTGTTTTTGGTGAATTTATTTCGCATATCTTTTTCGCGACGCCCCAGCTGCGGTGCATCAACCGTAACGAATAGAGCTTTTGCTCCACCGTTCTCAAGCCGCTGGACATATTCTTTGGTGCGTTCCCTTTGCGCATTTACATACAATTGAGCGAATTGGACTTGACCCGGTTGGCGTACTTCCAGCATTTCATCAAGGGTGTAGGAAGATAAGGTGGGCAGCATATAGACCACATCGCTTTTGGCTGCCGCCCGCGAAATAGCCAGTTCACCGTCTTCATCCGCCAGCTTGCCCAGTGCAGTCGCGGAGAAATACAGGGGGAAGGAAGATTTAACCCCAAGTATGGAAGTCGATAGATCAATGGTTTTGACATTTATCAGGATGCGCGGCTTGAACCAGATACGCTGGAAGGCGGTATGGTTTTCGCGAAGTGTAATCTCATCATCGGCACCGGATGAGTAGTAGCCCCAGCCTTCCTCCGTCATCGTGCGGGCCGCGACGTTCTCAAAATCAAAGGTGTTCAGCATGGTGTCAATTGGCGGCTTTTCCCATTGTTGATTCTGGTGAGCATCGGTCGCAGCCGCTGTAGATTCTTGCAGGCCTCGCGAGGGAGCTTTTTTCTCGGCAGCAACGACATGTTTTTCAGGGTCGATCGTTGTTTCATCGAGAACGCCGACACAGGCTTCGGGCGAGAGGAGTCGCTCAACAATATCCTTCGGGTGGACATCATTGAACAGGTTGGATACGTCTTTCCCGGCATTATCCGTGATTATTTTCGATCCTCCGGGGTGCCCCTTGCGAAATTCTGATAAATCGTAAACCTTGCCGTTTATTACGACCCAGCAGTCGTCAGGAGTATTGTGACGCTCAACTTCTTGCATTGTGATCTTTTGCATTTTAGAACCCCTCAGCTTTTTTTGACCGTTTGAACGACAAGGGAGACCTCAGTCTGGTTGGTTGGAAATTACTATGATACGAAGATTTTCCACTGATCTCAATACCGGCGATAAAAACCTGCTGGCCCGCCTGGCAGAATACCACAACAAATGATTCCTTCTCGCGGTTGTCCGTTCACTTCTTGAATTAGTAAGGTTGTGGTTTGGATGTGTTCTCCTGGTCCGCTTTGAATTAATGTACTTACGTATCAGCAGAATAGAATAGCACCTATTTTGAGCGACCCGACCCTGTCTTGCTAGATGTCGATGATATCCGTGGTTTTAATAAAAATGCAGCACTGAGAACCCATCAAGAGAATGATAGGATCAGCTAGTTCCGGTAAAGCCCGACCACTCTTTAATTTTCACGATGAGAGAATAGAGCGTTACGATCTGGGTCCGAAAAACACACCCTCGTCCGGAAGTCGCTGCCACTTGAGATCTACGGGGAACGGTTCCACTTCCCAGATTTTTCTGCAGTAATCCTTGATCGAGCGATCCGAAGAGAATTTACCCATGCGGGCTGAATTGAGAATTGACATCGAGGTCCAGCTCTGCCTGTTTCTATAGGCGCGATCG